>JBFWSL010000144.1:0-9862 GCA_050248375.1 Hyphomicrobiales bacterium | reverse complement strand
CACCGTCGACACGAATCTCCAGAAGGCCGCGGACCAGGCGGTGCAGAACACCCTTCGGCGCGAAGGCCGCGCACGCCATGCGGACCAGGCGGCGCTGGTGTCCATGGAGACCGACGGCGCGGTGCGCGCGCTGGTCGGAGGCAAGGACTACGGCGACAGCCAGTTCAACCGCGCCAGCCACGCGCTGCGCCAGCCCGGCTCCTCGTTCAAGCCCTATGTCTATCTCACCGCGCTGATGAACGGGTACAGAGCCGACAGCGTGGTGGTGGATGGGCCGGTGGGCTGCGGGCGCTGGTCGCCGCGTAACTATTCGGGCGGCTTCAGCGGCAGCATGCGCGTGCAGGACGCGCTCATGCGGTCGATCAACACGGTCGCGGTGAAACTCTCGCTCCAGGTCGGACGCGAGAAAGTGCTCGACACCGTCGCCAAGGCAGGCATCTCCGGGGTTCAGAAGACCTGCTCGATGGCGCTTGGGGACACCGGCATCACGCCGCTCTCCCATACGGGCGGTTACGCGGTGTTCGCCAGCGGCGGGCTGTCCGTGAAACCCTACGCCATCGAGGAGATTCACAATTCGCGCGGCGAGCTGGTCTATTCCCGCGAGCGCGACGCCCCTGCCCGGGTGCAGGTGTTCCCCCGCGAGAAGGTCGAGGAACTGAACCGCATGCTGGCCCTGGTGGTGACCAGCGGCACGGGCCGGCGCGCGCAACTGGACTTCACCTCCGCCGTCGGCAAGACGGGCACCAGTTCCAGTTTCCGCGACGCCTGGTTCATGGGCTTCACCGGCCAGTATGTCACCGGCGTCTGGTTCGGGAACGACAACTTCACGCCCATGGCGCGGGTGACGGGCGGCAGCCTGCCAGCGGGGACGTGGAAGGATTACATGGTCTTCGCCCATACCAACCACAACATACCGGTCATTCCGGGCCTGCAGCCGCATCCCGAGCAGATCGCGGAGCAGCAACGGCTCGAATCGCTGCAGCGCAGCTTCGCCTCCACGGCACCGGCGGCGGCGAACAATCCGCGCAAGCTTTCCGCCGACACCCGCAAGGCGCTCGAGACGCTGGCAGCCAGGCTGAAGGAAGCCTCACAACGCAGGCTGGAACCGGTCGAGCCCCAGCAGGCCGGTGCTACCCGGAAGGGCGCGAGTGCGACAAGGCCCGGGGACGACGGCCCGGCACAGGCCGGTGCTTCCCCGGACCAGCGCGCGAACCTGTCGCGCTGAGCCAAGCCGCCGCTGCCCGTGCCCGTCTTGACAAAAGCCGCGCCAAGGGGCCGTTTGTGGCCCGATCCGATTTTCGACTGAGCTGAGCGGGGCCCTTGCGATCTCTCCTGACATTCGTCGCGATGTTCGTCGCCGCGCTCGTGCTCGGACTGGGCTCGGGGTGGTACATGATCGTGGAAGGCTCGCCCCTCACCACGGCGCGTTACGGACCGTGGTCGGTCTGGCTGGCCGCCGGCAATCCCAAGGCGGACCCCTACACGATGGCGCACGTGGCGCGGTCGGGACGGCTGCCGATCACGTCCACCAATGCCATGTATTTCTTCGCCCGGGCGGACGACGAAGGCGAGCCGCTGCGGGGACAGTGCGAATACGAGATCAGTGGCGGACGGTTCGAGGGCAACTGGTGGTCCCTCGCCGTCTACGACCTGGAAGGCAGGCTGATTCCGAACAAGGCCGAGCGCCACTCATTCAACAAGTCGGAAGCGGTGAGCAACACGGACGGCTCGTTCCGCGTCGTCATCTCGCACAGCGCACGGTCCGGCAACTGGCTTCCTTCGGGCGAAGCCCGGCGCATGCAGCTTGTCCTGAGAGTCTTCGGCCCACATCCAACCAGCACTTCAGGCCGTCCCGTAACGGACGACTGGACCCTGCCGGAAATCAGGAGGACGCGCTGCGAATGAGGAACTGGTGGACCATAGGGCTGGCGACCCTGGTGCTGGCAGGGATCATCCACATCGCCACCGTATTCGCGCTGCCGGCCTTCGCGCCGCAGAACGCGGCCACGCAACTGCTGTCGCTCACGGAGGCCAACAAGATGCTGGTGCTGCCTCCCGCCACTCCCGAGCAGCAGAGCCTGCCGCTGATGGCGCCGGACATCCGCTACGCGGTATGCCGCTTCGATGTCCGGGACGGCCCGGTGCGGCTCAGCACCGAGATCGAGGAGGACCTGTGGGTGGTCGCCTTCTACACGCTGTCGGGGGCCAACTTCTACACGATCACGGGCAACGACCTTAAGCGCAACAAGATCGACTTCATCATCGCCAAGAAGGAGGAGGCCGAGATCGAGGTGGGCGCGAGCGTTCTCGACGAAATCGAGGACGTCGTGGTGATCAGTTCGCCCGAGCCGCGCGGCATCGCCGTTGTGCGGGCCCCCCTGCCCGGACCCTCCCACAAGGACCGAACCGAATCCGCCCTGCAGCGCGCGACGTGCAGCCGCGATATCTCCGGCATCGACAGGGTACGGCAGTAGCGTTCCGCCGGCCGTTGCCTACTTGTAGGGGCGAGCCTGCGGATAAACCTTCACGCCGCCCGGCGGCTTGAGGGAGTAAGGGCCTTCCGCGGCGACGGGCTGGGGCGCCGCGGTCGCGTAGACGTGAATGTTGAGGGCCAGCTCGTAAGCCTGGGCCAGCTCGTAGTGCAGCGAGGCCAGGCGATCCCGCAGGTGACTCAGCGACCCCTCCACGGAAACCGGGGTCACGCCCGGCGTCTCGATGCGCGTGCGGTCGATCGCATACTGGTAGCTCATCACCTTGCGCTCCATGTCCTGGAACGTGCCCTCGACGAAGGCATGGTTTTCCTGCATGCGGGCGCGCGCGTTCTGCTTGTCGAGGAAGCTTACATAAGGCCGGACCTGGTGCATGGAGCCGAGCCTGTGACGGTCCTGCTCGAGCACGCGCCGCGCGGCCTGGCCGAACAGGGTCAGCGAAAGATGGTCGGAATGAAGATCGTGATCGATCTTCGCCATGCGCGAGGGTCCGAAGGTGTGTCCCTGGGCGGTCAGGTAATCCGCATAGCTGGTCTCGGTGGTCTCAGAGATGCCGATGGGCCTCGGCTTGAAAGCGAGCGTGCGCAACCGGAACGCCGTCTCGCGCATCTCCTTCTCGTCAGGCGTCAGCCCGAAGTCGGAATGGCGATAGACGGGAGGAACATCGCTGGTCCACCATTGCTCGCCGATGCTTCCAAAGAGCAGACGGGGCTTGGGACGGCCAAGGTCCCCTTCCATGCTGCAGGCGCCCAGCAGGAAAGCGAAGGGGAGAAGAGGCACGAGGCGGGCGATCCGCGCCCAGGCCGAAACCGGCGGGCGGCACGACTGGTGGCACGAAGGGAGAGACGCGTTGGCCATGAGTCTTGCCACCTACGCAACCTGAACGGAGGACGACTATTTCTTGCCTTGAGCCGGGCTGCGTGCGCGGCCGATGTAGGGGCTCGGCGTGTCGCCGCCACCGTCGTCCGCCGGCTTTCTCTCGATCCGGACCCCCGGGAAGATGATGATCTCCGCCTGATTGCGGCGGACATTTCCCGCGGTCGAGTCCGGCCGGCGCGGTCCGCCCCAGCTTTCCCTCGGCCTGAATTCAAGGATTCTGACCATGTGATCCTCTCTCGCCCTGCGGCGGTCCGCGAATTCGCCGATTCGCCGCCTGTGGGACCTCCGGGCCTTTCCCCGGCTGTCCATTCTAGGGATCGTTATGGTTAAGAAACCGCTAATTCCGGTGCCAGAAAGGCCCGCCGGAATATCCGGTCAGGGAACGGTCAGACGCCCGCCGAGGAAATGACGCCCCTCGCGGTCCTCCACCTCGACCAGCCAGAAGTCCGGATCGAACCTGCCCTGACGCTCGATATAGGCATCCGCGTCGGCTTCCGGCAGCCAATCCTCTTTCAGGCAGGCGCAGAAGAGACGGTCGCCGTCGGGACTCTCCTGCCCGGCGGGCGCCGGCCCGAACAGCGCGACGCGCCGGTCGCGGCGGATCACCTTTATGAAAACGGCGCCGGCGGACTCCTGGCCTTTGCGCGCGACGACGGCCGTGGCGCCGGCGGAGGCGCACTGCCGGAGAAAAGCCATGACCCAGATGGAAGACTTCAGTCGCATAGCGAAAGATAACTCATTCAGCCCGCCTTGCGGCCGGCCGTTGCGCTATTGGACGGAAAGCGCGGAGAGCTTGGCGCCAGTCACGTGCATCAACTCCTTCAGCAGCTCGCCGGAGATGCGGCCCTTGGGCTTCATGCCGCGCTCCTTCTCGAAAACCTCGATGGCGCTGCTGGTGGCGTTGCCGAAAATGCCGTCGATGGCACCCGGCGAATAGCCCATGTTGGAGAGCATCTGCTGGACACCCTTGATGAGTGCGACCGTCTCGGGCGGAATCTCGCCGTCCAGCTTGTCGGCCCCCGAACTGGCGCCGAGCAGGACGCGCTTGAGCAGAGCCTCGCCCGGCTCCCCCGTCATGGCGAGCTTGTTGTCGTACTGGTAGGCCATGATCGCCGCCCGGGTCATCAATCCCGCGACCCCATCCGCAATGCCGGCGTCATAGCCACGCACAACCAGCTCGCGCTGGAGCGCGCGCACGGTCTCCACCGGCGCGGAAGGACGCGACGGCGCGGCGGCTTTGGGTTTTTCCGGGGCGGGAGATGGCCGCGGCACCGATGCCGTGGTGCCGGAAGCGCCCGCCTGCGAACGGGACTGGGGACCCTTCTGCAAATAGAGGGCGTTGTAGGAAATGGCGAATGCCACTCCCAGAAACGCAACGAACATCAGCCTGGCTTGCAGGACGCCCATTCACTCACGACCGATACGAGTTCCCGTCTCACCCGTCCCGGCTTCTGCCGGCCCGGGCAAATCAGATTATCAACAGAGGCGGTGAACAGGTTCTAAATGCCGGAGCCTTCCGGTCAGGAGGCCGCCGCCAGCGGAGCGACGTCCACCGGCAGGTCCTCGGACGGCAGCTCGGAGCCCTTGGCAAGGCCCTCGAGCGGCAGGCGGATCGTCACCGTCGTGCCCTTGCCGGGCGTGCTGGAAACATGAAGGCTGCCACCGTGAAGGCGCGCGAGCCCCTTCACCACGGAGAGGCCGAGACCAGTGCCCTCGTAGTTTCGCTTGTAGGAGGTGTCCGCCTGGAAGAACGGGTTGCCGATGTTGGCGAGGTCCCGCTTGGCGATACCGATGCCGTCGTCGGCGACGGCGAACACGATCCACTCGCCGTCCCTGCGGGCCGTGAGGCGGACATTGCCGTTCTCCTCGGTGAACTTCACCGCATTGGACAGCAGGTTGATCAGCATCTGCTTGCAGGCCCGCTTGTCGGCCACCAGTTCGGGCAGGTCCTCATCCATGCTCCACTGCAGGCGGATCGACTTCTTTTCCGCCATGTGGCGCATGAGGTCGCATACCGGCTTCAGCAGCGACGGCACCGCAAAGGGCTCCGTCACGATCTCGAACTTGCCCGCCTCGATCTTCGACATGTCGAGGATCTCGTTGACGACGGTGAGCAGGTGCGACCCGCTCTCGTTGATGAGGCCGGCGTATTCCCGGTAGCGATCGGCTCCGAGGCTGCCGAACAGCTCCTTGTTGAGGATTTCCGAGAAGCCGATGATGGCGTTCAACGGCGTGCGCAGTTCGTGGCTCACATTGGCGAGGAACTGGGTCTTGGCCCGGTTGGCGCTCTCCGCCTCGTCGCGGGCGCGCGTCAGTTCGTCCTCCTGCGCCTTGCGCACGGAGATATCGCGGGTGACGGCGACGAAGGCGCCGGGCTCGCCGGACTTCGCCTTCTCTTCCCGGGCCACGGGCTTGCAGCGCATCTCGAACCAGCGATAGGCGGGCTTGTCGCCCCGGCCGGCCGCGCCAGGGCGCATGGCGCTGGCACGGAACTCGACATCGACGGGTTCCCCGCGGTGCAGGCAGCGGTCAAGCGCGGTGAGGTAGGCGGGCCGGTCGGCCACATGGATGCGATCGAACAGCGCGGAGCCGGTGAAATGCTCCGGCTCTTCTTCGAAGAACTGGCGGCAGGCGTGGGAAGCGAAGACGACCTTGCCGCTGGAGTCATGGCGGGTGATCATGTCGGTCGAGTTTTTCGCCAGCAGCCGGTAGAGCTGTTCGCCGTGGCGTATGGCATCCTCGGAGCGCCGGTGCACGATCTGGATGGAGACGGCCAGGCCGCCCGCATACATAAGTGCGGAGGACGCGCCCAGCAGCGCGAGCAGCTCCGGATTGCTCACCACGATCTGGCTGGCGGGAAGCCAGCCGAAAAGCCCGGCGAAGAACAGGACGGCGAGCCCCAGACAGGCGACGGAGATGGCCGACAGCACGATGCGCCGTTCGGCGGCGAGCGCGGCCTCGAGCGGCACGACGATCATCCAGGGCAGCAGGAAGCTGGAAATGCCGCCGGTGATCGCAGCGGCGAAGGTCACCAGGCCGGCCAGGTTGGCAGAGGAAATCAGGTGGGCGATGCCCAGCCTGCCTGTCTTCGACAGGAAATAGGCGATGCCGATCGGCGTCAGCAGCCAGGTGAAGGCAATCACGGAAATCGCCGTCGGCCTGCCGGCGACGGCCAGATAGACCGGGAACACCGCCAGGGTCAGCAGGCCGCCCAGAAGATGCGAGGCAATAAAGGACTGATGCCGCGCGGCGGAAAGAGGATTCCCCTGAGCGGACTTATGCACCGCGTCCTTGAAGAACGCGGAGACTCCACTGGCACTGACCAACGACTTCACAGACTGCCGGCGCCGGTACGCGCGCCGCCCCTAACGACCCAATGACGGGATTATTGGGGCCTTGCGCTTATGGAAGGTTAAGATCGGTCGCCGGCGGGGACTCCCGGCATGTCCGCAGCCCCAACATGCGTCCGAAATCCGCGGGCAAATGACAGCATGGTAAACGAAGGATGAGCCGCAGGCGGCTTGCCCGGAGCACGGATGCGATCGCCGCAATGCCGGCAGCAGGCGGTCCAGGCGTTGTCATGGCTCCCGGGAGACCCTCGCGGCACCCATGCGGAGCACAGCCACCGGGGAAAAGGGTCCAAAAGGCCCGTGTGACGGGGCGTTTTCGATAGATAAAACTTGAATCAAATTAGACGCACAATTGAACACAACTTGAATTTGATTCTAATCTAATTTGCCTCGATTTGTAGTATTTATGATTTTATACAAAATTGAATTTAATTAACATCAAATTGATCCTCGCGCTTTTCCTTGGCGTTATTTTGCCTCTGCTACGTTGTGCCCATGGTTCGAAGGGGTTCGAACACAACGAAAGGGCACGGACATGTTTCTTATCAGGACAGCTTTCTGGCTGACGCTACTCGTCATGCTGCTTCCCACGAGCGAGGACCAGCAGCGCCAGGTTTACGGAACCGCGGAAGCTGCCGTCCGCGACGTGAAGACCTTCTGCGTGCGCAATCCGGAAGTCTGCGTCAACGGCAAGACCGCCCTGGACACTTTCGGCCAGAAGGCCGAGTTCGGCGCGCGGATGGTCATGGACTTCATCAAGGACCTGACCGACGAGGGCGGCGACGCCACGGCCACGGTCGAGCACGACCGCGTGTCGCGCGTCCCCACGATGTTCCGCCGGGACACGCAGGGCACGCTGACCCAGGAAGACATGCGCCCGGGCTGGTTCGGCCAGTCCAGCCAGTCTGGCGTCTAACGAATTCCGGGTGCCGCCGGCCGTTTCCGGCGGCGCCCGCGACCCGCGGCCGATACGGCTGACGCCGTAGCCGCAGGCCTTCCGAGGGCGGGGATCGACGATCCCGGGATCGGATGCGCCGATGGGTCTGACGAGTTTCGTGGCGGTGCAAACTGCCCGAAAGCGCGTCGCGGATGGTTTCCCCCTGCCCTTTCCCCCCTCCGCGACGCGCACCCCTCTTCTCCTCCTCCACCAGAATCGCACGGATCCGGCCGCGGACGGGCGCGCTTGCAATGGCTGCCCCATGGGCTACCTATAGGGCAGGCAGAGATCAGCGAAAGAACCAGCTCGAAGACATCATTTCCGACTTCGAACTCCTGGACGACTGGGAGGACCGCTACCGCTACGTCATCGAGCTGGGACGCGGGCTCGCGCCGCTGCCCGAGGACAAGCGGACGCCCCAGAACAAGGTGCAGGGCTGCGCCAGCCAGGTGTGGCTGTCCACAAGGCTGGAGGCAAGCGAGGCCGGCAAACCGGCGCTGCTGCACTTCGCAGGCGACAGCGACGCGCAGATCGTCAAGGGGCTGATCGCCATCCTGTTCGCCATCTACTCGGGCAAGCGCGCCGACGAAATCCTGAACATCGACGCGGTCGAGATCTTCGCGCGCATGGGGCTCAAGGAGCATCTGACGCCCCAGCGCTCGAACGGGTTCATGTCCATGGTGGAACGCATCCGCACCGACGCGAACGCCGCGACGCAGGCGGCGCACGCCTGAGGCCGGCCCTCATTTCCAACGGTCCATGCCCGGCTTGTAGCCGCTGGCCCCCCAGGCCCGGATGCCGCTCCGGCGCCGGCGCCAAGGCTGCGCCGCCGGCAGCAGACCGTAGTGGCGGGCGAGCCGCGTGAGCGCCAGTTGCAGGACCACCTTGCCCGAACGCTGCGGCCAACCGTGAGACCGCTCGGCCATCTCCAGCCCCTGTGCCATGCAGCACACGTCGAAGAGAATGCCGGACAGTTCAGGGCCCACCGCGTCCAGGGCCGCCTCGAGCCGCTGCTTCGCCGCGAGCGCCGCCTCGGTAAGGGTGGCGGAACCTTCCGGTGCGCCACGGCGTGCACGCTTGCCGGGAGGCGGCGCGCCGGGATTGGACGTCACCCGCGGCGACAGCCCGGAGCGCCAGAAGTCGGCGTGCAGGCGCTCTCCGGCCTGAAACTGCTCCGCGTCGATCAGGGGCCGTCCGCTGGAGTCCTTGCGGCTGCGCAACCAGCCCAGCGCGCTCTCGGCGTCGTTCACCTGCAGGGTCCGCGTGCCCGCCGCATCGGTGCGTTCGACCATGCGGCGGAGCTGGTGCTGTTCCCGATAGGGGTCGGCGCCCGATCCGCGCCGCCGCAGCCAGGCCAGCCCGGCAGCGGCAAGTACGAGCGGCCCGTCTTCCGCGTTCCCTTGCCTTGCCAGCCAGTCCTGCCCCAGCCAGTAGCGGACAGTCTGCGCATCGACCGGCGCACAGGGCGACCGCGCGGACAGCTTGCCGCCTTTCACGACATAGCTGCTGGAACCGGCCGGCCAGCCGGAGCGGTCTTCCGCCAGCACCGAGCCCGCGGCGAGGCGGGGAAATATCCGCTCCGCCTCGCGCTCGGCCTGCCTAGGCGCAACCATGGCGGCCCCCGCAGCGAAGCCGGGCCGTCCCGCGGCGCAGGGTCCGCCGCAACAGCGCGAGCGACTGCTCGACGCGATCGAGGACCCGATCGAAGGCGGGATCGTCCCTGACGTTCTCCACCACCGCACAGGCATGGGCCACCGTGGTGCGGTCGCGGCCGAAACAAAGCCCGACATCGGTCATGTTCAGCCCGCCGCCCACATGCGCGAGATACATGGCGACCTGCCTTGCGAATGCCGTCCTCGCGCGGCCGCGCGAGGTGCTTCGCAGATCGCACAACGGCACCCTGAGCAGCGCCGCCGCGCAGTCCTCGGAAAGACGGCACAGGAAATCACCAGCGAACGGCCTGCCGGATGGCGGTCGCGCGATCCGGTGCGCCGGATGTTCCGGCATTTGTTGGACAGACAGCATCAAGAGTCGGACCTCCACATATTTCTGGCGGTCGCCCAGCCAGGGTTCCGCCATAGGAATTTATACCTGTATGTGGGATATTTACTTATTTCGTGATATGCGGGGATAACTTTTCTGATATTGACGCAATATACGTAAATTCTGGGGATTTTCACCGATGCTGAGAACCCGCATTCGCGAGC
>JBFWSL010000143.1:0-9888 GCA_050248375.1 Hyphomicrobiales bacterium | reverse complement strand
CCGGCAGGTCGCCAATTGGCGCAACGCAGGCGAAAGCATCGCACTGGTGCCGACCATGGGCGCCCAGCATGAGGGCCACCTGTCCCTGGTGCGAACCGCCGGGCGCAAGGCGGACCGGGTCATCGTCAGCATTTTCGTAAACCCGGCGCAGTTCGCACCGACCGAGGACTTCGGCTCCTATCCCCGCCAGGAAAAATCCGATCTCGACAAGCTCGCCCCCTTCGGGGTGGACCTGGTTTTCGCGCCGAACCGCGACGAGGTCTATCCGCCGGATTTCTCCACCGGCGTATCCGTGGGCGGTCTGACCGAATGCCTGTGCGGGGTGAGCCGGCCGCATTTCTTCGGCGGGGTGGCGACGGTGGTCTCGAAACTGCTCAACCAGGCACAGCCCGACATCGCCATTTTCGGCGAGAAAGACTACCAGCAGCTTCTGGTCATCCGCCGCATGGCGCGCGACCTCGATATTCCCGTGAAGATCCTCGGCGGCGCCATCGTCAGGGAAAACGACGGGCTCGCTCTCTCCTCGCGCAATGCCTACCTGTCGGCGGCCGAGCGCGCCCGCGCGCCACTGCTGAACAGGAACCTGCGGCAGGTCGCCGGGGCGCTGGCTGCGGGAGGCGACCAGAAGAAAGCCGTCGCCGCGGCGAAGGATGCCCTCGCGGACGCGGGCTTCAGGCTGGATTACCTGGAAGTCCGCCACGCCGGCACGCTCGACGAGGTGGATGGATCGAGGGAGAGCCCGGCGCGGGTATTCGGGGCGGCCTTCCTCGGCAAGACCCGGCTCATCGACAACGTGCCCGTGCGGCTCAAGCCCGGAAACGCCCGCCGTTAGAGCAGGCCGAGTTCCATCAGTTCGCTGCGCATCTCTTCGGGCAGGTCAGCCAGTCCGTTCGCGCCCTTGCCGAGGTCCGGCGGCGCGTCATCCGGTTTCAGGTAGCGCCAGCCCTGGAAGGCGCGTCGCGGCTGCGGCCGGGTCGGGATCAGACCGGGCTCCAGTATGATGTCGCAGCGCGGCACGCCGTCGTCTCCGGTCACCGCGCGGAAGTCGAGCAGCTTCTGCCGGGCCAGAACCACGCCCTTGATGACCCAGTAGATGGAACCTCCATTCAGCAATTCCTCCGAGCGGCGCGGCATCTGCCGGGTGCGGTGATAGAGGTCCGGGGCCTTGCGCGCCTTTTTCAGCATGGCGATGCGCTGCTCCTGCCAGTGGGCGAGGTCGGCAATGCCCTCGGTGCCAACGCTGAGCTTGATGAGGTGGAGCGTCACGTGACGTTCTCCGCGGCAATGCTGGCGATCAGGGTTCCTTGCGCGACCTGCTGTCCTTCGGTCACGCCGAGGCTCTCCACGACGCCCGCGGATGCGGCATGCAGCACATGTTCCATCTTCATGGCCTCGAGAATGGCGATGCGCGCGCCCTTCTCCACCCTGTCGCCCCTGCTCACGTAAACCTTCGCCACGCGGCCATGCATCGGCGCCCGGAGCCCGCCTCCGGAACCCGCGCCGGCGTCACCGCCGGACAATCCCGCGGGCTCGGGCCAGGTAATCTCGTACTGGTGCAGGCCGGAAATGACAAAGACCCTGTCTCCCGCAGCAACCGCAACTTCCGGACCGGACGCCCCGTCGCCAGCCCGAACGTCCGCGTCCGGCCAGTCCAGGGATACATCCCGCCGCTCCCCGTCCACCTCGACGGTGTATGTGGATGGCCCGGGAGGGCCGAGAACAAACCCGTCGGCGCGGCTCCAGGGCGACGGCCCGCGTCCGAGTCCCGCCCGGCCCCTGCGCCGGTTCAGCAGCAACCTCACGCCCGCTGCGATGGCGGCCTCCGGCGCGGCCGGCCGCTTCGCCAGATCAGGCAGGCTGCCCAGCAGCGACGTGGTCACCCGGCCCGAAGCGGCAGCCGGGTTGTCCAGAAGCGCGCGCAGGTAGGCGAGGTTGGTGCGCGGCCCCGCGACCACCGTCTCGTCCAGCGCCTTGCGCAGATTGGCAAGCGCCTCGTCGCGGCCAGGACCCCGGGCGATGATCTTGGCGATCATCGGATCGTAGTAAGGGCTCACCGTGTCGCCCTCGCGCACCCCGGTGTCGATGCGGACATGATTGCCTTCCGGAAAACGCAAGGCATGGAGCCTGCCGGGAGACGGCAGGAAGCCAGACGAGGGGTCTTCCGCATAAAGCCGCGCCTCGATGGCGTGACCGCTGCGGCGGATGGCCTGTTGCGGCCTTGGCAAGGGTTCGCCGGCGGCCACGCGGAACTGCCACTCGACGAGGTCGAGGCCGGTGATCTGCTCGGTAACGGGATGCTCCACCTGCAGGCGGGTGTTCATCTCCAGGAAATAGAAACGGCTGTCATCCGACAGGCTGTCGCCCTCGACGAGAAACTCCACGGTCCCCGCCCCCTCGTAGCCGGCGGAACGGGCCGCGCTCACGGCGGCCTCGCACATGCGGGCGCGCAGCGCGTCGGTCATGCCCGGCGCGGGGGCTTCCTCGATGACCTTCTGGTGGCGCCGCTGGAGGGAGCAGTCCCGCTCGAACAGATGGACGCAGTTGCCGTGCCTGTCGGCGAAGACCTGCACCTCGATATGACGGGCGACGGGCAGGCATTTTTCCAGGATGACGCGCGCCTCTCCGAAAGCGGCCCTGCCCTCGCGCTGGGCGGCCTCGATCGCGGCGGTCAGTTCGGCGGAGGAATTGACGCGGCGCAGGCCGGTTCCCCCGCCGCCCGCCACGGCCTTGACCATGACAGGGTAGCCGATCGCAGCGGCCTCCCCGGCGAGCTTTCCGGCATCGGCTGTGTCGCCCGCATAGCCGGGCAGCACCGGCACTCCGGCCCTTGCCACCGCCTCCTTGGCGGCGTCCTTGAGGCCCATCAGGCGCATGGCGGCGGGCGGCGGCCCGACGAAAGTCACGCCCGCCGCTCCGCACATCTCGGCGAAACGGGCGTCTTCCGCCAGGAAGCCGTAGCCGGGATGAATGCATGCGGCGCCAGCCCTGCCGGCAGCTTCGAGAATCCCCTCGCGGTTGAGATAGCTGGCGGTGGCCTCGGCGGCACCGAGCGGATACGCCTCGTCCGCCATGCCTATGTGGAGGGCATCCCGGTCGGCCTGCGAATACACCGCGATGCTGCGCATGCCGAGCTTCCTGGCGGCGCGGACGATCCGGCAGGCGATCTCACCGCGGTTGGCGATCAGCACGCTTTCGAACATGGCGGAGTTATCACACCGGGGCCCTCATGGAGGCAATCGCCTATACGCGCCATGCACAGAACGGCGTGTACAAAAGGGCCTCCCAATGCCATTGTCCGCGGGATTCGAGGCGGCGCAGCATCGGTCGGGACGATACAGCATGAATATCCTGTTCCGCGGCAGTACAGCCCAGCGCCTGAGGCTTGCTTCCGGCCTCATTCTCTTTGTCTTCGCCCTGACCCACTTCCTGAACCACGCGCTGGGCGTGATCAGCATCGACGCCATGTCCCAGTTCCAGGACATGCGGACCGCGGTCAATCGGTCCCTTCCGGGCACCATCATACTCGGCCTGGCGCTGGTCACCCACATGACGCTGGCGCTGGCGAAGCTGTCCTGGCGAACGACCCTCAAGCTGCCGCGCTGGGAACTCGTGCAGATACTCTTCGGGCTGGCGATCCCGTTCCTGCTGTTCCCCCACATCGTCAACACACGCTTCGCCCACGAGCTGTTCGGCGTGAACGATGTCTACATCTACGAACTGATCCTGCTGTGGCCCGGACGGGCATTCAACCAGTCGCTGCTACTGCTCCTGGTATGGGTGCACGGCTGCATCGGACTGCATTTCTGGCTGCGCCTCACCAAGGGGTACAACAAGGCCGCGCCCTATCTGCTGGCGCTTGCCGTCGCCATCCCGATCGCTTCGCTCGCGGGTTTCGTCGCCGGCGGCAAGGAAGCCGCGCTGGCGATCGAGGACCCCGACGCCTTCACCGCCATCAAGACATTCACCAACTGGCCGACCGCCGAAATCTTCAGTCAATTGCTCGCCTGGGGCATGTGGGCGAAATACGGCTTCTACATAGTACTGGCCGGCGTGCTGCTGTTCCTGGCGGGACGGCTCGCCGCCAGTGCGCGCCAGAAGGGAGTCCAGGTCAGCTACGTGCCCAAGCCGACCGTGAAAGGCCCGCACGGCGCAACCCTGCTGGAGATCAGCCGGCTGAACGGCATTCCGCACCTGTCGGTGTGCGGCGGGAGGGCGCGCTGTTCGACCTGCCGCGTCGAAGTCGTGGAGGGCGCGGACCATATCCCGCCGCCCATGGGCGCGGAAGCGGAAACGCTGCGCAGCATCGGCGCCGCCCCCAGCGTGCGGCTTGCCTGCCAGCTCCGGCCGCATTCTCCGATAGCCGTGAACCTTCTGCTGAGGGCGGAGAGCGCGGCGGCAGGCCATGGCGTGGGGGCTGGCGTGGAGCGCAACCTGGCGGTGCTGTTCCTCGACATCCGCGGCTTCACCAGCATGAGCGAGAAGAAGCTGCCCTATGACGTTGTGTTCGTGCTCAACCGCATGTTCGGAGCGGCCGGGCAGGCCATCCGCAACAATGGCGGCTGGATCGACAAGTATATGGGCGACGGGCTGATGGCGGTGTTCGGGCGCGAGTCCGGCACGGCGGCGGGATGCCGTCAGGCGCTGCTGGCGGCACGCGAGATCGACCTCGCCCTGGACAAGGTGAACGAGGAACTGGGCTCGGAGATCGCGATGCCACTGCGGATCGGCATCGGCATCCATGTGGGTCCGCTGGTGCTCGGCCATATCGGCTACGCGGACACGGCGTCGATGACGGTGATCGGGCGCACGGTGAACGCCGCGAGCCGGTTCGAGGCCGCTACCAAGGAGATGAAATGCCAGCTCATATTCTCCATGGAGGCCGCACGCCACGCGGGCCTGGATGTAAAGGGCTACCGCACCGAATCCATCGCCGTGCGGGGGCTTTCCGAACCGGTCGAGGTAATGGCGCTGAAGCTCGCGCGCGACCTGGATCCGGACGGCTTCGCGGCTGCTGACGCCGCCTCACGCCCCATGCGCGGCCGCCGCGCAAGGGCTGTCTGATATCCCATGGCGGAGCGGTCCCTGAAAGCCCTCCTCTCCGCGGTCGCCAGGGGCGACCGGCAGGCCTTCATGGCGCTCTACACGGCCACCAGCGGGAAACTGTTCGGCGTCGCCATTCGTATCCTGAGACGGTCCGAACTGGCGGAGGACGCGGTGCAGGACAGCTTTATCCGCATCTGGAACGGCGCCGGCGATTACCGCCCGGAGGCGGGATCGCCGATGAGCTGGATGTCGGCAATTGTCCGGAACCGGTCGATCGACCTGCTTCGCAAGCGCACCGAGGTGTCCCTTGGCGAGGAAAGCGGCTTCGAGCAGGAGCCGGATACGGCGCCGGACCCCTTCGCCCTGACGAACCAGAGCCAAGAGCTGTCGGCGCTGCTGGCCTGCATGAAGCATATCGAGGAGGCGGAGCAGAACTGCCTGCTGCTGGCCTACTATTATGGCTACACGCATGAAGAGATCGCCTCGCGGCTGGAGGCGCCGGTGGGAACGGTGAAAAGCCGCATCCGGCGCGGACTGATGAAGGTCAAGGAGTGCCTCGACAATGGCCCGGCCTGACAACGAACTGCTGGCGGCCGAGTATGCGCTCGGCACGCTGACCGGTGCGGACCGCGAGGCCGCGGAGCGCCGGCTGCGGCAGGATTCCGTGTTCCGGGCCCAGGTCGAGGCCTGGGAGAAGCGGTTGGCGCCGCTCGCCGAGGCCACGCCCGAGACGCCGGCTCCCGACCGCCTGTGGAGCCGCATCGAGGCCTCGCTGCCCCCGGTCGCACCGCGCAGCCGCAGCATGCGGGGCGTGATCGACGATGCCGTGGCGTCGCTGGAGCGCCGGCTCGCGGCCTGGCGCATCGGCGCGCTGGCTTCGGGCGCGGCGGCGGCTCTGGCGCTGGCGCTCTGGATCGGGGGGATAAATGCGCCGGGACGGCCGCCGGCGGGTGAACCCAGCCGGTATGTGGCCATGCTCATGGGCGATGCCGGCACCTACGGCTTCGTGGTGACGGTGGAGCCCGACACGCAGAAGATGATGGTCCGCACGCTCATTCCGCATCCGCCCGAGAACCAGGACTACGAACTGTGGCTGCTCAAGGATGGCGCGGAGCCCAAGACGCTCGGCATCGTGCCGCCGGGCCAGTACATGGCCATGCCGATGCCGGACAAGATGGACATGCCCAATCCGGACGAGCGCATAAAGCTGGCGATCAGCCTGGAACCGCGGGGCGGGGCTGGCGGAAAGCCCATGGGCAAGGTCATGTATGCGGGCGACCTTATGAAGCTAACACCCTGATTTAAATTCTTGTTTTTATATTATCACGACTTCGTGATGCATCCGCCTCTCCTACCGGCCCGTAGCTACCGGTGCATGGGAGGCGCAGCCCTCCCGGCCCACTCCAACCCCATTGGGAGGTTCCACAGATGAAACTGTCCAAGAAGTCTGGCGCCACGATCGCGGCGGCGGCGGCCGCGCTGGTGATGAGCGGCATGGCCTTCGCTCCGGCTGCGTCCGCGGCGGACGAGAAGGTCCACTGCTACGGCGTGAACGCCTGCAAGGGCCATGGCGCCTGCAAGACCGCGTCCAACGACTGCAAGGGCAAGAATGCCTGCAAGGGCCAGGGTTTCATTTCGGTCACCAAGGCCGAATGCACCGCCCAGAAAGGCAGCCTCGAGCCGAAGAAGTCCTGACCGTCCGGCGGATACGGGCCCGCCGGCCGCTTGAATTCCGGCGGGCCCTCTCCGATGCTGGCGAGGCAGCGGGAGGCATAGCGACATGACGGTTGCGGCGCAGACCGGCACGAATACGGGCAAGCCGCCCTATCTGGGCTTCGGTCTTGGCCTGCGCAGCCAGCACTATCGGGACATCCTGGATCATTGGCCCGCGGTGGACTGGTTCGAGGTGATTTCCGAGAACTACATGATCGAGGGCGGCCAGCCCCTGCGCATCCTCGACCGGATTCGCGACCGCTATCCGGTCGTCATGCATGGCGTGTCGCTGTCCATCGCCTCGACGGCGCCGCTGGACCTCGAATACCTGCGCCGGCTGAAGGGACTTGCCGATCGCGTGCAGCCCAGGTGGATTTCCGATCATCTGTGCTGGACCGGCGTGCATGGGATCAACCTGCATGACCTGCTGCCGGTGCCCTACACGAAAGAGGCGCTGGATCACGTCTGCGACCGCGTCGGCCGGGTGCAGGATTTTCTCGGCCGGGCGCTGACGCTGGAGAACGTCTCCAGCTACGTGAACTTCGGGCGGTCGGAGCTGACCGAGTGGGAGTTCATTTCCGAGCTCACCCGGCGAACCGGCTGCTGGCTCCTGTTCGACGTGAACAACGTCTATGTGAACTCCTTCAACCACGAATTCGATCCGAAGGACTTCGTTGACGGCGTACCGGCCGACCGCGTCGTGCAATTCCACATCGCCGGCCACAGCCACATGGGCACGCATATCATCGACACCCACGACGCGGCGGTAACCGGCGACGTGTGGGAACTCTACGACTACGCGCTCAAGCGCTTCGGTCCGGTCTCCACCATGATCGAGCGGGACGACGACATTCCGCCGTTCGCGGAACTCACCGCCGAACTGGACCAGGCCCGCGCCATGGCAGCGAGAGTGCTGAAGGGGCGGGAGCGCCCTGCCCTGGAGGCCGCGGAATGACCGGCCTCAAGGAGCTTCAGGAGCGCTTCCAGCGCGGCGTCGTGGACGGCGACGACGGCATCCTGGCGGAATTCACCGACTCGTCGAAGGAAAAGCGGGACATCCTGTTCGGTGTCTACCGCAACGCCTATGCGGGCCGGCTGGTGGACGTGATCGCGAGCGACCACGAAAAGCTGCATGCCTATCTTGGCGATGAACAGTTCAACGCCGTAGCGCGGGCCTATATCGCCGCTCACCCTTCCCGGACTTTTTCCGCCCGGTGGTTCGCGGCCAAGCTGCCCGAGTTCCTGGGCGGCACCCCTCCCTACAAGGACCAGCCCGTGCTCGCCGACCTGGCGGCGCTGGAGCGCGCACTGAACGACGTGTTCGACGAAGGCGAGGCCGAGACGGTAACGCTCGCCGACCTGACGGCCGTGGCGCCCGAGGACTGGGCGCGACTCGAATTCACTCCCCACCCCGCGACCCGGCGCATCGCGCTTGCAACGAACGCCGCCGAAATCTGGCTGGCGCTGCGCGATGGCAGGACACCACCCGAAGCCGTCCGGCTGCCCGAGCCCGTTCCCGTCATCGTCTGGCGCGACGATACGACCTCGACCTTTCGCGTGCTCCCGGGCGCGGAGGCGATGATGTGGGACGAAGCCGGCAACGGCGTCAGCTTCGGCGTCCTGTGCGAGATGATGTCCATGCACACCGGAGAGGACGAGGCGGCCCTGAAAGCGGCCGGCTATCTCCACGGCTGGATCGAGAGCGGCCTGCTGGCGCGTGGCCCCGAGGTGTCCCGGGTGCCTGGATCCAGGGTCCGCGGCTGACCCCGGCAACTCAAGTTTTTTCCGCCAAACTTCCCTGTACCCAGGGGCCTGTCGCCCCCAATATGCATCCCCTTCTAAAGGAATCCGCGCGTAACCGCGCCGGATTTGCCTTATGTTTGCCCGTCGCCTGGCCAGAGAGGGGCTCCCGCCATGTTTTCCTCCTTCTTTCCGCGTCCGAAACTGTTCTTCACCTCCATGCTCGCGTGGACGGTCATCTGCATCGCCTTCTGGTACACCATTGGCCGCGGTCTTGGCTCGTCGCTCAGTCTGGGCGGCCTCATCGGATTCGGCTTTCCCGACCAGCTCGCGGACGGCGCAACCGACGAACAGCGCAAGGTCTTCACCGAAGCGACCAAATACGCGGTGGATGCCTGGCTCTACCAGTACATGATCCTGTGCGGGGCGCTGTTCGCGACGGCGTGGAGCCGGATCGAACCGCATCCCTGGTTCCGCTGGTCGGTTCTGGTGTCCCTGGTCATCGTCTTCGTCACCTGGTTCCAGGTACAGATCGACGTGATGATCAATGCCTGGTTCGGCACTTTCTACGACATGGTGCAAAAGGCGCTGGGCACACCCGGCGCGGTGACACAGGGCGAGTTCTTCGGCCAGCTCATCACCTTCGGCGGTATCGCCGGCGTGGCCATCACCGTGGCGGTGCTCAATCACTTCATGGTCAGCCATTATGTGTTCCGCTGGCGCACGGCGATGAACCACTACTATGTCGACCGGTGGGGCCAGTTGCGGCATGTGGAGGGCGCGGCCCAGCGAGTGCAGGAAGACACCATGCGCTTCGCCACCATCACGGAAAGCCTCGGCGTGCGGCTGATCGACTCCGTCATGACCCTCATCGCCTTCCTGCCGATCCTGTGGGGCCTGTCGGCGCATGTGAAGTCGCTGCCCATCATCGGCGATGTGCCGCAGGCGCTGGTGTTCGTCGCCATCTTCTGGGCGGCCTTCGGCACGGCAATGCTGGCGCTGGCCGGCATCCGGCTGCCGGGCCTGGAATTCCGCAACCAGCGCGTGGAGGCCGCCTACCGCAAGGAACTGGTGTTCGGCGAGGATCACGCCAACCGCGCCGACGCGCCGACGCTGAAGGAGCTGTTCACCCATGTGCGGCAGAACTATTTCCGGCTCTACTTCAACTACCTCTATTTCAACGTGGTGCGCTACGGCTACCTGCAGGCCAGCGTTCTGGTGCCCTATGTGGCGCTGGCCCCGACCATCGTCGCCGGCGGCATAACGCTCGGCATCATGCAGCAGATCATCCGCGCCTTTAACCGCGTGGAGTCGTCCTTCCAGTTCCTGGTCAGCTCCTGGACCACGATCGTGGAGCTGATTTCCATCTACAAGCGCCTGAAAGCCTTCGAA
>JBFWSL010000142.1:0-9894 GCA_050248375.1 Hyphomicrobiales bacterium | reverse complement strand
GTCTCCGGAGAAGCGGTCGGAGGCGATATGGCTGTCTCCAAGATGCAGGATCGTCACCGGGCGCGTGCGCGCCCCCGCGTCAACTTCCTTCAGGCCCCGGTAGAAACCGGCCAGCGGACCCGCCGGCACCGGATCGATGCGCGGCGGCGAAGGCGGCGACGCCGGCCGGGGCTGCGGCAGCACGGCACCCGCGACGTGACCCGGTCCGTCGGCGGGCACGAGCACGGGACGCGGGTGGACCTTCAGCGTCACCACGACCTCGGGCTTGTCCGCCTTGAAGGCGCGGTTGATCTTGTGCAGGCTGGTGCGGATGATCGAGACGCCGTCGAGGGTCCGGAAGCCCGGCTCGTTGTCGGCGAACAGGAAGCCCGCCGCGACGGCGGCCGGGGGCAGCAGAAGCCAGTGGGCCCTGCGTGGCCAGATCCGCAGACTGAACAGGCCGGAAGGGACCTTGTCCGGCATAACGCGCCTCGTACTCAACACCTGCAACAAAGCGGACTGAACGTACTGGTCAGCCCCGAGGCCAGGAAAAATCGTCCGCCCTTCCCGCTTTCGGCGTGAGCTGCTCACCCTTGATGAGCACCCGGTAGTAGGGGCGCTGGGTCAGCGGAAGCCTTTGCGGAGAGGTCAGACTAGGATCGTTTATGGGCGAAATGGAGGCGAGCGACGTCAGCCCGTCGGGAAGGTCGCTCGCTATCAGCTCGCCCTCAGGCGAATAGTTGGATCCGGACGTGGCGATGGACGCGGCTTCGGAAATCGCCGGACGCGGCAGCTCGATTCCCGGCGCGCGGTCGGCCCTGGCGACGGAGACGGACCCGTCCCCGTCCAGGCTCGTCTGCCTGCCGTCGCCGGCGGCCGGCGGCGTCTCGCTGCGGCGCTGCTGCACGCCCAGCGTCACCGGTGCATCCGGCGTGCGGTCCGGCGCGTCGATGTCGCGGCGCACGGCGCGGGACTGCTCGGCCTCGCTGCCCGCCAGCGGAATGTTACGCTCGGCCTTGGCGATCCTCAGGTCGCGGCGGATCTCGCGTTCGACGAAATGCGCCAGCTTGCGATAGCCCGGCATTGTGAAATGCACGCCGTCGTCGGCGCGCAGCCGCTTCACCTGTCCGCTCAGGTCCGGGCCGAAGGCGCTGTAGCGGCCCGACTGGTCCACGAAGCCGTTCCACGTGTCGATGAACTTGATGCCGTTGAGGAAGGCTTTCTCCCTCACGATTTCGTTCATCACCTGCATGTCCTGGTTGTGATTCTCGCTGCGCATCACCGGCAGGCCGACCCAGTAGATCGCCAGATGCGAGGTCTTCATCCGCCTGATGAATTCCTCCACGCGCTCGCCGTAGATTTTGCGCCACTCCTCGGTCCCGACCTTGTACCACTTGTTGCCCTGGCGGATGGCCTGCATGTCGTTGGCCCCCACCATGACTACGCCGATATGGGCCTTCTCCTGCTTGAGGATGCTGTCCAGGGCGGCGTTCCAGTCGTAGTAGTCGGTGCGCACGAAGCCGGTCGAGACCTTCGACTTCTTGACCACCTCGATATTGCCGTCCTCCTCGAAGGCGCGGTACAGGCCGGACCACACCCCGTCGCCCAGCGAATCGCCGAACACATAGAGCTTGTAGCGGTCCTCCTCGGGGAACGGCGTCACATAGCTGCGGCCGAGCACACCGAAGGATTGCGCGCTAACAGGGAGGATGTTCGCCAGGGCCAGCAGCACAAGCGCCAGCAGGCCGGCACACGAAAATGTCGGAAGGGAATGTCTGAGCATGATGACTACGCAATACCAAGGGTTGTCTTTTTACGCCCCCACCCCGTCAGCGTACCATTTTGACACGCTGACGCCACTATAGAGTGGAATCGCAAACCATGTGCCATGCAGTCTGGCTCCAACAGCTTTCGAAAGTATGAATTTCTGTGCCGTTGTGGCTTTTGCGCCTCAGCGCCGAGTACGGACCCTAGCTGTCCCGGCGCAGCATCTCCAGCAGCCGTTGTCCGGCATAGCCGTCCACGGTGAGGCCCTTCGATCTCTGATAGGCCCGCACCGCGTCCATGGTGCCCGAGCCGATGATGCCGTCCACCTTGCCGTTCAGCAGGCCCTTGCGGGCCAGGTGCTCCTGCAGCTCCACGCGCTCCGAACGCGCCAGGGGAGCGTCGCCGACCGGCCAGGATTTCACGAAGGGTCCGAAGCCGCGGATGCGGTCCGACAGGTGCCCCACGGCGAGCGCGTAGGACGTCGCGTTGTTGTAGCGGAGGATCGAGCGGAAATTGTTGAGGGCGAGGAAGGCGGCGCCGTTGGCCCCGGCCGGCAGCACCAGCATGGCCTCGTCGTCCGGCCTGGGATAGTTCAACCCGCGCACCCGCTTCACTCCCAGCGCCTCCCACTGCTTCAGCGTCTTTGACACCTTCGGGTTGGCGAGCGCGTGGTCGAAATTTCCCGGCACCTCGACCTCGTAGCCCCATGTCTCCCCGAAGCGCCAGCCCGACGCCTTCAGGTAGTTCGCCGTGGAGGCCAGCGCGTCGGATATCGCGTTCCAGATATCCCGTGTGCCGTCGCCGGTGAAATCCACCGCATAGGCTTCATAGGTAGTGGGAATGAACTGGGTATGGCCCATGGCGCCGGCCCACGAGCCCGTCATCTTCTCCGGCGTGATGTCGCCTTTCTGCAGGATCTTCAGGGCGGCGATGAGCTGCTGGCGGCCGAACTCCCGCCGCGATCCCTGATAGGCCAGCGTAGCGAGCGACCGGATCACGCTCTTGTTGCCTGTGAACGAGCCGTAGTTGGTCTCCATGCCCCAGATGGCCACCACCACGTAACGGTCCACCTGGTAGCGCTTCTCGATGCCGTCGAGGGTTTCGCGCCATTTGACCAGCATCTGCTTGCCGGTCTCGATACGCTTGTCCGAAACCGCGCTCGCCAGATACTCCCAGATCGGCTTGACGAACTCCGGCTGGTGCTCCGCCTTCTCCAGTACGTCGGGATCGGGCGTCACCCCCCGGAAGGCGCGTTCGAACATGGCCCTGGACACGCCGGCGCTGCGCGCCTGCGGCCAGAGGTTTTCAACGAAGGCAGCAAAGCTGTCCTGGGCCTGTACGCGCACCGGGGTCAGTCCCGTCATTGCCAGCAACGCCACGCAGCAAAGCGTCCGCAAGCAGCGATACATCAAGGTCTTCCGCATCTCCTGAATCAGTGGCGTGCGGAGTCTAGCAACCCTCGCGCTGTGCGTGTAGGCCCCGGCGTTCAATTTCCCGTCTGCCGGATTCGCGCCAGCAGTTCCCGGTCCGGGTAGCAGGTGACCGGCAGTTTGAGCTGTTTCTGCAGCAGCCCGACGCCGCGGCGGGTCTTGCCGCCCATCAGCCCGTCGATCTTGCCCACGTCCACGCCCTGCGCGTGCAGGTGCTCCTGCATCTGCCGCACCTCGCCGCGCGTGAAGGAGGCGATCCTCGCCCAGCGTCCCTCGAACTCCTTCTCGCCATAGATGCGGTCGGCGACGTGGCCGACATAGAGCGCGTAGAGATCGGCGGTGTTGTAGGCGCGGATCGCCTGGAAGTTGCTCCGCAGCACTAGGAAAGCCGGCCCCTTCAGCCCCGCCGGAACCACCAGATACGCCACGTCCGCGAGCTGGCTGTCCTTGAACGTGCGGTCATGGGTGCGCGTAACGCCGGACTTGAGCCAGTCGGCGACCGGGCGCGCGTCCTGCGGTCCTTCCAGCGTGCAATCGAAGTCCTTCGGCAACCGCACCTCGTAGCCCCAGGTCTTGCCCGCCTCCCAGCCGTTCTGCTTCAGCGAATTGGCGGTGGAGGCGAGCGCGTCCTCCACCGTGCCCCAGATGTCCTTGCGTCCGTCGCCATCGAAATCGACACCGTATTTGCGGTAATCGCTCGGCAGGAACTGGGTGTGGCCCATGGCGCCCGCCCATGAGCTGACCATGCGCCCGCGTCCGATATGGCCGTCCTGCAGCACCAGCAGCGCCTGGAACAGCTCCTCCCGGAACATCTCCTTGCGCCGGCCGATGAAGGCCTGCGTGGCGAGCGCCCTGACGGCGTCATGGGGAATCTTGACCCGTCCGAAACCCGTCTCGCGGCCCCAGATGGCAAGCACCACCGTCTTGTCCACGCCGTAGTCCTTCTCGATCTTCTCCAGCGCGGATGCGTGCTCGCCGAGCAACTTGCGGCCTTCGACGGCCAGGTGCGAGATCGACTTCGCCGGAAAATAATTCGCCGGCTTGTCGAACTCCGGCTGTTGCCTGGTATGCGCCGTGGCCACCGCCTTTGGCCGCTCCGGCTGGCCGGCGCCCAGCTCGGGAGGATCGAGATCGGGCAACGACCAGTCCGGCCGCACCCCCTTCATCGCCGTGTCGAAGGTCTCCCCGCTGATACCGCGCGAAAGTGCGTCGCGCTTCAATTCCTCGAGCCAGGCGCCGTAGCCCGCCTCCACCGCCTGCTGATAGGCGGTCTTGGCCGCGAGCGGCACGGGCAGCGCCATCCCCGCGAACGCAATCATGACGCAGACCCGAAGGATCGCGCCCATGCCCGGCCGGGGTCTGGGGAATGGCAATGTCATTTGTCTCCCGCCTTCAGGGCAGAAGTCTATGACAGGCCTGCGGGAAAATGAGAACCCCCGCCGCGGGCGGCGGCGATCACGAAGCCTTGCGGAAGCGCTCCAGGTGACGTTCCCAGCGCAGCGCCTGATCCACGATGGTATCGAGATCGCCGAACTCGGGCTTCCAGTCCAGAAAGCGGCGGATGGCATTGACGTCCGCCACCAGGGCGGCGGGGTCGCCGGGCCGGCGCGGGGCGGCCTTGACCATGAAATCCACTCCCGAGGCGCGCTTCACGGCATCGATGACCTCGAGCACCGAGAAGCCGCGTCCATAGCCGCAGTTCAGCACCCGCGACACTCCGCCCGCCCGAAGATACTTCAGCCCCGCCACATGGGCACGCACCAGGTCGGTCACATGGATATAGTCGCGCACGCAGGTGCCGTCGGGCGTGGAATAGTCGGTGCCGAACACCTCCAGATGGGTCTGCTGTCCCAGCGCCGCCTGGCAGGCCACCTTGATGAGATGGGTGGCGCGGGGGGTGGACTGGCCCGTACGGCCCTTCGGGTCAGCGCCCGCCACGTTGAAATACCGAAACGCCATGTAGCGCAGGTCATGCGCGGCGGATGCGTCGCGCAGCATCCATTCGGTCATCAGCTTGGAACAGCCGTAGGGCGAGATCGGGTTCAGCGGAGCCGTCTCGTTGACCGGATTCATCTGCGGCATGCCGTAGACGGCCGCCGTCGAGGAGAAGATGAAGTTCCGCACGCCCGCGTTCACGGCCACCTGGATCAGCGTGCGCGACTTCGACGTGTTGTTCAGGTAGTAGCCGAGCGGATCCGCCACCGACTCCGGCACCACGATGGAACCGGCGAAATGCACGATGGCGCGCACCTTATAGTCGCGGATCACCCGCGAGACGAGCTTGGGATCCCCGATGTCACCCTTCTCGAACGCGGCCTCCTGGGGAACCGCCCAGCGGAAGCCGGTGGACAGGTTGTCCATGACAACCACGTTTTCCCCCAGCTCAACCAGTTCGTGCGACATGTGGCTGCCGATGTAACCGGCGCCGCCCGTGACGAGTACGCTCATGCCTGGCCTCGGAATCCGGACTGATGCTTTCGCTGTTCCAAGGTGATAAACGAAACTGGTTTCGCGTCCGTAAGCGACGCGTCAGGACCCCGTTAACCATGACGGATCCGGCGTCGGCGGAACCGCGGCCTCTCTGGAGTATTGTTACCGGCATGAAAACCAGAATTCGCAAGGCGGTCTTTCCCGTCGCCGGTCTCGGCACGCGCTTCCTGCCGGCGACCAAGGCCATGCCCAAAGAGATGCTGACGGTCGTCGACCGGCCCATCATCCAGCATGTCGTGGACGAGGCCCGCGCGGCGGGCATCGAACACCTGATTTTCGTCACCGGGCGCAACAAGGGCGTCATCGAGGACCACTTCGACAAGCAGACCGAACTGGAGGCCGCGCTCAAGGCGCGCGGCAAGCTGGCCGACCTGAAGGTGCTCTCCGCCGACCTGCCGGCCGCCGGCCAGACCAGCTTCACCCGCCAGCAGGAGCCGCTCGGCCTGGGCCACGCGGTCTGGTGCGCGCGCGAACTGGTGGGCGGCGAGCCCTTCGCCCTGCTGCTGCCGGACGTGCTGGTCAAATCCGGGGCCAAGGGATGCCTGGCCCAGATGCTGGACGTCTATGACAGCAAAGGTGGCAATGTCATCGCCGTGGAAGAGGTCCCCGCCGACAAGACCCATCAATATGGCGTGGTCAGCATCGAGAACCGCAAGGACCGCGTCTGCGAGGTGACCGGCATGGTCGAAAAGCCGGCCAGGGGCACAGCGCCATCGAACCTCATCATCATGGGCCGCTACATCCTGCAGCCGCGGATCTTCGACATCCTGGCGCGGCAGGAGCGCGGAGCGGGCGGCGAGATCCAGCTCACCGACGCCATGCTCGAACTGATGCAGTCACAGACCTTTCACGCCGTCGAATACGAGGGCCGCAGCTTCGACTGCGGTTCCAAGATCGGCTTCCTGACGGCCAACCTGCATTTCGCGCTGGAGCGCGAGGACCTGGCCCCGGCCCTGCGCGAGGAGCTCAGGAAGCTGGTTTAGCGCCGTAACCCGGGATCGCCCGGGAGCATCGAAAACCCGGGCGAAGACCCGGGGTGCCCCATATGGACCCCGGCCCGAGGCCGGGGTTTCGGGAGCGGGGGCCCGAGCAGCAAGGCCGGCCGCGAGGAAACTCCCGCCTCAGCGCCGCAGGCGCAGCCCGAGCCGCACCTCGTTCTCGGTATAGTCGTTGCCCGGCTGGCTGCTGGTGTGGTCGGTATGCTCGAAGCGCGCCGTCAGCGCCGCCGATCGCGACAGCAGATATTCTCCCGTCAGCGCCGCCACCAGTTCCTTGTCCTCCTCGCCGCTGCCGCTGAAGCTCTCGATCTCGTAGCCGAGAGCGGCGCCGAGCAGCACGTTGCGCCTGAGCGCGTGCTCCACCGCGACCTCCGCCGAACGCACGAACGAGCCGGCGCTGGTGGCGCTTGTGGTCTCCGAGATATCCGAGCTGGCGTTGAAGCGCACGGTGGTCAGCGCGCTCGCGGCCCAGACCAGACCGGCGTTGAAGACCAGGCCTTCTATGTCGTCGAGACCTTTCTCGTCCGGCTGCTGCCGCGCGTAACCCGCCGCGATCTCCCCGGTCAGCTTGCTGCCGAGCTCGAATGTAAAGCCGCCCTGCACCTGATGCCCGGACGAGCCGCTACGCAGACCGTTGTCGTCGAATGCCTGGCGGAAATCGCGCACGTTGCCGCTTGCCTCCACGAAGGCGGTGACGCCGGGCCGCAGGTCGTAGCCGATGCGTCCGGTCAGCCGCCGCTCGGTGTAGTCGCGGTCGTCGTTGTTCTCTTCCCCGCCGGTGAGCAGGCGGGAGTCGTCGTAATCCTCCGTCGCCTGCTCCGCTCGCAGCCTGAGGCGCACGCGGTTGATCTGGTGGT
Organism: Hyphomicrobiales bacterium; assembly: GCA_050248375.1. GTDB lineage: Bacteria > Pseudomonadota > Alphaproteobacteria > Rhizobiales > Methyloligellaceae > JAYZVT01. Next base: position 2,373 of record JBFWSL010000142.1, on the reverse strand, counting down.
CGCCCTGCAGGGCCACGCCATAGGTCCGGAAATCCGGCCGCTCGGCCGCGCCTTGCGGGAAGTCGGTGGAGCCGCGCTCCTCCTGCCCGGTGGCGTAGTCGGCTTCCGTTCGAATCTGCGTGCGCCGCGTGACGTCGATGCGGCCGCGCAGGTTGGCATCATAGGCACGGTCGTCTTCCGAACTCAGTTCGTTGTAGGTGACGAAGTTGCCGTTGATGCCGCCGGCGAGTTCATGCCGGCTCCATTGGGAGCGGAACAGCAGGCTCGGCGTTAGCGCGAGGCCGCTGTCGGATTTGGCGTCGGTCGTTGAAAGCAGCAGGTTGTCGTTGAAGACGCTTTCGATGCCGATCTGCGGAAACACCAGGAAACTGCCGACGCGAACGCCGAGCGGATCATAGGGACCGATCGCGGCGGGCTCGGACGTATCTCCCGACCGCGCGGGATCGAACGGCCTCTCCTGTTGCGCCAGTTCCTGCGCCAGGGTCGGGTCCTGCGGCTGGCCGACCGGCCCTGCCCCCGGATCGCCCGGCTGCCGGCCGTAGGCGGGCTGTCCGTTTGCGGTCTGCCCGTCGGGCAACTGGCCGGGCCGCAGGCCGGTCGGGTCATTCGGCTCCGCCGCCCGCCTGCGCTGATCGGAGCGGGTCCGGCTGGCCGCATAGGGATCGCGCGGCTCCCCCCGCCCGCGCTGCGGCGCCAGCGAGTCGCCCTGCACCAGCGGGTCGCCCGCCACTCCGGGAAAATCCCTTCGGTCGAGCGGATCGGTGTCCTCGATCAGCTCCGCGTCCGGCAGCCGGCGCAGTTCGCGCTGCACCTGCGCGGGCGTCCCCTGGTTCAGCTTGGAGGGATCGAGCGCCCGCTGCAAATCCCGCGGCAACACCTGTTGCCCGAAGGCCGGAGCCACCCAGGCGAAGGAGAGGCCCAGTCCTGCCAGCGTTATGTTTCGCAGAAACGGCAAATGCGGCCACCACCAAGGCAAACGGGAATATGCCCGGCCCCGAGGGGTCAGGCGGCTACGCAGTACCGTTGATCGCCCGAGCCTAGTGCGCTACCGGTTAACGAGGCGTTTACCATAACCGGCCGGCACGGCGGGATGCCCGAGGGACGCGTCGCCGTGGCGCTGGCCCGCCCGGCCTCGAAGGCGTAAATTGGGTCGGTTGGCACACGCCGGCCTGGGGAAGGAAGTCCGTCTTACATGCTCAAGTCCGCCAAATTGGCCACGGAAAAACCGCTCCAGGGCGCCGATTTCCTGGCCTCGGCCCGGCGCACGGTTGACCTGGAGGCCCGCGGGCTGGCGGAGCTTGGCGCCGCGCTCAGCGACGGCCTCGGCGACGCCTTCGTCTCCTCCCTCAACATCCTGCGCTCCGCCCGTGGCCGCGTCATCGTGACCGGCATGGGCAAGAGCGGCCATGTGGCCCAGAAAACCGCCGCCACATTCGCCTCCACCGGCACGCCCGCCTTCTTCGTGCACCCCAGCGAGGCGAGCCACGGCGACCTCGGCATGATTACCCGCGACGACGTGGTGCTCGCCTTCTCCTGGTCCGGAGAGACAGTGGAACTGACCAACATACTCACCTATGCGGGCCGCTTCGCCGTGCCGCTGATCGCCGTCACCTCGCGAGCGGAAAGCACGCTCGCCCGCGCCGCCGACGTGGCGCTGGTTCTGCCCCAGTCCAAGGAGGCCTGCCCCAACGGTCTGGCACCAACCACCTCCACGGTGATGCAGCTTTCCCTCGCCGACTGCCTCGCCATGGCCCTGCTCGAGGCCAGGGGCTTCACGGCCTCCGACTTCAAGACCTTCCATCCCGGCGGCCAGCTCGGCGCACGCCTCAAGTTCGTTTCCGACCTCATGCACGAAGGCGACCGCCTCCCCCTCATCGGCACCGACGTATCCATGAGCGAGGCTATCGTCACCATGAGCGAGAAGAGCTTTGGCTGCCTCGGCATCGTCTCCGCCGAGGGCGAACTGGTCGGCATCATCACCGATGGCGACCTGCGCCGCCACATGGATGACGGGCTGCTCTCCCGCCGCACCGGCGAGATCATGACCTGCAATCCCAAGACCGTGACGCCCGGCACCATGGCCAGCGCCGCGCTCGAGCTGATCAACAGCCTGAACATCACCTCGCTGTTCGTCATTCAGGACCGCCGGCCCGTCGGTCTCATCCACGTCCACGACATCTTGCGTGCCGGCGTCGCCTGACTCGCTTGGCTCCCCAGCTTAAGTCCTCCTTAAGTCCCCGCAGCTACGCTGTTATCGGGGAAATGTGCCGGTCGGGGGACCATCGTGCAGAACGCACGATCTCCGAGGACGCCTCTGGCGGCCTTGTCGCTGGCGGCGGCCGTCGCCGCGACGCAGGCCGGCTGCGGCATCGC
>JBFWSL010000141.1:0-9964 GCA_050248375.1 Hyphomicrobiales bacterium | reverse complement strand
ACTCGGTCCGGACCGGGGAAGCTGAAGTTGCGACACACCAACTTCACACCGGGGGACCGAATGAACGTCCACAAGAATGCCCGTCTGACGCCCAAAGGTCGAGAGGCCATGGTGCTGGCTGTCGTCCTCCGACTTGATCGGAGAACCCAGTAGCCACCTCCGGTGCGGAAGAAGCGCCGCTGGTGGTTACTGGATCACCCGGTCAAGCCGGGTGATGACGGGCAAGCCGGTCAGAACAGCATGCCGCGGGCGGCGACCGGCCAGAGGTCCTCCACATGGGCGTCCGCGGTGCCCATACCGCGCATGCAGACATACCAGTCGTGCAGGTTGACGGTCGGGTCGCAATGGCCGGGCACCAGCAGGATCTTCTCGCCCAGGGCGGGCGGGCGGTTGGTACCCTCGACGCGCAGCACGCCATGCTCGTCGGACGGGGTGCCGTAGGCAAGGCCGCTGCGCTGGAAGGGCAGCGGCATGCCCGAATCCACGCTCGCGGCCTTGTGGCCCGCGTCCACCACGGCGACCCTGTCGCCGGGCCGGCTCATGACCGTGGCATAGACGAACAGGGCGTTCTCGAAGCTGTCGAAGGGGGTGCCGTCGGCCTTCAGATTACGGCCGTAGTCGGCGTCCATGAAGATGTAGGAACCGGCCTGGATCTCCGTGTAGACGCCGCTGGCCGCCTCGAACTCGAAGGTGCCGGTGCCGGCGCCGCCGACGATGGGGCAGTCGATGCCGGCCTCCGCCAGAAGGTCCAGCGTCTCGCGGGTCACGGCGACCGCGTGATCTATGGCGGCCTTGCGCTCGGAGACCTGGCGCTTGTGCTGGGCCGAGCCGTGATAGGCCTGGAGGCCGGCGAAGGCGAGATTGGGCGAGCGGCCGATGGCCTGCGCCAGCTCCAGCGCCGGGCGGCCCGGCGCGATGCCGCAGCGGCCCGCGCCCACGTCGATCTCGACCAGCACGTTGAAGACGACGCCGGCGGCCGCGGCGGCGGCCTGCGCCTGCTCCACGCCCTGCGCGCTGTCGGCGCACAGCCCGATCCATTCGGCCCGCGGCACCAGCGCGGCGAGACGGTCGAGCTTGGCGCGGCCGATCACCTCGTTGGAGATCAGCACGTTGCGCACGCCGCCGCGCAACATCACTTCGGCCTCGGACACCTTCTGGCAGCAGACGCCGACGGCGCCCAGCTCCATCTGCTTCAGGGCGATGACGGGACTCTTGTGGGTCTTGGAATGGGCGCGCAGGCGCACGTCCTGCCCTGAAAGCGCCTTGCTCATGCGCTTCAAGTTACGCTCGAAGGCGTCGAGATCGATCAAGAGCGCGGGAGTATCGACATCGGCCAGCGGCATGCCGACGGACGCGTGGGACGGGTTCAAGCTTGCCTCCTCTCCACCTGGGGAATCCTGATTAAAATACAGCCAACGGCTATGCGAAAACCCCAAGAAATCCGGCGGGTTGACGTGGTCCAGCACGGCTCCGCCCGCCGTCATTGCATGGGTCATTTATGAGATATTTCGTCTCGAAAAATACTTTCGAGGCCGATTCTCGTGTGGATTTCGGCCCTGAACCGCGTTAGCTTTCGCTTCACTGGGATGGGGTGCAAAACCGCAAACTTCGCACAGGTTGCTCCGTGCGATTGAGAGATAAAGCGCCCGGACAACGCAAATCAGGGAGGAATCTAGTCGTGTATTCCAGACACCATACCCTTATGGGAGCCACCGCGCTCGCCGTATTTCTCGGTTTCAGCGCTCCGGCCTTCGCCGAATGCGTGACCGACAAGCTGCCGGCCACCATGGAGAAGCCCGGAGGATTTCCGGAGCGCGCCATGACCATGGTCGTTCCCTACGGGCCGGCGGGCGGTTCGGCCCAGGTGGGCCAGGCCATGGCCGAGGCGGTTACCCGGCTGACCGGCGTCGCCTTCAACCGCGATCACAAGCCCGGCGGTTCGGGCGCGGTGGGCACCACCACCTACATGGCGCTTCCCACCGACGGCTACAACGTGCTCCAGCACATCGACGATGCGTCGAGCGCCTATGCGCTGGATTCCAGCAAGCCGAACCCGGCGGCGGATCTCATCCCGCTGGTGACCTCGCAGATCACCTTCTCGCAGATCTACATCCGCTCCGACGAGACCCGCTTCACCGACTGGAAGTCCTTCGTCGACTATGTGAAGAAGCAGGACGGCAAGGCGACCATCGCCAACGTCTCCAACGAAGGCTCGATGGAGCGTCTGAACCTGAAGTTCATCACCGACCACTACAATGTGAAGGTGCAGCAGATCAGCTTCGACAAGCCCGCGGCGCGCTACGGCGCCCTGGCGGGCGGCCAGGTGGACGCCATGCTGGAGCAGCCCGGCGACGTGAAGCAGTTCCTCGACGCCAAGACGTTCAAGCCGATCCTGACCATCTACGATTCGCGGCCGGAAGCCTTCGCCGACGTGCCGAGCCTGAAGGACGAAGGCATGTCCTTCACGCCGCTGCTGCGCTACCGCGGCTTCTACGTCCACAAGGATGCGCCGGCCGACCGCGTGAAGTGGCTGCAATGGGCGTTCCAGAAGGCCTATTGCGATCCGGAATACCAGAAGTTCAACAAGTCGAAATACATGCACCTGATCGACAGCTATCGTGACACCGAGGGCACGAAGAAGCTGATCAATGAGACGGTGGACATCTACAAGGCCGCCTACAAGGAACTCGGCATCTCGAAATAAAGGCCGGCCGGCAGTCCGCGGCTCCCGGCGCCGGCCGGGAGCCGCCAACACTCCATAAATCTTCTGGATGTCCGTCGCGGGGAGCTCGTCGTGGGCAGGTTGGAACGCAAACATCTCATCGAGGCCGGACTCTGGCTGCTGTTCGCAGCGATGGCCTACTTCTTCACCTTCAATTTCGACCGTCCGATCGAGTTCTACAAATACGGCGCCAGCGGGTGGCCGAGGATTATCATCGCGATCAGCGTGATGGCGCAGTTGGCGCTGCAGTATTTCCTCGGCGACGACGCCACGCAGGAGACCATCGGCAGTTCGACCGCGGAAGAGGACGAGACGCCGCGGGACCGCGAGTACTATATCCGCATGGTCGGCGTGCTGCTGCTGCCTGTCGTCTTCGCCTACACCATGGACTGGGTGGGGTTCTACTCCTCCGCCCCTCTCTTCGCGGCCAGCGTGATCTACCTGATGGGCGAGCGGCGCTGGAAGTGGATTCTCGGCATCTCGTTGCTGGTATGGGCTGTCGTCGTCTTCGTCTTCACGGTGCTGCTCTATACGGGCCTGCCCACCGGCAACACGCATCCCTTCTATGATTTCAGCAACTGGCTTCTGACGGTGCTGCGCTAGGAGCCACGGGAACTCATCATGTCTCTCTTCGAGAAGTTTCTGACGGGCTCGGTGGATCTGTTCACCGATCCGATGAACGCCCTTCTGTTCGTGGGAGGGGCGATCGGCGGCATGCTGTTCGGCGCCATTCCCGGCATTTCCATGCTGACGCTCGCCGCCATCCTGCTGCCGTTCACCGCGCATCTGACGGCGGAGCAGGGAATCATGCTCTACTCGGTGATCTACTGCACCGGCGTCTACGGTGGCGCGATCACCGCCATCCTGTTCAACATTCCCGGTGCGCCGGAGAACGCTCCCACCGCCTTCGACGGCTATCCCATGACGCGCAAGGGGCAGGCGGGCAAGGCGGTCGGGGCGGCGGTCATGTGCTCTGCCTTCGGCGGCCTCTGCTCGGCGCTGCTGATGATGTTCGCGACTGAGCCGATCGCCAAATGGGCGATCCGGGCCTTCGGTCCGCCGGAAATCTTCGCCCTGGTCTTCTTCGGCGTGGCGGTGGCGGCCTCGGTGGGAGCATCCAGCCTGTGGAGGGGCTGGCTGTCGGTGTGTCTCGGCCTGATGGTGGCGATCGTCGGGCTCGATCCAGTTGGCGGCATCCCGCGATACGACTTCGGCTCGCCCTACCTGCTGGCCGGCATCCATTTCATCCCGACCATCCTCGGCTTCTTCGCCGTGTCGGAGATATTCATCCAGGCGGAAAAAAAGGCCAGGGGCACCTATGTGGCGCCCAAGGTGAGCATCGACTTCCCGTCCTTCCTGGAGTTCTGGCGCCTCAAGTTCGTGGTCGCGCGGTCGCTGGTGATCGGCTTCTTCTGCGGCATCCTGCCGGGCATCGGCGCCACGCTGGCGGCCTTCATGAGCTATAACGAGGCGGTGCGCTGGAGCAAGGACAAGTCGAAGTTCGGCAAGGGCGCGCTGGAAGGCGTCGTCTCGTCGGAAACCGCCAATAACGCGGCCACCGGCGCGGCCATGATCCCGCTGCTGGCGCTGGGCCTGCCGGGCGGCGCGCTCACCGCCATGATGGTCGGCGTGTTCCAGATGCACGACATGGAGCCGGGACCGCTCGTCTTCGTCAACTCGGCCGACTTGGTATGGGTGGTGTACGCCGCCATGTTCTGGGCCAATCTCGGCATCCTGCTGATCGGCTATATCGAGATCAAGACGGTGCTGCATCTGCTGCGCGTCCCGTTCCATTTCCTCGCCCCGCTGATCCTGATCCTCGCCTCGGTGGGCGCCTATGCGGTGCGCGGACTGACCATTGATATCCTGGTGATGTTCATCGCGGGCATCGTGCTAGGCCTGATCCTGGGAGAGATCGGGGAGCGGAACTTCGCGCAGGCCATGCAGATGCTGCATTACGAGGGGTCCGGCTGGCTGGGCCGCCCCGTCGCCATGTTGCTGCTCTTCGCGGGAGCGCTGACCATGATGGTGAGCATATACCAGTCGTTACACCGCAAGCCGCTGGTCAGTGGCGCCGAGGCCACCGTGGACAAATAGCGGCATAGCCAACAAGGTGAAGCCGCTGTATGCCTATTACCACCCTGGGGCGCGCGGCCCCGGAGCGGATCGCCTGCCAACCTGCCTTTGCCCGCAAGGCCCGGGGCCCATGCTTCCCCTCGAAACCATCATCTTCCTGGCTTCCGGCGCGCTGCTCGCGGGCGTCGCCATGGGACTGGTCGGTTTCGGCACCGGACTGGCGGCGCTGGGCCTGTGGCTGCATGTGATCGAGCCGCGGCTGGCCATGCCGCTGGTGGTGATCTGCTCGCTGGCGACCACGGTGTTCACCTTCAAGGCCTACAGCCACGCGATTTCCATGCGCCGGCTGCTGCCCTTCGTCATCGGCGGCGTCGCGGGACTGCCTGTGGGGGTGGCCATGCTGGTCAAGCTCGACCCCTCCGTGGTGAAGGCGTTCATCGGCGGCTTCCTGGTGGTCTACGTGCTGTTCCGGCTGCTGGTGCTGCCGCGGCTGGTCTACAGCGGGGGCGGACGGCCCGCGGACGCGGCGATCGGGCTGGCGGGAGGCGTGCTGTCCGGCTTCGCCGCCATTCCCGGACCGGTCACCATCGCCTGGTGCGGGCTGCGCGGCTGGAGCAAGGACGAGCAGCGCGGCGTCTACCAGCCGCTGAACCAGGGGCTGATCCTCGCCGCCTTCCTGCTCTATGCCTGGAACGGCATGGCGACGAAGGAGCTGTGGATCATCTCGCTCTACTGCCTGCCCGCCTCGTTCATCGGCATGTGGGCGGGCATGAAGCTCTACAAGCGGGTGGACGACGTCCTGTTCCAGAAGATCGTGCTGTGGTTCCTGCTGGCCTCGGGGGCGGTCATGGTGTTCCTTAATCTCCAGGGAGGTGCGTGACCATGAAGCTCGGCGCTCATGAAAAGGCGATGCTGGCGGGCGAGGAAGGTCCGGCGCGAAAATGCGCGATGGAGCAGATCGTGCGCGTGGGCCGCTTCTTCGACGCGAAGGACTGCGTGGAAATCTCGCAGGTGCACCTGATGGCGGACCCGGAGGCCCTGGGCCCGGCGGGAGTGGATTTCCTGGAGACGCTCGCGGGGCTGCCGGAGGCCGTGCGCAAGGTGCGCGTGCCGACGGTGACCGATCCGCGCGGCGTCGATTTCCAGGCCTACAAGCGGCTGAAGCAGACCGAGGCGCAGGCGGAGCTGGAGCGCCGGGCGGTGGCGGCCTTCCGCTCGCTCGGCATCATGATGACCGACACCTGCATCAACTACCAGACCATCCTGCCGCCGGTGCTGGGCGAGCACATCGCCTTTGGCGATACCGGCTCCTCCATCTACGCCAACTCGGTGCAGGGCGCGCGCACCAACTTCGAGGGCGGGCCCACGGCGCTCGCGGCCGCGCTCACCGGGCGGACGGCCCGCTACGGCTTTCATCTCGACGAGCGCCGGCAGGGCAGCAAGCTGTTCCAGGTGGCTTTCCGGCCCAGGGACCTGAGCGACTGGGGCGCGCTCGGCGCCATCGTCGGCCGGGCGATGGAGTCCTACTGGGACGTGCCGGTGATCGCCGGCATCGGCGACGCGCCCACGTCGGACGAGCTGAAGCAGTTCGGCGCCGCGCTGGCGAGCTTCGGCTCGACGCCCCTGTTCCACATGATCGGCATCACGCCGGAGGCGCCGGACCTGAAAGCGGTGCTGGGGCGGCGCAGGCCCAGGGCCACGCGCCTCACGGCGAAGCATGTGGAGCGTCTGCGGGCCTCCTACCGGCCGGGCGACGACAAGCTCGACGTGGTCGCCTTCGCGGGGCCGCAGCTTTCCCTGGTCGAGATGCAGACGCTGGCCGGGCTGATGGCCGGGCGGCGGATCGCGCCGCATGTTTCGCTGCTGGCGGCGACGTCGCCCGAGATCAAGTCGGCCTGCGACCGCATGGGGCTGACCGCCAGCATAGAGGACGCGGGCGGCATGGTGCTGTCGGGCGTGTGCTTCTACCAGATGTACGCGCGCGAGATCGGCGAGGCCAACGGCTGGAAACGGCTGATGAGCAACTCCGCCAAGCTGGTGAACATTCTCGGCGGGTATGGCTACGAGCCGATGCTGGCGACCATGGAGCAATGCGTGGAGAGCGCCGTGCAGGGCCGGATCGCGGGAGGCGCGTGAGATGACTTCGAAAGCCAGGGCCAGGCTGCGCAGCTATCGGGGCCACAAGGGCATAGGCGAGACGGTGAGCGGAGAGGCGCTGGTGGCCGGCGACAACTTCTCCGCCCGCTATGACCTGGACCGGGTGAAGGGGGTGTTCTCCCGGCCGCAGCACAAGCTGTTCGGCCAGAACTACGTGGGCAGGATCCTGATCCTGAACATCGCCAAGGGCGGCGTCGCAACGGCCTGGATGCTGAGGGAGATGGCCGAGCGGGGCATGGCGCCGAAGGCGCTGATCCTCAACTACGCCAATCCGATCATGGCGCAGGGCGCCGCCTTCGCCAACCTGCCGCTGATCGACCGCTTCGGCACCGACATCACGCGGGCCATCAGGACGGGCGAGCGGGTCGAGGTGATACCGGACAAGGGCCTGCTCAGGGTCGGCTGACGGCGGAGGGACGCGCGCCGCGCGGTATCCAGTAGCTGGACAGGGCGGCGTGCAGGACGATGGCGTAGGCGAGGGTCTCGACATTCTCCTCCCAGAATTTGTTCACCCGGGTGTGGTAGAATATCTCCTCCAGAATGGTGGCGAACACGACCATGGCGATGGCGACCTGCAAGGGGCGGGCGTCGCGCGAGAGTAGCTGCCGGATGATCGGCGGCAGATGCCCGCGCCGAAGCAGCAGGTAGGCGCCGAAGGCCAGGGCGATGCCGATGAAGAGCCGGTTGCGGACCTTGCCGGTGGTGAGCCAGACGGCCCAGTCGGGCACGGGCAGGGTGCGCAGGTCCACCTCGCGGAAGCAGACGCAGAAGCACACGAAGGCGAAGCCGATCGCCGCGGTGCGGGCCGCTCCGCCCAGGGCCGCCGCCCGGCGGAGGAGGACGGCGACGGCGGCCGCGAGCAGGATCGCCTGCACGTTCTCCATCAGGCCCGTCTCGTCGAAGCGTTCGGGGTTGGTGGCGGCGATGGACCACAGACCGAACTCGATATTGACCGAGGCGAGTACCCGCAGGTTCCAGATCACCTGGTCCAGGAACAGCCAGCGCGCGGGGGAGGAACCCGGTACGCGCCGATGTCCGCGGCGCGAGGCCGGAAGCGGGGCTGACGATTTATCTATCGGAAACAACTGATAAATTCTGTGACTATGGGCCGGTGGCCGGATGCCGGCGGTTTGGCGGCGGCGAAGGGCAGTCCTGCGCCAGTCATGCTTTCTCGCGCTGCCGCTTCTGCTTGGGCGCCGGGCCGGCCGACCAGGGCCGCTCGTCCGGCGCGATGGGCTCCTTGCCGAGGTGGCGGTCGGCGCGGTCGGTCAGGCGGGTGAGCGAGTCCTCGAGCTCCTGGCGGTATTTCTCCATGGACGCCTCGTCGAATTTCTCGGGCACGGGCGGACCCTCTTCCCACATGAACACGCCGCGGTTGAAGGGCAGCGGCAGGATGAACCGGTCCCAACTGTTGAAGACGATGCGGCGCTTGCAGGATCCCGTGACGAGGGTGACGCGCGACCGGCACAGCCGGGCCACGTCCACCGCGAAGGGCTTCATGCGCATGCGGGGCCCGCGCGGCCCGTCGGGTGTGATGCCGATCAGGTGACGGGCGCGCGCCGCCTTGGCGATGCCGCGGGCGGCTTCCATGTCCTGGGTGCCGGACCTGGCGGGCACCGCGCCGATGCCGAAATGCCTGAACACGTCGCCGACCATGAGGCCGTCGCGGTGGCCGGAGATGACGATGGTCAGCGGGCGGTTCAACTGCGGCTTGAGCAGCGGCATCATGCACAGGCGGTTGTGCCAGAGCGCGGCGCAGAAGGAGACCTGCTTCTCCTCGAAGGCGTCGTATTCCGGCTTGCCGATGATCTCGAAGCGGCTGGTGGCGTCCACCAGCTTCAGGTACCAGCCGAGCAGACGGGTGCCGGTGTTGCGGAGCCAGGCCTGGCGGAGCACGCGCTTGATCAGGTTCGGGGTACTCACATGGCCTCGCCGGCTGTCGGGGGTGGCGGCAACCGCCGCCGTTGCGGCAATCCTCTTAGCGAATAGAGATGCGATCGCAAAGGCCCCGTTGGCGGCCGTTTCGGGTAAAATCGGCCCCTGCTTGACAAGGGTCCGCCGGAAATGCCCAAAACAGGCGGACTTGCAGCCTCCACGGACAACCGGACATGTGCGGCATCGCTGGCATCGTCAACGCCCCGGGCAGCGCCGGCGCCAATGCCCTGCGCGCCATCGCGGGCGACATGGCCGCATCGCTGGCCCACCGGGGGCCGGACGCCTCGGGCTGCTGGGTGGACGAGGAGGCCGGCGTGGCGCTGGCCCATACCCGGCTCGCGATCATCGACCTGAGCGAGGCCGGCGCGCAACCCATGGCCTCGGGCTGCGGCCGCATGGTCATCAGCTACAATGGCGAGGTCTACAACGCGGACGAGCTGCGCGCGGAGCTGGAGGCGAAGGGACGCCGCTTCAGGGGCCATTCCGACACGGAAGTGATCGTGGAGGGCTGCGCGGAATGGGGCATCGAGGCCACCGTGCGCCGGCTCATCGGCATGTTCGCCTTCGCCGTCTGGGACAGGCGGGAACGCAGGCTGACGCTGGGCCGCGACCGGCTCGGCATCAAGCCGCTCTACTGGGGCCTCGTCGGCGGACAGTTCGTGTTCGGGTCGGAGCTGAAGGCGCTGGCGGTGCTGCCCGGCTGGCGGCGCGAGATCGACCCGCGCTCGCTGGCGAGCTTCCTGAGGCTCAGCTACGTGCCGGCCCCGCATACCATCTATCAGGGCATCCACAAGCTGGAGCCGGGAAAGCTGCTCGGCTATTCCGCGGGCGGCGAGCCGGAAATCAGCCCCTTCTGGTCGCTGCGTGACGTGGCGGCGGACGGCCTGGCGAACCCGGTCGCGTATAGCGACGACGAGGCGCTGGAGCGGCTGGAGACGCTGCTCAGGGACGCGGTGCGGCGGCGGCTGGTGTCGGACGTGCCGCTCGGGGCGTTCCTGTCCGGAGGCATCGATTCCTCCACCGTGGTGGCGCTGATGCAGCAGGAAAGTTCCCGCCCGGTGCGCAGCTTCTCCA
>JBFWSL010000140.1:0-9985 GCA_050248375.1 Hyphomicrobiales bacterium | reverse complement strand
GGCGCGAGGGTCGCGCGCCAGCCAGCGCGCGGAGGGTTCGCGCCAGACATAGAGCGCGGCGCAGCCGGCGAAATAGATCATGGCGTATTTGGCGTTGAGGCCGAGGCCGACGGCGACACCCAAAAGTATCGCCCAGCGCCATTGCCGCGTTTCCAGCAATTCCACGAAGGCCCAGAGCGCCAGCGCCCAGAGGACGAGGAGGGGCACGTCGGTGGAAATGATGCCGGAGGAGAAGGAGACGCCCGGGAGCGTGGAGAACACCAGCGCCGACCAGAAGCCCGTTCGCGCGCCGTAGAGGCGGCGGGCGGCGAGGAACACGAAGATTGAGCCGAGGGCGTAGAGCAGCGGCGAAGGGAGACGGACGCAGAACTCGGTGTCGCCGCACAGGCCGGTGGCCCCGGCGATGAGCCAGCCGATGAGGGGTGGCTTGGAGAAATAGCCGAATTCCAGGTCGCGGCTCCAGGACCAGTACTGGGCCTCGTCGAACATCAGGTCGGTGCGGTTGAGCGCCAGGGCGGCGATCCGGAAAGCCAGGATCGCGGCCAGCCACAGCAATGCGCGCGCGGTCCAGTCGGCTTCGGCTGTCTGGGAGGACCGGGTCATCTGGCTCGTCTCCGGGAGGGGGCCTTGCGCGGGCGTCCAGGGCCGCCGGCCCTTCGCCGCGGGCGCCCATGCTCGCGCCGCGAACGCAGCGAATTCGCGATGATTTATAGGCTTGTCCGGCCCGCGTAAAGGTTGCTAATGCTGCCCCGCACAAGGCGCCCTGCGCGCGCCGTTTTCCAGAGTTGCCATGCGCGTCTCCATCGTCATTCCCGCTTACAACGAGGCTGGAAACATCGGCCGTCTGGTGCGGGAAACCTTCAAGGTGATGCCTCCGGCGATCACGGGCGAAGTTATCGTCGTGGACGACTGCAGCAGCGACGGGACGCTTGAGGAACTGCGGCTTCTCAAGGGCAAGCATTCCAGGCTGCGGGTGATCCGGCACGAGGTCCGCTCCGGACAGAGCACAGCCTTGCGGACGGGAATCCTGGCCGCGAAGTATCGTGTCATCGCAACCATGGACGGGGATGGGCAGAACGACCCGCGCGATATCCCCAGGCTGCTGGAACTGCTTGGGGAGCCGGACGGCGACGGGCCCGCGCTGGTGGGCGGCATCCGCACGTCCCGCAAGGCGACGGGCTCGCGGCGCCTCGCCTCGCGCTTCGCCAACTGGGTCCGCGACACCGTACTCGACGACGATTGCCCCGACACGGGTTGCGGGGTGAAGGTCTTCTGGCGCGATGCCTTCCTGCGCCTGCCCTTTTTCACCAGCATACACCGCTACCTGCCCGCCTTCATGCTCAGCTACGGGCACGAGCTTGCCTTCGCGCCGGTCAATGACCGTCCGCGGCAGGCGGGGGTGTCGAAATACAGCAACCTTGGCCGGGCCCTGATCGGTCTGTACGATCTGTTCGGCGTCGCCTGGCTGCGCCGCCGAACGGCCGCGCCGCCGGCGCGTGAAGTGGCCGCGATGCGGCCGAATGGCGGGCGGGCGCGACTGCGCCGCGCGCGCGCGAAAGCCGGCGCGGCAGGCCCGCGCCGCAAGCGGAGTTGAGCGAGTGTTTTCCGGATTGGCCGAATGGTGGGCGAAGACGCCGACGACCGAGCTGATCTGGCTCGGCGTCGGCTTTGCCGCGCAGCTCATGTTCTCCCTGCGTTTCATCGTGCAATGGGTGGCGAGCGAGCGGGCGCGGGCGAGCATCGTGCCGGAAGTGTTCTGGTATTTCAGCTTCGCTGGCGGGCTGATGCTCCTGGTCTACGCGGTCTACCGCATGGATCCGGTGTTCATCCTGGGTCAGGCCACGGGCCTGCTCATCTACAGCCGCAACATCTATTTCATCTGGCGGCACAAGACAGGCATCGCGGCAAAGCGGGCGGAGACGCCGCTGAACATGCGGTGAGGCCGGATGGAAGGGAAGGCACAGCGCAAGCGCCGCATGAGCGCGCCGGTCAGCCGCATTCGCCTGGGCTCCCTCGGGCCGGCTGAATCCGTGCTGATCGCGCTGTCCCTGCTGGCGGTCTGCATCCTGATCGTGGACCCGGTCGTCATGGTGGCCGTGCGCGACCTGGAGGAAGGCCCCCGGCAGTTCTTCCGGGCGTTCACCGACCTCGCCAAGGCCCGCTGGCCGCTGATGTTCGCCGCCGGCGTCCTGCTCGTCCTCTACCTGTTCGGACCGCACGCCTCCTCGCGCAAGGGCGAGGCCGCCCGGCGCCATGCGGGCCACATGGCCGGCTTCCTTGTGGCCGCCGTCGCCATCACCGGCGTGGCGGCGAGCCTGATCAAGAACGTGATCGGGCGGGCACGGCCCAAGCATTTCGAGGACCTGGGCGCGGCCGCCTTCCACCCTTTCTCCTTCGACTACGATTTCGCGTCGTTTCCCTCGGGCCATGCCACCTCGATCTTCGCCGTCGCCGCGGTGGCGGCGATCTTCTGGCCGCGCGCGAGGGTTTACATCTTCCTCGCCGCGGCCTGGATCGCGGCGACCCGGTTCCTGATCGGTTCGCACTATCTCAGCGACGTTATCGCGGGCGCCCTGTTCGGGGCGTCGGCGACCTATCTGCTGTGCGACCGGCTGGCGGAGCGCCGCCTGCTGTTCCGGCGCAACGGCGCCGGGGAGGCCGAACTCAAGGGAAGACGGACGCTGGCATGGGCGAAAGATCGTCTGAAAGCGGCGATTCTGGTCAAATACACCCAATAATCCGCCATCACCGCGGCATTCCTGCAACAGGTTTCCGTAAATATCTGCAATCACTGCAGGGCTGCTTTTGTCGTCCAAACTCGGCGATATAATAATCCCAGAGGGGAATGTGGATGCTGTCCGGCCACGACCGTGGCGGGCGGGCCACAGCGGGCGGCAGGTCCGTCCCGCGCGGCATATTCCGCGAGGCTGTTGTGGGGGCGTTGATCCACGGCGGCGTCTTTTGGGGCTGGCGGATGGTTTCGAGGATTGCACTTCCAGGGCGAATGGCCGCCTTCGCGGCGGTGCTGGCGCTTGGCTGCGCGCCCGCGGCGGCGGAGATGCAGTTCAGCGCCTATTTCGGCTATGGCCCCAGCCATGACAGCGACGTCACCGTGACGCAGCCCAACGGCACCAACATCACCCTTGGCGGGGTGAACTGGGACGACGACTCCTTCAATCCCGACAGCGGGCCGCCCTATTACGGCCTGCGGCTCACCTACTGGAAGCCGGCCAAGCCCAACTGGGGCATCGCCCTCGACTACACCCACGCCAAGGTGAAGCCGGACCTTGCCCAGACGGTCGCCGCCAACGGCACGCGCGACGGCGCGGCGGTGAACGGACAGGAGCCGCTCAGCAACACGGTCTCCAAGCTGGAGTTCACCGACGGCCTCAACCTGCTGACGCTCAACCTGCTGTATCGCTGGGACAAGCCCAACCACTGGACGCCCTATGTGGGCGCGGGCGCGGGCCTTTCCATCCCGCATGTGGAATTCCGCCGCAACAACGGCGGGCCGCAGACCTTCGAGTACCAGGTGACCGGCGCCGCGGTGCAGGCGCTGGCGGGCCTCGAGAAGCGCTTCAACGACCGCTGGGGCGTGTTCGGCGAATACAAGATCAGCTATGCGCAGAACGAGGCGGACCTCGCCGGCGGCGGCACGCTGGAGACCGATATCTTCACCCATCATCTGATTTTCGGATTGAGCTACCATTTCGGCGGTCGGTCCGAAGCCACCTACAAATAGCCGTAATCCGCCGGTTTTCAGCCCGGTTCCGCGGCAGTTGCGCGGGACTGTCGCATACCCTTCACAAGCGCGCCCGACGTGCTATAAGGGCGCCACGCGAGCGGGCGTTTCCCGGGTGCCGGCCAGCATGGCCTGACCGGGGCGGGAATGACGGACCCGGCGACCAGCCGGTTCTGGCCCGCCTATTCAGGCCGCAAGCAAGGTTTGGTTTCGCGCTTTGATTTGACGCGGGGTGGAGCAGCCCGGTAGCTCGTCAGGCTCATAACCTGAAGGTCGCAGGTTCAAATCCTGCCCCCGCAACCAAATTGGCCCGTTAAGTCAAAGGCTTAGCGGGCCTTATCTTTTTGTGCGCCGCAACGAAACCGGTTCATGGAATCACTGTGGAATCAAGCGGGAGAGAAACGGCGCGAAACGAAGCGGGAACGCAAATAGGATAATAATCGGCCGCCGGTAGGCCATGTGGGTCAGGCCCAACTGGTCGGATCAGTGAACAGGTTACTACCCTAATTCCGCCGCTTCGCAATTTCCCGATAGAGTGCCTCGGGACTGACGCCGATCTCATTGGCCAGATGCGCCCATTCACCTTTCGGCGGCAGCTCTCCATTCCATGCAAGCCAGGCGTCCAGCCGGGAGGCCACCGTCTTCAATGAGAGGATTTCGCTGCGGAGCCGGGTGTTCTGAATTTCGCGCGCCAGATGCGCCGCCCACGCTTCCGCGAAATCCGGCCCATTCCGCAGGCGCTTGCGGAGCTCACGCTTTGAAGTGCTCCGAACCGTGGCGCCTTTCTCGGTCACTGCGTCGCAGTGATAGCGATCCGAAAAGAGAGGCGCCTCGGCGAGGACTTCACCGGGACCGGCCCGTTGCAGGATGATGGCGCCACCAAGTTCCTGGTGCCGGACCAGGTGAACCTCGCCTTCCAGCACGACAAAGAGCGACAGGACGGGCTCACCGAGGTGGAACAGGTATTCGCCCGCGCCAAGCTTTCGCGTCCGGCCGCCGGATGAGATGAACCGATCGATCATATTGGCTGACATGATAGTTATCATGTTCCATGGGCGGCCGATATGACAAGGTTCAACGAATGGTGGGTCCTGGAGATTGCTGATGATCAGGTACGTCCTTGCTGCTGCTATTCTGGCGGTTCCGCTTGCCGCGCTCGCGCAGACGCACACGCCAGCCATGGAGCACGAACGTCACGGTGCAGCGATCGAAAAGCCCGTGGCGTCGATGCCGGCGCAGTCCGGTCAGGGCGCATTCGCCGCCATTCAGGAAATCGTCGCCATACTCGATGCCGACCCTGACACCGACTGGTCCAAGGTCGATATCGACGGCCTGCGGCGCCACCTCGTCGACATGAGCAATGTGACGCTTTACGCCGAGGTGACTGCCACGCCGGCGGAAAGTGGCGTTCGCTTTGCCGTAACCGGCACTGGGCCGGTCCGCGAGTCGATCCGGCGCATGGTCAAGGCCCATGCAGAGACCATGAGCGGTACTGGCGGCATGACATTCATAGCCGAAGTTCACCCGGAAGGCGCCGCGATGACCGTCACCGTCGAGAACCCGGCCGACCTGCCGAAACTCAAGGGGTTAGGCTTCTTCGGCATCCTCACGCTGGGCATGCACCATCAGGCGCATCATCTCATGATCGCGGTGGGCCAAGGGCCACATCACTAGGCGTTGGAAAGCAAAGATTGCGCGGTTTCCGTTTGCTCGAAACGGCGATTTGCCTGCAGGCTCTTCAACCGCGGTTAGGACCGGGCGTCACGCCGCAGGAAAATGCGAACCGCGGCGAGCCGTGCGAGTTCCGCGCAGGAGCCCGCGAGCAGACCCCGGAACGGATCAGCCCAAAGGGTGGCGCCCGCCGTCACGGCGATGACAGGCCAGCAGGACGGCTTGCAGTCGAACAGCCGCTTGCTCAGCGCCAGTTCCCCGGCAGCCATGAGCAACAATGCGCCGAGCGCCGCCGCCGGGATTGCGGCGAGCAGGGCAAGCCCCGTGTTTCCCGGCAAGAGCGCGATGGCGAGCAACAACAGACCGAGCGCCAGAGGGGCCGTGCCGCTGCGGGCGCCGAAGCGGTAATGCGCCGCCAGCCCGCCCGCGCCGTGGCACATGGGTAGGGCGCCGAAGGGCGTGAGCAGCAGGTTGGCGATGCCGCTGGTGATGGACAGCCGCTTGGGCGTGACATGAGTGGCGCGTTCGCCGAAATAGTCGCCGGCAAGAAGCGCAGTAATCAGAACCGCATTGGTGAAGGTCAGCGAGAGCTGCGGCAGAACGTAGAGCGACACGGCGTTCTGCAACTCTTCCCATGACGGCCACGCTGGCAGCGAGAAGTAGACAGCCGACGAGGTTGTCTCCATGCCCATGCCGGGAATCCCGAGTGCCTGTGCCAGCGCGACCGCCACGGTGAGCGCGATCAGCGCTGAGGGCCCACGCGAGTAGAAGAGTAGCGCGAGGAGAATCCCGACCGTCACCGCCGCGAGTAGCGGCGCTGACGCCATCAGGTCGAGCGCGACCAGGCCGAGCGCCAGCCCCAGCCCCACCTGCAGTCCGGCCAGCACCGACTGCGGTACGATTCTGGCCAGCCGGGTGATCCAGCCGGTCAGGCCAAGAATGAGCAACACAGCACCGATGATGACGCCGCTAGCAGCTAGCGCGGCGGGGCCGAGCTGGGCGGTGAGCAGGACCGCAGCCACCGCTTTCATCGGCTGCACCGGGATCGGCAGGCGGTAATAGGCGGCGGTCGCGATGTAGAAGACGGCGAAGCCGAGCACGACAGGCATCGGTGCCATCCCGACCACCGCGATCGTGCCCAGCATCAGTGGCAGCAGCGTGCCGAGATCGCCCAGCGCCCCGCTCAACTCGCGCAGATTGAAGACGAATTTTTCGCCCTTCTGGTTCACTGAAGACTTTCGATGACCTTCATTTCGGCCAATAGAACACGGCGAAAGACGCTGCCCGATATGGTATCTCGTGCATATCGCGGCGGCCCGCGGCCTGTGCACACGGGGCGGGGGATACGAATTCCAGTTAGGAGCGCCGCGCGAGCAGTTTTCTGAAGGCAGCAATGTCGTCGGAAATTGCCTTCGCGGCGCCGGTTTCCATGCCCCGGTACAATCGCAACACCTCGCGACCGGTGCCGGTCAGCACGGCGGAGCCACCGGAGCGGCCGCCCTTGCGCGTTTCGATCAGCGGATCGTTGAAGGCGCCGTTCAGCGACCTGACCAGACTCCAGGCCCGCCGGTAGCTCATCCCCATGCGGCGGGCCGACTCGGCGATGGAGCCGGTTTCGGCGATTGATTCGAGAAGATCGGCCTTGCCTGGGCCGATCGCGTTCGACGGCGCGAGATGGACCCGGATGAAGGAATCGGGCCGATGGGCTTTCGTGTAACTTGCCAAGGAAACAGCCTTCTCACACGCAAATGATCAATAGCGTCTGAATTTTCTCTGTTCGAATGAAGACGACCATTTTTCGCATCCCCTGCATCGGAATTCACTTTGATTCGACCCACGTCCTGGTGCAGTCAATTTGAGCTACTGTTCGGCGGACAACCTCAAGGGCATCCATTGCTCCGTTTGCGGTGCCTTTCTCGAAATCGCCTTCGACCCGCCCCATCTGGTTGGTGACGTGGGCAAAGCAGATAACGGACTTGCGGCGTGCGCGCGCAAAGGCGTAAAGCGCGGCGGCCTCCATCTCGACGGCAAGCAGACCGCGCCGGCGCATCGCCGCGATCGCCGCTTCCGTCTCCCGGAAAGGAGCGTCCGTGGTCCATGTCGGCCCGCGCAGAACTGGCACCGGCATGTCATCGAAGGCACCGTCCAACGTCCCTATCAGCGCCTCGGGAGCGTAGCTGTAGCTTGCGGGCGGCAGATAGTGATAGCTCGTTCCTTCATCGCGCAGCGCCCGATCGATCAGGACGAAATAGGGCGGTGGGCGCACTGGCGTGAGTTGGCCAGACGAGGTGACGCTGATCAGCAGCCTGCAGCCGGAGGCGAAAAGCTCCTCGGCCACCAGCACGGCGAAGGACGCGCCGACGGCGCAGCCGACGACACCAATGGACATGCCGTCGTCCTCGAACACGTGAAGATCGGTATGATAGCAGACCCAGCTGTCATGGCGGCGTGCGCGCCCCTCGCTCTTCAGTCGCCGCACGATATCGCCGTCGGGATCGAGCAGGCAGATGTCCGGCACGGGGCCCGTGCCGGCCGACTTCTGGCGCCGCGCCTCGCGCAAAAGGCTCTCAGGTGTAAAGGCGGAGTCTGCGTCATAATGCTTTTCGGCGAGGATTGGGGGCGTTTCGGTCTTCCTCGACATCGGCGCTCTTCTCCGTCTCCGCCGTCGTCATTTCACTGGCTTGATGGCGGTGACCGCGATAAAGGCGGCCCCAAAGGTGGTCAGCCTGCCGAAATAGCGATCCACGGGGCCGAGCAGCCGGGCGGCAACCACTGACCTCGGATAGAAGATCGCCCCGCGCACGCTTTCGATCGCCAGACCGGCCTTTTTCGCGCTGGCTCGCAGTTCGCTGGCCGTGCGGAATCGGGCCTGGCGCCAGAGCCGAGAGCCGAGCCAAGCGCGGAGACGGCGCGACGCTGACCACGCGCTCCATTTGCCAAGTTCCCCAATGACAAATCGGCCCCCAGGCCGCATCACGCGCGCCGCTTCGCGGAAGACCGGGGCTGGGTTCTCCACGAAGCAGAGGATTGTAATCGCAGTCACGACGTCGAACTGCTCGGACGGGAAGGGGAGCTCTTCGGCTGTCGCCACCTGAAAAGCGATATCGAGATTATCTCGCCTTGCCCGCTTTTTCGCCGCCGCGATCATCGCCGCAGAGGTATCAATGCCCGCGACGGTCGCGCCGCGCTTTGCCAGCTCCACGGCAAGTTCGCCATCGCCGCAGCCCACGTCGAGAACCCTGCGGCCACTGACCTCGCCGACAAGCTCGAGGACCAGTTGGCGTTCGAGCCGGTCGGTGATCCGCCCGACTTCGCTGGACCGCCATTTGTCGTAAGCAGGACCAAGCGCCGCAAGCTCGCCATCTCCACTAGAGCAATCAGCCACGCACATCCCCTTCCGCGGCGGTCATGGCCATATTCGAAAGCGCGTCCGTTACATCGTCGATCTCGTCCTTCGTCGTGTCTCGCCCCAGGCTGAAGCGGATTGCGCCCATCCCGACCTCCGGCGTGACACCCATCGCTTCAAGGACGGGAGAGAGTTCGATCCGTCCTGCATGGCAGGCGGAGCCGGTCGAAGCAGCGACGCCATCAAGCTCGGCGACGATGTCGGCGCCGACGCGTCCGACGAACGAGACATTGAGCGTGTTCGGAAGGCGGTGGTCGGGATGGCCATTGAGCGCTACCTGGTCGCCAAAGCGCGACTGGAGCGCATTCCAGAATTGATCGCGCAAGAACTCTACCCGCTCCATGGTCGATAGGTCTTGCGCGAGCACGCAAGCCTCGCCGAGCGCGGCCGCAAGCAGGGCGCTTTCTGTCCCGGCACGGCGGCCGCCTTCGTGCCCCGCGCCATGGATCAGCGGTTCGAGTTTAATGCCGTCTCGAATGTAGAGCACGCCGACGCCCTTGGGCGCGTAGAGCTTGTGGCCCGCGATGGTCAGCAGATCGACTCCGAGATATTCAATGCGAGTGGGTATCTTGCCGATCGACTGAGCCGCGTCAGTGTGGAAGGGAATGCCATGCTCGCGGGCAATTGCGGCGCACTCGGAGATAGGCTGGATGGTGCCGACCTCGTTGTTGGCGTGCATGATGCTGACAAGGATCGTGTCGCTGGTGATGGCCCGCCTGAGATCCTCGGGATCGACTCGACCCGCGCTGTCGACGGGCAGCCATGTGATCTCCGCGCCGAGCCGCTCCAGGAACCGGCAGGGTTCGATAATAGCCGGATGCTCTATGCGCGTGGTGATGATGTGCGGGCGCTCCCGCTCACTTACAAAGAACACGCCTTTCAGGGCGAAGTTGTTGGCCTCGCTGCCGCCACTCGTGAACACGACCTCGCCGGGCCCGCATCCGAGCAACTCCGAAACCTGCCGGCGGGCGCGCTCCACCATTTCGCGGGCGGGCCGACCCGCCCAATGCAAGCTCGACGGGTTGCCGAAGGCGCCCTCCATCGCCTCGCGCATGACGGCGGCGACCTCGGGCGCGATCGGCGTGCTGGCGTTGTAGTCCAGATAGATGCGCCGCATCTCAGAACACCAACACCTTCTCAGCGGAGACGGTTGCCGCCGCCAGCTC
>JBFWSL010000139.1:0-9990 GCA_050248375.1 Hyphomicrobiales bacterium | reverse complement strand
CTTTTCCGGCAGGGCGAGGCGGATATGCAGTTCCTTGAGCTGCCTGGGCGACACCTCGGACGGCGCGCCCATGAGCAGGTCCTGCGCCTGCTGGTACATGGGGAACATGGTCACCTGGCGCAGGTTCTCCTCCCCGCACAGCAGCATGACGATGCGGTCCACGCCCGGCGCGATGCCGCCATGGGGCGGCGCGCCATATTGCAGCGCGCGCAGCATGCCGCCGAACTTGGCCTCCAGCACGTCCTCGCCATAGCCGGCGATGGCGAAGGCCTTTTTCATGATCTCCGGCTTGTGGTTCCGGATGGCGCCGGACGACAGCTCAACGCCGTTGCAGACGATGTCGTACTGGAAGGCCTTGATGTCCAGCAGGTCATCGCTGGACTTCGCCTTTTCGAGAGCCTCGAGCCCTCCCTGCGGCATGGAGAAGGGGTTGTGGGAGAAGTCGATCTTCTTCTCCTCCTCGTTCCACTCGAACATGGGGAAGTCCACGATCCAGCAGAACTCGAAGCGATCCTTCGCGGTCAGCTTCAGCTCCTCGCCGGCGCGGCTGCGCGCCTGTCCGGCAAAGGCAGCGAACTTTTTCGGATCGCCCGCCACGAAGAACACCGCGTCGCCGTCGGCGAGGCCGAGCTGGGCGCGGATGGCTTCGGTGCGCTCCGGCCCGATGTTGTTGGCGATGGGGCCCGCGCCCGCGCCCTCGCGGAAGAAGATATAGCCCAGCCCCGGCTGGCCCTCGCCCTGCGCCCATGAGTTCATGCGGTCGCAGAAGGCGCGGCTGCCGCCGGTCTTCGCCGGGATGGCCCAGACGCGGTTCTTCGCGTCCTTCTCCAGCATGGAGGCGAAGACCTTGAAGCCAGAGCCCCGGAAATGCTCCGTCACGTCCTGCATCTCGATGGGGTTACGCAGGTCCGGCTTGTCGGTGCCGTATTTGGCAATCGCGTCGGCGTAGGTGATGCGCGGGAATTCCGGCGTCACCGGCTTGCCGTCCGCGAACTCCTCGAACAGGCCGCGCAGCACCGGCTCCACGGCGCCGAACACGTCTTCCTGCGTGACGAAGCTCATCTCGATGTCGAGCTGGTAGAACTCGCCGGGAGAACGGTCGGCACGGGCGTCCTCGTCGCGGAAGCACGGCGCGATCTGGAAGTAGCGGTCGAAGCCCGCGATCATGATGAGCTGCTTGAACTGCTGCGGCGCCTGCGGCAGCGCGTAGAACTTGCCCGGATGGATGCGCGAGGGCACCAGGAAGTCGCGCGCGCCCTCGGGAGAAGACGCGGTCAGGATCGGCGTCTGGAACTCGAAGAAGCCGGCATCGGTCATGCGGCGGCGGATGGCGGAGATGATCTGCGAGCGCTTCATGACGTTGCGGTGGAGCGTGTCGCGCCGCAGGTCGAGGAAGCGGTAGGTCAGGCGCGTGTCTTCCGGGTAGTCCGGCTCTCCGAACACCGGCAGCGGCAGTTCCTTCGCCTCCGACAGCACCTCCAGCCCGGTCATGAACACTTCCACATGGCCGGTGGGCAGCTTCTCGTTGACGGTCTCGGGCGTGCGCTTCTTCACCTCGCCGTCGACGCGGATGACCCACTCCGCCTTCACCTTTTCCGCCTGCTTGAAGACGGGGGAGTCCGGGTCGGCGACGCACTGGGTCAGGCCGTAATGGTCGCGCAGGTCGATGAACAGCAGCCCGCCATGGTCGCGGACGCGGTGCACCCAGCCGGAAAGGCGGACGGTCCCGCCGACCTGGTCCTCGCGCAGCGCGCCGCAGTTATGGGTCCGGTAAGCGTGCATATGGGCCTGTTCCGCTTGATTTCCGGGGCTTTCCGGGGTCGGAATCGCTCGCCGGCAAGCCGGGAGCGAACGCGGCGGAAAAGCGCATGGAGGGCGCGATTTGTCAAGGATGGGGTGGGTAGTCGCTGTCTCCTTCTAAGCACGCTTCACAAGCGGTCCATGCGAAACTACGGTTCATCTTCGATTCTCGGGGGAGCGCCGAATCCCGTGCAGGCAATATTCCAGAAATACTTAGCGGAGCTGCTGCTGCGCAATGATGAGGCGCAGTGCTGATGACGCTGGGGGCGGTGATTTCGGAGTTCGGCGCGGCCGCTAAGGCCAAGCTGTCCAATCCCGCGATAACCGGCGCACCGGAAGACCAGCTTCGCGGCCCGCTTGAAACGCTATTCAAGGACCTCGCCGAGATTTCCGGAATGCCGGCCAATGCAGTTCATCTGGTCGGCGAGACCTCGATGGCCGATCTGAAAACGCGCCCGGACTTCGCCGTCACGGTGAACAAGGCGCTCGTCGGCTTCATCGAGGTGAAGGCGCCGGGCAAGGGCGCCGATCCCCGCAAATTCAATGATCCGCACGACAGGGAGCAATGGGAGAAGCTCAAGGCGCTTCCGAACCTGATTTATACCGATGGCAACGCTTTCAGCCTGTGGCGCGACGGAGAGATCGTCGAGACGGTTGTCGCGCTTGAAGGCGATATCGAATCCTCCGGCACGAAGCTCGCAGCTCCGCCCAGCCTGCTTCCCCTCATAAGCGATTTCCTGCGCTGGGACCCGATCCCGCCAAAGAGCGCACCGGCGCTCGCGCGTGTCTGCGCGCGGCTGTGCCGTTTGCTGAGGGACGAAGTGGTCGAGGAAATGGAGCAAGGCAGCGAGAGTCTGACGGCGCTGGCGAAGGACTGGCGCAAGCTGCTGTTTCCGGAAGCCGACGATGCTCAATTTGCCGACGGCTATGCGCAGGCGGTGACGTTCGGCCTGCTGGTGGCGCGGGCGCGCCAGATTCCGTTGAAAGAAGGCATCCATCAGGCCGCGCACGCCCTGCGGCAGACGAATTCGCTCATCGGCACGGCACTCGGCCTGTTGACCGACGACGCGAGCAACCAGGCCTCGCTGAAAACGTCGCTCGGCACGCTCACCCGCGTGTTGGACGCAGTGGACTGGGCGGCGGTGAGCAAGGACGATCCCGACGCGTGGCTGTATTTCTACGAGCGGTTTCTCGAAGTCTACGACAACGAACTGAGAAAAAAGACCGGCTCCTACTATACGCCGCCGGAAGTCGTGACGGCGATGGTGCGACTAGTGGACGAGGCTGTCCGGGGTCCCCTCTTCGAAAGGTCAGCGGGCTTTGCGTCATCCGACGTGACGGTTGCTGACCCCGCGGTCGGCACGGGCACGTTCCTGCTTGGCATTCTGCGGCAGATTGCGAGAACGGTTTCGGAGGATCAGGGTCCGGGCGCGGTCAAGGGCGCAATTGAGGCTGCGGCACAGCGCATCATCGGATTCGAGAAGCAGTTCGGCCCCTTCGCCGTGGCGCAGCTCCGGGTGATGGCGGAAATGCAGTCCCTGATGCAGTCACCACAGGACCCCGTGCCTGCCATACCGGAACTCAGGCTGTTCATCACGGATACGCTCGGCAATCCGTTCGTGGGCGTTGAAGATTGGATTCCCCTCGTTTCACAGCCGATCGCCAAATCCCGACAGGATGCGAACGCGATCAAGCGCAGTCAGCCCATAACCGTCGTCATCGGTAATCCGCCCTACAAGGAAAAGGCTGAGGGAAAGGGTAGCTGGGTTGAGTCTGGCTCCAGCGAGGCCGACGCGCTGCTGAAGAGGTGGATGCCACCTACAGACTGGAGCGTCGGGACCCACACGAAGCATCTTCGGAACCTCTATGTCTATTTCTGGCGCTGGGCGACGTGGAAAGTGTTTGGGGCGGGTCTGTCAGGTTCTACCGTGGTTCCAAACCGCGACGAAGAGGGCATAGTCTGTTTCATCACCGTGGCCGGCTTCCTAAATGGGCCGGGCTTTCAAAAGATGCGGGACGACTTACGGCGAACCTGCTCCGACATCTGGGTCATCGATTGCTCGCCCGAGGGTCATCAACCTGCGGTTTCCAGCCGCATCTTTCAGGCGGTGCAACAGCCCGTCTGTATCGTGCTGGCCGCGAGACAGCTCGGCAAAGCCGATGACACACCTGCCAGAGTTCGCTTTCGCTCGCTGCAGCCCGGAAACAGGGAAGACAAGTTCGTAGCCCTCAACGCCATTTCGCTGAACGATCATGACTGGAAAGTATGTTCCTCTGATTGGCGGGCGCCGTTTTTACCGGCTGCGGAGGGCGCTTGGTCAATCTATCCGGCACTTAAGGACCTGTTTTTGTATGACGGTTCGGGCGTCATGCCTGGTCGGACATGGATTATTGCCCCTGATGCGCAGTCATTGAAGAGCAGATGGCTGCGCCTGATCAAAGAGAATGATTCTGAAAAAAAGGAAGCGTTGTTTCATCCGCACTTGCGTGGAGGAAAGCCGGGCGACAAACACGTGAACAAGGAAATTTCGCGCGGTCTAGCTGGCAACGAGGCACGGCTAGCGGCGGTCGCCGATGATAATAGCAATGTAATTGAGCCGATTCGCTATGGGTTTAGAACGCTTGATCGGCAATGGATCATTCCCGACGCACGGTTGATAAACCAGCCGAACCCAAAACTGTGGGGAATCTGGTCGCCTCGGCAGGTGTATTTGACGGCGCTGGACGCCCACTCACCAACTTCAGGTCCAGCAATAACATTCACGAACCTCATTCCCGACCTTCACCACTATAAGGGCTCGTTCGGGGGAAGGGCCCGACCACTTTGGTCCAACGCTGCAGCAACTGAGCCGAATATCTCGCCGACATTGTTAGAAGTGCTCGCGGATACCTACAACAAGGCGGTCGCTGCAGAAGATGTGATGGCTTATCTCGCCGCCGTCATGGCGCATCCGGCTTTCACCGCTCGCTTCTCCAGCGATCTCGTGCAGCCGGGCCTGCGCGTGCCGCTGACCGCCGATGGCGATCTCTTCGCCGAAGCGTCGGCGCTGGGACGCGAGGTGGTCTGGCTGCATTGCTATGGCGAGCGTTTCGCCGATCCGAATGCCGGCAGGCCGAAGCAGGCCCCGCGCCTGCCCAAGGATGAGGCTCCCTATATTCCCGAGGGCGGCAGCATTCCGGGCGACCATCTCCCCCAAGACATGGACCATGACGCCAGCAAGAAGCGGCTGCGCATAGGCAAGGGCTATGTCGAGAACGTCACACAAGCGATGTGGGACTATGAAGTCTCGGGCATGAATGTGCTCAAGCAATGGTTCAGCTATCGCCGGGCTGACCGCAGCCGTCCCATCATCGGCGACCGCAGGCCGCCCTCGCCGCTTAGCGATATCCAGCCCGAAGGATGGCTCGCCGAATACACCACCGATCTTCTCGATCTGCTTAATGTTCTCGGTCGTCTGATCAAGCTGGAACCGGCACAGACAGATCTCCTGAACCGCATCTGCGATGGTCCGCTGCTGACGAAACAGAAGCTGGACGACGCGCAAGAAGCTGCCCAGGCAGAAGACGCCGAGACTGCCGGGGATAATTAGTCTTTTTGCCTCGCCTTCTTTCGACAATCTTCGCAACATTCTCCACTGATTCGAACCGCGGATTCGGAGCGGAAATGCCGCGCGAGCAGCCAGACCTCTTCGGCGAGGACCAGCCGGAGCTATTCGACGAGAACGCACCGACGCCGGTCTATCATCCCGATCCCGACCGGGTGCGGCGGCGGCTGGAAAAGATTCTCGCCGAGGCGCGCGCTGCGGGGACGATGCCGTGGGATTCCGCGACGCTCGCCCTTTATCGCACTATCTTTCCCCAGATGAGCTTCGCGCTCCCCGATGAGGAAGGCGCGCAGCTCCGCTTCCAGTTCGAGGAAGAGCTGGAACGGCTGAAGGCGGCGTAGGTCCCTCTCCATCCGTCAGCAGTGGACTTGATCCGGAGGTTTATACCGATATCCGGTCGTGCTCCGGGCTTGCCGAGATGTCGCTTGGATTGCCGGATCAAGTCCGGCAATGACGGGGAAAGAGGCCCTCACACCAGCTCGAACACCTCCAGGGGGTGCTCCTTGCCCTTGACGCGGTGGGCGCCGCGGGCCTTGCGGGAGAAATCCGCGGGAAGCAGTTTTTCGGTCTCGCCGCTCATCAGGATGACGATCTCCGCTTCGGGGGCGAGTTCCTTGCCGAGCGCCTCCAGCCGCTGGGCGCCGTTCACCACGTCGCCGACCACGGTGTAGTTGATGCGCTGGGGCGAGCCGATGTCGCCGACCACCAGGGGACCGGTGTGGACGCCGATCCTCAGGCGCAGCGGCAGCTCTCCCCTCGCCCGCCGTTCCGCGTTGTCGCGCGCGAGCGCCTCGCGGATGGCGATCGCGGCGCGGGCGGCCGGCTCGGCGGTGTTGTCCAGCCGGTCCGGAGCTCCCCAGAAGGCCATCACCGCGTCGCCGATATACTTGTCGATGGTGCCGCCCTCCGCCTCGATGGCCCCGGTGATCAGCGCCAGGTGCTCGTTGAGGAAAGCGGCCAGCTCGCGCGCGCTCATGGTCTCGCTGATGCCGGAGAATCCGGCCATGTCGGTGAACATGACGGTCAGCGCACGCTCTTCGGAGCCCGCGCCGACGCGGTTCTCGCGGATCAAGCCGGCGACGAGGCGGCGCGGCATGTAGCGGCCGAAGGACTTGAGCCCGACGAGCATGGCGTTGAAGGCGGAGGCGAGTTCGTCCACCTCGCGCAGCGAACTGCGGGGCAGCGGCTCCACCTGCTCGAAGTCGAGCGTCCGCACTTTCGAGACGCCCTTGGCGGCGCGGCGGATGGGCAGGGAGATGGCGCGGCTCAGAACGACGGAAAGGCCGAAGGCGGCGAACAGCAGGGCGATACCGATCAAGCCCTGATGCTTGAGCGCGGTCACGGTCTGGCTGAGCCGCGACTGGGCCAGATGCACGCCCACATGGAAGGTGGCGTCGCCATAGCCTGTTATGGGGCGCAGGAAGATCTGGTGGTCCGCGCCGCCGACGCTCACCTGCAGCGCCTGCGATCCTTCGGCCAGCTTGAAGCTGGCGCCATCCATCGGCCTGGCCTCGGCCAGTTTCGCGAGCACCGGGTCGCCCACCTCAGCGATGCCGAGCAGGGGCTTCCCGGCGGAAACGGGATGTTCGCCATCGGCGAGATTGGGATGCGCGATGACGCGGTCGGTGCCGAGCAGCAGGAAGGGCGTGAACCGGCCCGTGCGATTGCCGTCGCGCAGGTCTTCCGAGAGCGTGCGGGAAAACACGCCGGCGGCCATGAAGCCCAGACGGATGTCGCCGTTCCTGAGCGGCACCGTCAGGCCGAGGATGGTGGACTTCGCCTGCTCCAGATAGACGGGATCGCGCCACAAGGCGGTGCCGGCCTCGGCCGCGCGCGCGGCCAGCCGCGCCAGCCCGCTGCCCGGCTTCACCTCGATAGCCTCGACCACCGCCGGAGCGCCGCGCGTCTCGCGGGTCAGGCG
Source organism: Hyphomicrobiales bacterium (assembly GCA_050248375.1). Taxonomy (GTDB): domain Bacteria; phylum Pseudomonadota; class Alphaproteobacteria; order Rhizobiales; family Methyloligellaceae; genus JAYZVT01. The sequence continues at coordinate 2,664 of JBFWSL010000139.1, read as the reverse complement.
GAGAGCATGGCCCCGGGTGTCGCCCACCACCATGGTGCCGATCTGCGGCGCGGCCGCGACGGAGCCGGCGAGAAAGTCGGACAGCCGCTCGGGCTGGTCGAAGCCGTAGAGGCCCCTGGCGAAAGCCTGGGCGACATAGGCGGCCTGATGGTTGACGGCGTCCAGCTCGCGCCTGAGCGCCAGCTCCAGCCGCGACAGCCCCTGGTTGATCAGTCCGCTGCCGAGGCTGCCGACAATCTCCCTGGCGCCAAGCCAGGAGATGCCGGCGACAAGCCCGACGGCGATGATGACCAGCGCGCCGATACTGACGATCAGCGTGGGGCGCACTCCGAAGCGCGGCCCACCCGGCTGTGGTTCATTCATTGCCTGACCCCTCCACTTCGTTGCGCAAGGCCAATAGCAGAAGCCGGACGGGATGTCAGGGGAACAGGGAAGACTTGACGCCGATCAATGCGCGCGCGGACAGGACGGCTTAGAAGACAGGCATTCCGCCGGGTGAAAGAGGTTTTCTCATGCGTTCGTGTCCTATCCGCGCTGCCGCGCTCGCGGCCTGGCTTGCCGGCTCCGGTCCGGCGGTGGCCGATACCATGGCCGACTGCGCCCGGACCGGCGATCCGCAGACGCGCATTTCCGCCTGTTCGGAGCTGATCGCCCAGTCGGGCCTGGGCAAGCGCAAGCACGATGCGGACGAACTCGCCATCTTCCACCGCCGGCGGGGCAGCGCCTATCTGGAGACAGGGCGGCCGGCGGAGGCCATCGCCGACTTCTCGCAAGCCGTGCGGCTCAAGCCGGGCTACGCCCTCGCATGGCACGAGCGAGGCCAGGCGGTGCTGGCCGGCGGCGACCGGGCGCAGGCGCGCAAGGACTACGACGCGGCGGTCGGGGCCGATCCCCGCTACTGGCCCGGATATGTGTCGCGGGGCTATCTGAGCCTCATCGAAGGCGACTACGACGCCGCCATAGCGGACTACAGCAAGGCCATCGAGATCGACCCGAACAACGCCATCGCGTTCAACAACCGCGGACTGGCCTGGCGCAAGAAGGGAAACGCGGAGAACGCCCTGGCGGATTACAGCGTCGCCATCCGGCTCGATCCCCGATATGCGCTCGCCTATGCGAACAGGGGGCACGCCTATGAGGCGAAGGGCGAGACGGAGCGGGCCCGCAACGACTTCACCATGGCGCTCAACCACGACCCCACCCTGCCGTCGGCGGCGGCGGGACTGAAGCGCGTCGGCGCCCGGAAAGTAGTGACGGCGGAGAGCGAACATATCCTCGAGGACGGGCGCAACCGGGCGGAGGTGAACTGCGCGCCCTGCCACGCTGTCGGCCTGAAGGAAGCCAGCCCCAATCCCGATGCGCCGCCCTTCAGGGACATCCAGAAGCGCTACCCGATGCTGACACTGCGGGATCCGGTGTCGCGCGGCCTCGCCTGGCCCCACAAGGACATGCCCAGGTTCAACTTCACCGGCGAGGAGATCGACGGCCTGATCGCCTTTATCGGCTCGCTGCCGCCGGCGGATTGAACCAGAACGCACCGGCGGGCCCGAGCATCGGGAACCATACCCGTCGGGGACTGTTATCCGCGTCACCGGGACGGGCGAGGCGAAGCTGGTGGGCGCGAAAAAAGCAATTGGCGCAATTCGGGCAATTCTTCCTTGCACCCCGGGAAAGCTTCCCCTAGACCACGTCGGATGCAGATGGCCCTTCAGTATGAGCTTGTGAAGCGCCCCGTCCGCCGTGTCTCCCCGAAGCGCGGCCCGAGCAAGCGGGTTTCTGCGAAAAATACCAAAAAACTGCGGATTCTGGTGGTCGAGGACGAAGTCTTCGTGGCCCACAACATCTGCACCGTGCTGGAATCCGGGGGCCACGAGATCGTCGGCATGGCGGCCACGGCGCACGCTGCCGTCAAGCAGGCGGAAACGTTCAGGCCGGACCTGGTGATGATGGACATCCGCCTGATCGGCGATGCGGACGGCATCGATGCGGCGCTGGAGATCAGGCGGCGCTTCGGCATCCGGTGCATCTTCCTCACCGCCTTCGTGGACAAGGAGGTTCGTGCCCGCGCCGCGGAGGCGGACCCGGTGGATTTCCTGTCCAAGCCCTTCACGCCCTCGGCCCTTCTGTCCGCGGTCCGGAAGACGCAGCCCTGAGCGCACGCGTCCCGTCTATTTCCGATCCGAGATAACCGACAGCGGCGCCTCCAGGCGCCAGCTCAGACCCTCTGGCCTGAAGGTGAAGTTCGCCGTCCCGGAAAGCGCCTGCGGCACGATCCGGTCCAGCACCGCATAGCCGAAACCGCGCCGCCTGGGCTCCTTTACGCTGCGCCCGCCGGATTCCGTCCAGGTCAGGATCAGCCGCGCTCCCCCGTTATCTCCCGAAAGCATCCATTTGATCTCGACCTGTCCGCGGCGGCGGGAAAAGGCGCCGTGCTTGACGGCGTTGGTCGCCAGTTCGTGCAGGGCAAGTCCGAGGTTCTGGGCCGCGGAGGGCGTCAGCAGGATGTCCGGCCCTTCGGCCGAGATGGTGAGTTCCTGGGACTGGTCGATGAAGCTGAGCTGGGACTCGATGAGCTTGGACAGCGGCGCCCCCTCCCAGTCCTCATGGACGAGCAGATCGTGCGAGCGCGCCAGGCCCTGCAGGCGTTCGCTGAAGTCGGCCTCG
>JBFWSL010000138.1:0-10079 GCA_050248375.1 Hyphomicrobiales bacterium | reverse complement strand
CCTTGTAGGTCCACACCAGCTTGCCGTCGGGCTGCAGGTTCGGCAGCGTGCGGGCGCGGGCACCGGTGGCGATGATGATGTGTTTGGCGCTCACGTCGGGAAGCGGCTGGCCGTCCTTGCCCTTGACGGCGATCTGCCCCTTGCCCTTCAACCGTGCGGTGCCGTCGATCACGGCGATCTTGTTCTTCTTCATCAGATAGGCGACGCCGCCCGACAGCCTGCCTGCGACCTTGCGGCTGCGCTCGACGACCTTGCCTATATCGAAGCGGATGTCCGATGCGGACAGGCCGAAATCGGCGGCATGCTGCATCAGATGATAGACCTCGGAGGTGCGCAGCAGCGCCTTGGTGGGGATGCAGCCCCAGTTGAGGCAGATGCCGCCCAGATGCTCGCGCTCGATGACAGCGGTCTTCAGGCCGAGCTGCGCGGCGCGGATGGCGGCCACATAGCCGCCAGGGCCCGCGCCGATAACCACGAGATCGAAGGATGTATCGGCCATGGATGCTCCGGTTGGGTTTCGGGCGGCTGCGGTCGCCTAGACCAGCATGGTCACGGGCTCCTCGATGAAGCCCTTGAAGGCGTCGAGCAGCTCCGCGCCGAGCGCGCCGTCCACCACGCGATGATCGCAGGACAACGTGCAGCTCATGACGGTGGCGACCTTGATCTGGTCGCCCTCGACGATCGGGCGCTTCTCGCCGGTACCGACCGCCAGGATGGTCGCATGTGGCGGGTTGATGACGGCATCGAAGGATTTCACGCCGAACATGCCCAGGTTGGAAATCGCGGTGGTGCCGCCCTGGTATTCCTCGGGCTTCAGCCGGCGCTTGCGGGCGCGCTCGGCGAGATCCTTCATCTCGTTTGATATTTCCGACAGGCTCTTGACCTCCGCGTGGCGGATGACCGGGGTGATAAGGCCGCCCTCGATGGCGTCCGCCACGCCGATGTCGGAGGAGCGATGGCGCAGGATGCCCTGCTCCGTCCTGGTGGCGTTGGCCGCCGGTATCTTCTGCAGCGCCATGGCCATGGCCTTGATGATCAGGTCGTTGACCGAAATCTTGAAGGCGCGCGGGCCTTCCTTGGCGGAGAGCGCGTTGAGCCGCTGGCGTGCCGCGAGCAGCGCGTCCAGCTTGCAGTCCATGGTCAGGTAGAAATGGGGAATGGTGGACTTCGCCTGGGTCAGGCGCTGGGCGATGGTCCGGCGCATGCCGTCATGGGGCACGAGCTCGTAGCTGCCCTTCTCGTACAGGGTGAAGATGGCGTCGTCGGACATGGCCGGCACCGCCTTGGCGGCTGACGGCGCCATGAGCTCTCCGCGCGAGACCGGGGCCGCTTCCGCCGCCTTCGCCGTATCACCGGCGGGCTGCGCCTTCTCCACGTCGCGCTTGACGATGCGGCCATGGGGTCCGGAGCCGGTGATGGCGGAAAGGTCGATGCCCCTGTCGGCAGCGATGCGGCGGGCCAGCGGCGAGACCAAGATACGGCCGCCCTGCCCGTTGGACCTGGGGGCCTGCGGCGCGGGCGAAGGTGCGGCGGGGGCGGAAGGCTTGGGGGCTGCCGGTGCAGTCTCGGCCTTCTGAGGAGCAGATGCGGGCTTGGGAGCCTCGGGAGGATTTTGCGCCTGGGTTTGCGGCGCGGGAGCCGCACCTTTCAGCGCATCGGGGCTCTCGCCTTCCTCCAGCAGCATGGCGATGGGCTTGTTGACCGGCACGCCCTCGGTGCCTTCGCTGATAAGCAGTTTTCCGATGGTGCCCTCGTCCACGGCTTCCACTTCCATGGTCGCCTTGTCTGTCTCGATCTCGGCGATGACGTCGCCGGGTCCGACGCTGTCCCCCTCCTTCACCAGCCACTTGGCCAGCTTGCCCTCCTCCATGGTGGGCGAAAGCGCGGGCATCAGTATCGGAATGGGCATGAGGGCTTCTCGGCTCGCGGAACGATCAGTTGACGTAACAGACCTTCTTGGCTGCGTCGGCGACCATGGCGGCGCTGGGCAGCGCCAGTTTCTCAAGGTTGGCGGCGTAAGGCATGGGTACATCGGCGCCGTTGACCTGGAGCGGCGGCGCGTCGAGATGGTCGAAGGCGAGAGCAGTGACGCGCGCGGCGATCTCCGATCCGATGGAGCAGACCGGCCAGGCTTCCTCGACGGTGACGATACGGTTGGTCTTCTTCACCGAGGCGATGACGGTGTCCATGTCGAGCGGGCGCAGGGTGCGCAGGTCTATTACCTCCGCCGAGATACCCTCCCCGGCCAGCTTCTCGGCCGCTTCCAGTGCGTAGGCCATGGCGCGGGAGTACGAGACTATGGTCACGTCGCTGCCCTCGCGCACGATTCTGGCCTTGCCGATGGGCAGCACCCAGTCGTCGAGCTTGGGCACGTCGAAGCTCTGTCCGTACAGGATTTCGTTCTCAAGGAACACGACCGGGTTGGGGTCCCGGATGGCTGCCTTGAGCAGGCCCTTGAAGTCGGCGGCCGTGTAGGGGGCGATGACCTTCAGGCCCGGCACATGCGCGTACCATGCGGAATAGCACTGGCTGTGCTGCGCGGCGACGCGGGCGGCAGCGCCGTTGGGTCCGCGGAAGACGATGGGGCAGCGCATCTGGCCGCCGGACATGTAGAGCGTCTTGGCGGCGGAGTTGATGATGTGGTCGATGGCCTGCATGGCGAAGTTCCAGGTCATGAACTCCACGACGGGCTTGAGCCCGGCGAAGGCCGCGCCGCAACCCAGCCCCGCGAAGCCGATCTCGGTAATGGGCGTATCGATGACGCGTCGGGCGCCAAACTCGTCCAGCAGCCCCTGCGTCACCTTGTAGGCGCCCTGATACTCGGCCACTTCCTCGCCCATGACGAAGACGTCGCCGTCGCGGCGCATCTCCTCGGCCATGGCGTCGCGCAAGGCCTCGCGCACGGTCATGGAGGCCATCTCGGTGCCTTCCGGCACGTCGGGGTCCGCCGCCGTTGCGGGGGACGGGTCCATGGGATCGGGGGCGGGAGTGTGGCGGGCGTCGCCATTGGCCCTGGCCGCGGGCTTTGGCGCTTCCGGCGCAGGAGCGGGCTCCGGTTTCTCTTCGGCGGCGGGCGGCGGTGCAGCGCTCGCGGAAGCCGCAGCGCTCGCGTCCTCGCCTTCGGCAAGAATGGTGGCGATGGGCGTATTCACCTTAACGCCTTCCGTGCCTTCGGCGACGAGTATCTGTCCGAGCTTGCCCTCGTCGACGGCCTCCACCTCCATGGTGGCCTTGTCGGTCTCGATCTCGGCGATGACGTCGCCGGCGCGGACGTCGTCGCCCTCCTTGACCAGCCACTTGGCGAGCTTGCCCTCCTCCATGGTGGGCGAAAGGGCGGGCATCAGAACCTGGATCGGCATATTGACTTACCTTGCCTCGAATTCGGGCCGCGGCCGGCGGGGTACGGGGTCAGACGGTCACGTCGGTCCACAGTTCGGACGCATCGGGTTCGGGATCGTTCTGGGCAAACTCCGCGGCCTCGTTGATCGTGGCGCGGATGTCCTTGTCGACAGCCTTGAGTTCATCCTCCGAGGCAATACCGCGGCGGATGATGCGCGAACGGCATTGCTCGATGGGATCCTGCTCCTCCCGCATCTTCTGGACTTCTTCCTTGGAGCGGTACTTGGCAGGGTCCGACATGGAGTGGCCGCGATAGCGGTAGGTCAGCATCTCCAGGATATATGGCCCCTTCCCTTCGCGCGCGCGGGCGACGGCCTTGGCGCCGGCCGCCTTCACGGCGCGCACGTCCATGCCGTTCACCTGCTCGCCGGGTATCCCGAAGCTGAGGCCGCGCTGCGACAGGTCGGTGGTGGAGGAGGCGCGGTCGATGCGCGTGCCCATGCCGTATTTGTTGTTCTCGATGATGAAGACCACCGGCAGCAGCCAGAGCTTCGCCATGTTGAAGCTTTCGTAAATCTGGCCCTGGTTGGAGGCGCCGTCGCCGAAATAGGTCAGGCAGACGTTGTCGTTGCCGCGGTATTTGTTGGCGAAGGCGAGCCCGGCGCCCAGAGGGGCGGAGGCGCCGACGATGCCATGGCCTCCGTAGAAGTTCTTCTCCACGGAGAACATGTGCATGGAGCCGCCCTTGCCCCTGGAATAGCCGCCGCGGCGTCCGGTAAGTTCGGCCATCACGCCCTTGGGATCCATGCCGCAAGCGAGCATGTGGCCATGGTCGCGGTAGGTGGTGATGACCTGATCGCCGTCACCGATGCACATCTGCATGCCGGTGACCACGGCTTCCTGGCCGATGTAGAGGTGGCAGAACCCGCCGATGAAGCCCATGCCGTAAAGCTGTCCGGCCTTCTCCTCGAAGCGGCGGATCAGCAGCATCTGCCGATAGGCCTCGCGCTCTTCTTCAGGAGAGAATTCGATGTCGGACTGGGTGTTGGAGCCGGAGTGGGCGAAGACCGCCTCGCCGGGCGCGGCATAAGCAGGCGCGGGCGCGCCTACTATTCCGGCACCTCCGGCGATGTGGTCGTCGGGCGCGGTCATACGGCCTCCAGTGTGCGTTCCCCTTTTTGCGAAACGTTACACGAAGTATCCGCGCATTGCCAGATGGAGAGACGCCGGTATGGCAGTAACTAGGACTTTGAAACTGTGCGCAAAACCGAAGCCGTGCGGCCGCTGCAATTCAGCTATTCGTGAGGCTGCGCGGGGTTAGCGGCCCAAGGGGGCGGGAGACTTCGGGTCCATGATGACCAGGTCGTTGGGATGGGCGAAGTTCAGGATGGCGCGGGCGCGCTCGTCGAGCATGTCCGGATCGAGCTTCTCCGCCCTCAGCAATGCCACGTCGCGCTCAAGCTGGCCGCGCACGGCCTTCAGGCCGTTCAGTTCTCCCTCGAGCATGGTAATGCGTTTTTCGATGCGATCGCGGGCACCGAGGCCGCGTTCGCCGACGATGAGATGATAGGCGAAATAGCCCATGAGGCTGAGGCAGACGACGGGGAAAATGGCTTTACGCAGACGCATGCGGCTTCTTCTGATGACGCGACCGATTCGCTTGAGTCCGACTCTTCATTCTTAGCGAAAGGGACTTAATCGATTATTAATGCCGCTTGCCGCGCAGCCAGTTCGTCAGACCGCGGGCCCCGCCGGCGATACGGGAAAGCAGCGATCTGCTCTCCCTTGCGACAGGCTTGGAAGGGCCACCGGCAGCCGATGTGTCGGCAGCCTGTTCCCTGGGCTTGACCGTCAACAGGATGCCAGCCTCGGTAACGCGGTTCTCTTCGACAGAGCGCGCGATGAGCGTCACATCGCCGAGTTCGACCCGGTCACCACTGTTGGGTCGGCCGTCGAAAACGCGATTGAAGAAGTCGGAGACGGTCTCGTCGCGCCGGTCTTCCTCGACCGTGCCGCCATACATGTCGGCGAGGTAGGAGACCCGCACATCGGTGCGGACAGGAAGCTGCAGCCCCTGCCTCTGCTGTGTCTGGACGGTGCCCGGCGCGAACAGCGTATCCAGCACTTCGGCGCGTTCCGGTGGCGCGACGAAATATGCGAAATCGCCCGGGCGGAGCGCTCCGGCCGAAACGGAACTCAAGATGTCGTCGTTACGGACCACGATGACGGGCTGTGCCCAATCCGGCACGGCCGCGTCGTCCAGCACCGGGCTCGATGCGGTCACGGGATAACCGACCATCTCCTGGGAGAGCTGGCCGGGAATATCGATCTCGACGCGATTGACCTGCTTGCGTTCGCGCGGGAGCGCTACATTCAGCCACTTGGCCAGCGAGTTGATCGTCCAGCCCTGGATCAGGAGCGAGGCGAAGACGACCACGAACACCACGTTGAAATAGACTTCGGCGTTGGGAACCTCCGCCAGCGTGGGGATGGCGGCGAGAAAGATCGAAACGGCCCCTCGCAGGCCGACCCAGGCGACGAAAGACTGTTCCGGCACGGTGAAGCGGAACGGCGCAAGGCACAGGGCGACGGCGACGGGCCGGGCGATCAGCATGAGAAACGCGGCGATTACCAGCGCCTGCGCGAGATACGGTATGAGCTTGGTCGGCGTGACGAGAAGCCCCAGCACGATGAACATGGATATCTGGCAGAGCCAGGTCGCAGTGTCGTGGAAGGAAATGATGGCCGGGGCGGCGCGCACCGGCCTGTTGCCGAGCACCAGTCCGGCCAGGTAGACGCCGAGGAAACCGGAACCTCCCAGCAGGGAGGCGATGGAGAACAGCGCCAGCGCCGAACACACGACGAACAGGGGATGCAGGCCCGAGGGCAGGTCAAGTCGGTTGAGCGCAGTGGCCAGCAGGAAGCCGCCGAGCAGCCCTATGGCGGCGCCCATCACGCCCTGCTCCAGAAGCAACAAGAGCGATTCCACGCCGGCGTTCAGCTTTGGCGTGGTGACAAGCTGCACCAGCAGCAGCGTCAGGAAGATGGCGGCGGGATCGTTGGTGGCGGACTCGATCTCAAGCGTGGACTGCACGCGCGTTCGCAACTGCAGGCCGCCCGTGCGCAGAAGAAAGAACACCGCGGCCGCGTCGGTGGAGGCGACCATGGCGCCGACCAGCAATCCCTCAAGCATCGACAGGCCCAGGACATACATGGCCAGGAACCCGGTCAGCCCCGCCGTGACGGCCACCCCGACGGTGGACAGCAGGACGGAGGGAATGAGCACGCCCCTGAAACTCTCCAGCCGCGTCCTGAGGCCGCCGTCGAAGAGGATGATGGCAAGGCTGATGGTGCCTATGAGATAGGTCAGCCGGTAGTCGTTAAAGGCGACCTGGCCGGGGCCCTCCTCGCCGACGACCATTCCGACGATGAGGAAGACGAGGAGCAGGGGAGCGCCGAAGCGCGCGGCAACGAGACTCGACAGTATGCCCAGAATGAGCAACGCCGTGACGAATAGCATGAAGAGGTTGATGATTGTTATGCTTGCCATGTCACCGGCGGCCTGAAGCAGCCTCCCCGTCCTAAAGTCTCAAAATGGAACGTCCCGCGTAAACGGCAGCGTCGCCGAGTTCTTCTTCAATGCGAATGAGCTGGTTGTACTTGGCCAGCCGGTCGGACCGTGACAGCGAGCCCGTCTTGATTTGCCCGGCGTTCGTGGCGACAGCAAGATCGGCTATGGTTGCATCCTCCGTCTCGCCGGAGCGGTGGGAGATGACTGCCGTGTAAGACGCATGTTGCGCCATCTCGACCGCACGGAACGTCTCTGTAAGGGTGCCGATCTGGTTGACCTTCACCAGAATCGAATTCGCGATGCCTTTCTCTATACCCTTCCTGAGCCGGTCCGGATTGGTAACGAACAGGTCATCGCCCACGAGCTGGCACTTGCCGCCGATGGCTTCCGTCAGGGCTTTCCAGCCTTTCCAGTCGTCCTCCGCCATGCCGTCCTCGATGGAGACGATGGGGTAGCGCTTGACCAGATCGGCGTAGTAGGCGGCCATGCCGTCGCTATCTAGGGTCCTGCCTTCGCCTTCGAGGCGGTATTTGCCCTTGGCGTAAAATTCGGTCGAGGCCGCGTCGAGGGCGAGCACGACGTCCTTGCCCGGCTTGTAGCCGGCCTTCTCGATTGCCTTCATGATGAAGCCCAACGCCTCGTCGGCCGAGGCAAGGTTCGGCGCGAAGCCGCCCTCGTCGCCGACATTGGTGTTGTGGCCGGCGTCCTTCAGCCCCTTGCGCAGCGTATGGAAGATCTCCGCCCCAACGCGGATGGCGTCGGCGCAGGTGGCGGCCGCCACCGGCATGATCATGAATTCCTGGATGTCGATCGGGTTGTCGGCGTGGGCGCCGCCATTGATGATGTTCATCATGGGCACAGGGAGCACATGGGCGTTGGCGCCGCCTAGGTAACGGTAGAGCGGCAACCCGCAGGACTCCGCCGCCGCCTTGGCCACGGCCAGCGATACCCCGAGGATGGCGTTGGCTCCGAGGCGGGCCTTGTTGGGAGTTCCATCCAGCTCGATCAGGGCGGCATCTATGTGCCTCTGGTCGTCGGCGTCCATGCCGATGAGCGCCTTGCGGATCTCGCCCCTGACGGCGGAGACGGCCTTGCGGGTGCCCTTGCCCAGATAGCGCTTGCCGCCGTCGCGGAGTTCATGGGCCTCGTGGGCGCCGGTGGAGGCGCCGGAAGGCACCGCCGCGCGACCGAGGGAGCCGTCCTCCAGCAGGACGTCGACCTCAATGGTGGGGTTGCCGCGGCTATCGAGAATTTCGCGCCCGGTAATTTCCAGGATCGCCGTCATGAGATTCACCCTGCTGTTGGCCGAAGTTGCGGGGCCCAGGCCCACGTGCGAATGTCTGATCCGTATTAGCTTACTGATTGGGCAAGCGAAAGAGCCGACCATGGTTATGCCCCGGGACAAATCCGCGGCGCTGGTGCTGTTCTCCGGCGGGCAGGACTCGACCGTCTGCCTGGCCTGGGCGCTGGCGCGCTACGCACGTGTCGAGACGGTCGGGTTCGACTATGGCCAGCGCCATGCGATCGAACTTGAAGGCAGGCAGGCCATCCGGGCGGCCATGCGGGCGGGCTGGCCCGAATGGAAGGACCGGCTCGGCGAGGATCATGTGATCGCCCTGCCCGAGCTTGGCCTCATCAGCGAGACCGCGCTGACGCGTGACGCCGAGATCCGCATGATGGAGAACGGGTTGCCGAACACCTTCGTGCCCGGCCGGAACCTGCTGTTCTTCACCTATGCGGCGGCGGTCGGGTATCGCCGCGGCATCCCGAACCTCGTCGGCGGGATGTGCGAAACCGACTACTCGGGCTACCCGGACTGCCGCGACCGAACGCTGAAGGCGCTGGCGGAGGCCCTGAGGCTCGGCATGGATGCCGAGTTCGTCATCGAGACCCCGCTGATGTGGATGTCCAAGGCCCAGACCTGGGAGCTGGCCGACGAACTCGGCGGAAAGGCGCTGGTCGACCTGGTGGTCAGCGGGACACACAGTTGCTACAAGGGCGAGCGCGGCAGGCGCCATGACTGGGGTTACGGCTGCGGCGAGTGCCCCGCCTGCCGGCTGCGGGCCGAAGGCCATGCCCGCTGGCGCGCGGGCGCCGCCCGGGCCCGCGCCTGACAGGCAACACCGAAACGATATGTACAGCGTCAAGGAAATCTTCTCCACCTTGCAGGGCGAAGGCGCGCAGGCCGGACGCGCGGCCGTATTCTGCCGCTTCGCGGGCTGCAACCTGTGGACAGGCCGCGAGGAGGACCGCGCGGCGGCTGTTTGCCGCTTCTGCGATACTGATTTCGTCGGCATGGACGGTGAGCGTGGCGGGCGCTATGCGACAGCCGGCGACCTGGCGGGCGAATGCGAACGGACCTGGGCCGGCAGGGCGGGACGGCGGCTGGTGGTGCTGACCGGTGGTGAACCCATGCTGCAGGTCGATGCCCCCCTGATAGATGCCCTGCACGGCAAAGGCTTCGATATCGCCATCGAGACCAACGGCACGCTCGAGGTGCCGCGCGGCATCGACTGGATCTGCGTCAGTCCGAAGGCGGGAGCACCCCTGAAGCAGACCTCGGGCAATGAATTGAAGCTGGTCTATCCTCAGGACGGGATCGGCCCGGAGCTGCTCGGCGGACTCGCTTTCGACAACTTCTTCCTCCAGCCAATGGACGGACCTTGCCGCGAGGCGAATACGCGCGCCGCACTGGCCTATTGTCTCCGAAACCCGAAATGGCGGATGAGCGTGCAGCTTCACAAGACGATGGGTCTGCCCTGATGGCCTCACGGGAGCCGACATGACACGCAAGCTGAAGGGACTGAAGCAGCTCGGCCGGGCAAGCGCCCTGCCCGGTTCGCCCGAGAAGGCCGTTCTGGAGCGGGTGCCAAATCCGCATCCCGATACGGTCTACCTCGCCCGCTTCGCCTGTCCGGAGTTCACCTCGATCTGTCCGGTCACGGGGCAGCCCGATTTCGCGCATCTGGTTATCGATTACGCACCGAAAGCCTGGATACTGGAGTCCAAGTCCCTGAAGCTTTATCTCGCCAGCTTCCGCAATCATGGCGCTTTCCACGAGGACTGCACCATCGCCATCGGCAAGCGGATCGTGGATGTGGTGAAGCCGCGCTGGCTGCGCATCGCAGGCTACTGGTATCCGCGCGGCGGCATCCCCATCGACGTGTTC
>JBFWSL010000137.1:0-10233 GCA_050248375.1 Hyphomicrobiales bacterium | reverse complement strand
TTCGCGAACCCGCCGTATCGCTGGAGATTCCCCAACCAGGCGATCGCGCAGGAGAATATGGTCCGAGGCGGCGCGAAGCTCGTAGCGCAGGATGTAGTTTTCGCGCTGCAGACGGGTGCGGTCGAGACATCGCGCCACGGCGTTCAGAAGCTGATTGGACCGGAAGGGCTTGAGCACGAAATCCGAAGCCCCCGCGCGCAACGCCTGGATCGCCGTATCCAGGTCCGCATATGCGGTTATGAGGATGGCTTCGGAGAAGCAGCCGATGCCGCGCTGCTCCGCGAGCCAGTCCACGCCATGCTTTCCCGGCATGATGTTATCGAGGACCAGCACATCGAAATGCTGCGCGTCCAGCTTGCGGTTGGCTTCCTCGGTGTTGGCGGCGGTCTCGATATGCCTGCATCGCGGCCCCAGCGTGCGCAGGAAGAAGTTTCGCATGCCCGGTTCATCGTCGATGGCAAGTATGGATGCCTGCGCCAGCAGCGGGCCGAATTCCGGGGCGCGGCTGGCGGCGTGGTCCGTGCGTCGTTCATCAAGTTGCTGCATTGTGTTCTCTGAGGTATCCGCCCGCCAGGGCGCGCGTCTCGCAAATGCCCGCAAGACAAACGATCATGTGGCCATGCACGGCCGGAAGCCTGTTCCATGACCGAAATCTCCCGGAGCGCTACCGGGGATGGCCCCCGAGGCTCTGCGGCTACAGCGATGACATCATCCTTCCTCCCTCTGGATATCTGCGGCACGCGCTCTTGCCGGCGCGTTTGTCGTATATTATGACTTTAACAGTCATATTTTGTAATCCGGATTTTTTCTCACCATTTCCGGTTGCAATTGCAAAATCGTCCTGGCCGGCTGCTTCGCGAAGTCTATGCGGAAACGTTATAGTCGAATGACTATAACGCTACATGAACACCGGCGCGCGCGCGATTCAACAGCAAATTGCGGTCTCATGGCCGGCTTCGCGATTTCTGGTCCGTCACCTGCTGAAGAAGCCATCGAGAAAGAAACGCTGGCGGTTCCCGAGACGGCATGGGTCCGGGACGGAATGGGGTTCACCCTGCCTGGTCGCAACTGGAGGTCTCATAACGGCCGCAGCCTGGTGCGGATGCGTCCGCAGCTACGGAACGCGCAGAACCTCCTGCGGCGTGATCATCAGTTTGCAGGGCAGGTGAGGGGCGGCAGAAGAACAGAAATGTCCGTGAAGGGCTCTGGCTTCGTCAGGGACTGCGTCCGTCGGCAGCGGTGAAAGCCGCCCTTTCCCATGGCAAGGTGCCATATATATATATGACTATTCCGATCGCTGGATGCGCCGCAGCTTCTTACGTTTGTGCTGTGTGACGATCCGGTCACGCACTGTCCTGAAAAAGCGGGCAGGGAGGTAGCCGATCAGCGGTGTCGTCTCGTCCTCCTGACCGGCGGGCCGCAGATCGGGACCTGGCCACGCGAATACATTGATCTCCGTGACCACGATCCATGATCGCTCTTCATCGAGGTCGAGCATCGATTTGACGGGAGGCGGAATCTCTATCGCATCTTCCGCTATGGCAGGCGGTGAATGCGTAATCGGGGCTACCGCGACGGTGGTTGCTCCCTCCGCACCGGCAAGGGCAAGCACGACTGCGACGGGTCTATCCTTGCGTCCTTCCTCAAGCCCCTGCTCATGTTCGTCCGCCCACAAATAGGCATAGCGGAGCACCTGTGCCGGCTCGGGCGGCGGAATCCTCATCAGCGGCCGCGGTCTTGTTCGTCGATCCTCTTCTGCAGGGCTTCCGACTCTGCTCCGGGCTCAGCCTTGGCTATGGCGTCGATGATGTCATCGGGGATCTCGCCAACCCGGTACACCTTGCGGTCGCGCTGTTTGAGGCGCGCATATTCCTCGGCCGAGATCAGAACCAGATGCTCCCGGCCGTATTTGGTGATCGTGACCGGCTCGACCAAAGCCCGGTCCGCAAAAGCGCCGAAGTGTTTCGCGACTTCGCCGGCGGTGACCTTCATGCCATCCATTATCCGTAACTTCCTCTTCTTCCGTATTATGGGGAGAGGCACGAATTGTGGCAAGGGGCTTCTGACACCCACTTAAGACACTGATTTATTTAATATAACGATGATTGCACGAGCCAAAAACCTGAAAACAAAAACAAGCAAACTCTCAACCTACGTATGGCCCAATGCCAAAAGGCCTCGTGACGCGCGACATCCCTAAGCCTGTTCGGGGGCGAGATCATGCTGGAAACTGCAGCGACGTGGTCTGCTTCGAGGGCGCTGAATACCTATGGCGAAGCCAGGGCCGGGAACCGCTAGATTAGATTCCCCGAGGCTGAACCCGGGGCCTCCGCATCGGCACTAGATGGTGGTCCAGCCGCCATCGATGCCGAGCACCTGCCCGGTGACGAAGGCAGACGCATCGGATAGCAGGAACTGGACCGCGCCGATCAGGTCGGCCGGCTTGCCGATGCGCTGCATCGGGGTGCGCGAAAGGATGCCTGACCGGTAGGTTTCGTCCGACAGCTTCGCCTTGGTCATGTCGGTCTCGATGAAGCCGGGCGCGATGGCGTTCACGCGCAGGCCCGCCTCGCCCCACTCCTTCGCCAGCGCCCGCGTCAGCCCGACGACGCCCGCCTTGCTCGCGCAGTAGGCCGAGGCGTTATGGAAGGACGGCGCCACCAGCGCATGGATCGAGGCGAGATTGACGATGCTGCCATGGCCCTGCATCAGCATGAGCCTTGCCGCCTGCCGGCTCACGCAGTAAGTGCCGATGAGATTGATGCGGACCACCTCGATCCAGCGGTTCAGGTCGGCCTGAACGGCCGATTCCTGGTAGGTGATGCCGGCGTTGTTGACCACGCCGTCGATACGGCCGAAATGCTTCTCGGCCAGCGCCATCAGCGCGCGGACGTCGTCCTCGTTCGTCACATCGCAGAGCGCGCCGATGATATTGCCGGTGGCGTGCGAAACGCTGCCGGCGAATTCCTCCACGGCCGCGCCGTCCACGTCGCAGGCCACCACATTGGCCCCGGCGGCAGCGAAACTGTCGGAGAACTGCCGACCGAGCCCGCGCGCGGCGCCCGTGACGATGATGACCTTGCCCGAAAGGGCGAACGGCCTGATGGAATTCTGCGCTGGATGTTCCATGATGTCTCAATCCCTCAATCCATCAACTGGCCGCCGTTGACGTCCAGGATCTCGCCTGTGATGTAGGCTGCGTCGTCGGAAGCGAGGAACGCCACCGCCGCAGCCACTTCGCCCGGCATTCCCAGCCGCCCCACGGGTATGGCTCCGATGGTCCGCTTGCGGTTCTCGTCCGACCAGCCGTTAGTCATAGCCGTCTCGATGACGCCCGGCGATATGGAATTCACCGTGACACCCGTGCCCGCGAAATACCGGGCCGCCGACTTGGTGAGGCACATGACCGCCGCCTTGGAAGCGGCGTAGTTGGCCGCCGATACCGGGCCTCCGACCTTGCCGCCGATCGAGCCAAGTGTGACGATACGTCCCCATTTCTGGCGGCGCATGGGCTCGATCACCGCCTGGCAGAAATTGAAGGTCCCCGTCACGTTAACCGCGAACACGCGCTCCCAGTCCCGTGTGGTGAGCCGGTCGAATGGCGTGTCGTCGAAGATACCGGCACAGGTCACGAGGATGTCCAGCCGTCCGAATGCTTCCAGCGTGGCCGCGACTGCCGCGTCCACCGCTTCGCGGCGGGTCACGTCCGCCGGCCGGGCGAGTTTGGGCCCCTCCACAGGCGCGAGTGTCTCGGCGACCGGATCCGCTTCCAGATCCACCGCGACGACCGAAGCGCCCTCGCCGGCGAAGCGTCGAACGCAATCGCGTCCTATGCCGCTGCCCGCTCCGGTGACGAGCGCCACCCGGCCGGCGAAGCGCGCGGCTCCATTCGTGATGTCAGGCATGGCTTACTCGACCCTGAACTGGGCGCGGAGCCCGCTCCAGAAATCCGGGATTACGACGATGGAAGGCTTTTTGCGCACCGTGGTCATGGCGCTTGCCAGCGCTTCCTCCACGGTGGGGACTGGCGTCACGTTCAGTCGCCGCATCTCCAGGGGCGAGACCTTTCCCGCCATCAGGATGCGGCTGGCGCGCTCATAGGCGTAGCGGCACTCGTACATCAGCCAGAAGCCGTGCAGAGGGTGATAGCCGTAGTCGTGCCGGTAGGCGTGGATCAGGTCCTGCCGGTGGAGGAAGGACTCCTCATAGGCCGAGAGGTCCCGGATCGACGCCTTGTTGTCCCACAGCTTCAGCACTTCCAGCCAGGGCGTGAAGGTGGGCGTCTCCACTATGCCGCGGCACTTTCCAGCGCCGATGATGACGCCGCCCTCGCGCAGCATGGGTTTGTTGACCCACATGCGCGGAATGACCAGCAGGCAGCTCACGAAGGTAAGCTGGTTGTCGCTGTCGCTGTAGTTGAGCTGGCCGGGCAGGCCGCAAATCAGGATGTCGGCCTCCGGCGTGGTGGTCTGGTAAAGCTCCTCCGCGCGGCTCCACTGAATCTCGTTGATCTCCGGCGAATGGCCGACGACAAAGTCGGCGATGCCGCCGCCGTCGGCCATGAAGGCGTCCACGTAGAACACTTTCTTGCCGATGGCTTCCTCCACGCGCGCCATCATCGCCGCCTTGTGGCGCATGAAGCGCGACTTGCGGGGATTGGCATGCACCGCGTCCTTGTGGTCGATGACCGGCAGCCTGTGGGTGGCGCGCACGCTCAGTTGTCCGGCAAGGCCGTTGACTACGCCGATGCCGGTGATGCCGCCCCAGTTGTTCGGACCGACGGTGCCGCAATAGAAGATGTGGTCGTAGTCCACCAGGCAGCGGTTGTACTGCATGAAGTCGCCGGTGGCGGAGGCCCCGAGAGTCACGAGCTGGTCCGGATCGGACGCATCGTGGTTGATGATGCGGGGGAAGGAGGGGTCGCCCTCGAATTGCGAGAACACCCTGGGGCCGAGATATTTGCGGAATTCCTCCTGGGAGTATTTGCGGTGGTTCGCGCCGGCGGAGACCAGCAGGATGTCGCCCAGCTTGACCCCGGCTTCCACCAGTTGCTCGATGATGACCGGAATCGCCAGTTGCCGCGGGAAGGGCGCGCGCGTGGGATCGTCGAAGGCGATGACCACCCGGCTACCCGGCTTGACCCATTCCTTGATCGGCGGCAGGCCGACCGGCGCGGCCAGCGCCTTGCGCAGCGCGGCCTCGGGATCCTTCAGCGCCCTGGGCTTGGTCTTCTCCACCACATAGGCGTCGTCGGGAACGCTGATGGGCAGTTTGCCGTCGCCATAATCGATCAGTACGGTTTTCATCTTGTCGTCCGTGTGGGGCCGTTTCCCGTTGAAGACCTGCATGCGGCGCCGGAGCTATACCCCGGCGCCGCATCCTGGTGTTTGCCTCGCTACTTCTTGCAGCGGGGATTCTCGACCTCTTCCATCGGAACCGAGGTTTCCTCGATGCTCAGCAACTTCGCCGGTCCGGTGAAGGGATGCGAATAATACGTGTTGTCCTTCACGATCTCGGCGACCGGGATGGGCGTCTGCATCTGGTGGTCGCAGGCGCGCATCACCTGCTTTCCGACGAGTCCCTGGAACTCCAGCCCTTCCCAGGCTTTCATCAGAGCCTCGTAGTCCGCGGTGCCGGCCTTCTCGATGGCCGCGGCGAGGAACATCATGGCGTTGTAGGCCTTGCCGATGGTGAAGGCCGGCCAGGGATGGTCGCCATCCTTGTTGGCCTTGTGCCAGCGCTCGATGAACGCCTTGTTCTGCGGCGTGTCGACGACCATCATGTAGTTCTCCGACGTGACGCTGCCGATGCCGGCCTCGCCGATCTCGCGCAGGGCGAGCGGATCGGACAGATAATAGTGGCCGAACTTCGCCTTCAGCTCGAACTGACGGGCCTGCGCCAGCAGGCTGGTCATGTCCGTGCCCCAGTTGCCTGTAAGCACCACGTCGGCCTTGGAGGCCGCGATGCGCTGGATGTAGGGCGCGAAGTCACGCGTGGCGAGCGGATGGTATTCCTCGCCCGCGAGCTCCCAGCCGGGGATCAGCTTGTCGAGGTACTTCTTGTAGGTCTTCGCCACCTCGCGTCCGAAGGCGTAGTCCTGGTTCAGCAGGTAGAAGCGCTTGTAGCCCTTGTCCACGAAGCCGGAGACGGTGGCCTTGCTGTGCATGGAGGTGCTCAGGCCGGCCCGGAACACGGCGGGGGTGAACTCGCTGCCGGTGATATAGTCGCCCTCGCCCGCGTACAGGGTGAGAATGACCTTGTGCTTCTCGGCCACCTGGCCTAGCGCCTTCACCACATGCGAGCCCGAGGCGCCGATGATCACCTGCACCTTGTTGTCGAGTATCTGGCTGACGGCGCGCCGCTGCGCGATATCCGGCTTGAGCTGGGTGTCTTCGATGAACAGCTCGATCTTGCGGCCGTTGATGCCGCCCTTTGCGTTGATTTCCTCCACGGCGAACTTGATGCCGAGCAGGTAGCGGTCGCCGATGTCCTTGAACGGACCGGAGAACACGTCCATCGCCAGGATGCGGAGCGGCTCCGCGGCCTTGGCGGGCACGCTGAAGCCGAGCGCGAACGGCAGCATAGCTGCTGCGAGCGCCGCGCGGGCGAAACGGGGCAGTCTTCCAAGCATTGTCTGTTTCCTTTCCTAGACTTCCAAAAACTGCTCCCGCACGTCACGTCTCTTGGAGAGCTCTTTCGACGTGCCGGAGAAGACGATTTGTCCCTTGGAGATCACATGGACGTGGTTCGCGAGCTGCTCGGCGATGGCCAGCTTCGACTCCACCAGCAGCACGGTGATTCCTTCCGCGGCGATGTCGCGGATGACCTCGACCACGCGCTGCACGATGACGGGCGCGAGACCCTCGGCGGGCTCGTCGATGAGCAGCATTCTCGGATTGCTGACCAGGGCCCGGGCAATCGAGAGCATTTGCTGCTCGCCGCCCGACAGGAAGCGACCCAGCGAGTTCTCCCGCTGCTTGAGCTGAGGGAAATAGTCGAACACGCGATCCATGTCCCACTCGCGCTTGCCGCCGTTTGCGGCGGGCTGCGATCCCATCAGCAGGTTCTCCCGCACGCTCAGCGTCGGAAAGATGCGGCGTTCCTCGGGTACAAAGCCGATGCCCCTGCGCACGATCCGATGGGTGGGCAGCCCGAACAGCTCCTCGCCCTCGAACTTGATGGAGCCTTCTCTCGGGGGCACAAGCCCGAGGATCGACTTCAGTGTCGTTGTCTTGCCAACGCCGTTGCGTCCAAGCAGGCAGGTGACTTCGCCCGGCGCGACGCCGAACGTCATGCCCTGCAGGACCTGGCTCTTGCCGTAGTAGCTCCTGACGTTTTGCAGCGAGAGCAGCATGTCACACCTGCTTGCCGAGATAGCTTTCCTGCACCGCCGGATTGGCGCGGATCTCCTCGGGAGACCCTTGCGCGAGGATGGTTCCGTAGTGGAGAACGCTGATTTTGTCGGAAAGCGCGAAAACCACGTCCATGTCGTGCTCGATCAGGATCAGCGTCTTGCCCTCGGTAACCCGCTCGATGAGCGCGGTTACCTGATGCGTCTCGGCCGTCGACAGGCCCGCGGCCGGTTCGTCGAGGATCAGCAGGCTGGGCTCGGTTGCCAGCGCGAGGCAGATTTCGAGTCCGCGCTGCTCCCCATAGGGAAGCACGCTGGCCTGCACGTCGCGAAGCCGGGTCAGTCCGACCTGCTCCAGCAACTCATCGACCTCCTCGGCGAGACCGGGAATCGAAAGCAGCGAGCGGAAGGCGGACATCTCGAGCCGCCGCCGCGCCACGACCGCGTTGCGCACGTTCTCGAACACGGTCATCTCGGGAAAGATGTTGATGATCTGGAACGAGCGGCCAACGCCCTGGCGCACCAGCTCGTGCGGCTGCAGCCCCGTAAGCTCCCTGTCCTCGTAGACGATGCTGCCCGCCGAGGGGCGGAACTTTCCGGTGATGATGTTGGTCAGGGTCGTCTTTCCCGCTCCGTTGGGTCCGATGACCGCGTGGCGCTCGTTCGCCTCCACGGTCAGGTTTACGCCCTTCAGCACCTCGAGCCCGTCAAAGTCCTTGTAGACGCCGTTCAGCGAGAGCTTTCCGCCCATCTCACGCCTCCCTGTCTCGCGGCATCCGCCTGCCGGGACTGAACAGCCTGATCAGCCGCTCCATGACCCCGACCAGTCCCCGGGGTTCGAACAGCACGAGAGCGATGAAGATCAATCCCATGATCAGTTCCCAGCGGTCCGTGTAGGACGCGAGATAGTCGCCGGCGATGGTGTAGAAAGCGGCGCCGACCATGGGACCAAGGAAGGAGTACATCCCTCCGATGAAGGTCATCAGGACCACATCGGTGGCCAGCGCCAAGTCGATGACTCCGGGCGAAACGAAGTCCCGGAACAGCACGAACAGACCGCCCGCGATGCCAGCGATGGTGGCGGCGAAGGTATAGGTGATGAGCTTGATGACGAAGACGTTGTAGCCGAAGAAGGTGGCGCGCTCCTGGTTCTGCTTGATGGCCGAGACCGAGTTCCCGAACGGCGTCCTGGTCAGCAGCAGCCAGATGCCGAGCAGACAGGACGCCACCACCCCCAGGACCAGCCAGTAGGTCTGGCGCACGTCCGCGAAGCTGAGCAGCGTCACCCCGGCCAGGGTGACGTCGCCCGGCATGAAGCCGCCGAAGCCGTCATCGCCCGCCGTCAGCGCCCGCCATTGCCAGGCTGCGGTGTAGAGCATCAGCCCGAAGGCGAGCGTGAGCATCGCGAAATAGGGACCGCCGCGCCGCACGGCGAAATAGCCGATGACGAGACCTCCGGCCATGGCGGCGAGAACGCCCAACAGGAACGCAAGCACCACAGGCACTTCCGGATGGAAGCGCAGCAGCAGCGCGGTGCCGTAGGCGCCCAGGCCGAAATAGGCCGAATGGCCGAACGACAACAGGCCGGAATGGCCGAGCAGAATATTGTAGCTGACCGCGAACAGCCCGAAGATGAGTACGTCGGTCAGCAGGTAGATGCGTGACAGGGGCAGCACCGTCGGCGCCACGGCGAGAGCGACGAGGGCCAGCGCCACGAGCCACAGGCCGGAGCGCTTGCGAACCGCGGTCTTCGGCGCCGGTCCGCTCGCGTCGGGGCCCTGCATCATGCCGTTGTCGGTCTGCGCGCGCATGCTCATGCCTCACGCTCGCCGAACAGGCCGAGAGGGCGCCACACGATCACCACGGCAAGCAGGATGAAGCCGAACATCATCGCCAGCTTGGGCACCACAAGCACGCCGATGGACTGCATCGTGCCCAGGAGCAGCGACGCGATGAAGGCGCCCATCAGGCTGCCGAGGCCGCCCACCACCACCACGATGAACATGTCCACGAGCGCGTTGGTCGCAAGCCCGGGATAGACGCTCAGCATTGGCGCGGCGATCACGCCGGCCACGCCGGCGAGCCACGTGCCCATGGCGAAGACGCCGGTGAAGAGCTTGTCCACGTCGTAGCCCATGGCCCGGACCATGGTGCTGTCCGACACCGCCGCGCGCACGATCATGCCCAGCTTGGTCCTGTAGATGACCAGGAACATTCCGCCCAGGATGACGATGCCGGCGAAGGCAATGAACAGCCGATAGATCGGATAGGCGCTGTCGAGGATCGGGATCGAGCCCTCGAGCAGGGCGGGGACCGGGACCGGATGGGGCTCCGTGCCCCATATCCATTTGACCAGTTCCAGGATGACGAAGCTGAGGCCGAGGGTCAGCAACAGCTCGTGCCCATGACCGTATTTCCGGATGGAGCGCAGGAGATATCTCTCCGTCAGCCCGCCGAGTACGGCCACGAACAGTGGCGCCAGCAGCAATGCAATCCAGAAATTCCAGCCTGAAGATACAGATGTATAGGCTAGATATGCCCCTAGCATATAGAAAGAAGCGTGAGCAACGTTCAAAACGCCTAGCATTCCGAATATAACTGTAAGTCCAGATGCCAGAAGAAACAGAAGAAGTCCATATACAACGCTATTGATTGCGCCGTATATGGCGAGATATATTACCTCGCTCATGGCGATAACTTAGGCTCCCCTCCCATGAATACGGCAGGAACCACGATTGGTCGCGTGTTCCAAATATTGAAACGCCGTATCAAATATTGTAACGCATATGAATGTGCGGGACCGGGGATGTCAAGTGGTGCTCAATGCCTGGGATGTCGGCGGCCCGCCGGATAGGGATTGGGCGCGCATCGAGATCGGAAGA
>JBFWSL010000136.1:0-10307 GCA_050248375.1 Hyphomicrobiales bacterium | reverse complement strand
GCGAACTGCCGGTAAAGACGGCCGCGCTGATCAAGCGCGCCGACCGGGTCGCGGCCTATTTCGAGGCAACCCGGCTGGCCGGGTTCTCCGACGGCGAAGGGCGCAAATTCGTCGGCGCGCCACGCGGAATCCCGACGAAAATGCGTGACCGGCTGATGCGCCTGAAGCCCTGGCCGACGGCGGAGGCGCAATCACGCTATCTTGAAAGCGTGGGGGCGCTTGCCGCCCTGATGCGCCGTTGAGACGGGCCGGCGGTCATACCGGCGCCGCGCGACTCCGATTATATTGGGCGCATGATACCGAACCATATCTATGTCGGCCCGCTCAGCGCCGTGGTCTCCACCGTGGAGGCTTCACGCATCGGCCATCTGGTCACGCTGATCAACTCGGACTCGATGATCGACACGCCTGCGGGCATCGCGGCGGGCCGTCACCTGCGCCTGGCCATGAACGACATCACCGAGGCGTTGCCCGGCATGGTGCCGCCGGGCGAAAGCCACGTGGCGGAGCTGATCGAGTTCGCCACGGGCTGGGACCGCAAGACGCCCATGCTGATCCATTGCTGGGCGGGCATCTCGCGCTCCACCGCGGCCGCCTTCGTGACGCTGTGCGCGCTCAACCCGCAAGCCGAGGAGCACCGCATCGCGCAGGCGATCCGGGCCGCCTCACCCACGGCCACGCCCAACGCGCGCATCGTGAAGCTGGCCGACGCGGCGCTGGGCCGGGGCGGCCGCATGACGGACGCGGTCATGGCCATCGGCCCGGGTGCGCCGGTGATGGAGGCGCGCGTGTTCTCCCTGCCCTCGCGCTTCACGGACTGACATGCCAGCGCGCCTGAAAGACGGCCCCGGCAGCGCCGCCATCGGCATCGGGCTCAACGCGGCCATCGTCGGGGTGCTGGAGGAGGAACCGCAGATCCTGGTGGTGCGGGGCCAGGCGGGCGAGGACAGCATCGGCCTGCCCTTCGGCCCGTTCTCGCCCAGGGAACATCGCACCTTCGAGATCGGACTGAGGCGCTGGGTGCGCGAGCAGGCCGAGCTCGAACTGGGCTATGTGGAGCAGCTCTACACCTTCGGCGACCGGGGCCGCCATGTGGAGATGCAGGACACGGGGCCTCATGTGGTGTCGGTGGGCTATCTGGCGCTGGCGCCCTACGGCGCGGAGCTGCGCGCGCCGGGAGTGCACTGGAGCCCGTGGTACATCCATTTCCCCTGGGAGGACTGGCGCAACGGCAAGCCGGCCATGCTGGCGCGCGAGATCGAGCCCCGTCTGAAGCGCTGGGCGCGCGAGCCCATGCGTCCCGGCGACCGCGAGCGCCCGCTCACCCGCACGGAACGGCTGCGCATCTGCTTCGGCATGAACGGCGGAAGCTGGGACGAGGAAAAGGTTCTCGACCGCTACGAACTGCTCTACGAGGCGGGCCTGGTGGCGGAGGCCAGGCGCGACGGCCGCAAGGCCGCGGGCGCCTGGGACAGCCTGCCGCTGCTCGGCCGTCCCATGCTCCACGACCACCGCAGGGTTCTGGCCACGGCCATCGGCCGGCTGCGCGGCAAGCTGAAATACCGCCCGGTGATCTTCGAGCTGCTGCCGGAAGCCTTCACGCTCTTCGACCTGCAGAAGACGGTCGAGGCCATTTCCGGCCATCACCTGCACAAGCAGAATTTCCGCCGGCTGGTGGAGACCGCCGGGCTGGTGGAGCCGACAGGGGACGTCAGCACCCTGACCGGGGGGCGGCCGGCCAAGCTGTTCCGCTTCCGCCGGGAAGTGCTGCTGGAACGCCCCGCCCCCGGCGTGCGGGTCAAGGCGGGGCGCAGCGGGGGAGCCTGAGCCTCTCCCCGCCAGCCTGAAAATCTGTAATATGCGCCGCCGTGGCGCAGCCGAACCGGACCGGGGAGCGATAGATGGAAAGCCTCATCCTGCTGCTTCTGGGGGTCCTCGGCGTCCTCTTCATCCTTCCCGTTGTCTCCATCGTCAGCGTCAACAGGCTCAGGAGCCGGGTCGAGGAGCTTGGGCGCGAGATCGAGCGGCTGAAGGCCGTGGCCGGGAGCGCCTCGCCCGCCGCCCGTCCCGTCGAGCCGGAGGCCCCTTCCTCACCGGCCGCCACCGAGGAGCCAATACCCGCCCACGAGGAACCGCAGCCCGCCGATGAACCCGGGCCCGCCCAGGAGGCGGCCGCGCCCAGCATCCCGCTCTCCATGGGCGGCGCCGGTCAGCGCAGGCGCAGCATGGAGCAGACGCTCGGCACCCGCTGGACGGTCTGGGTGGGCGGACTGGCGCTCGCCCTGGGCGGCGTGTTCCTGGTCAAATATTCCATTGAGGCCGGGCTGCTGGGACCGGGCGTGCGCATCCTGCTGGGCGCGCTGTTCGCGGCAGCCCTTGCGGCGGCCGGCGAATATCTGCGCCGGCGGGAGACCGGCGACGGCTTCGCCGGCGTCCCGAGCGCCTACATCCCCGGCGTGCTGACCGCGGCCGCCATCCTCAGCGCCTTCGCCACGGTCTATGCGGCCTATGCGCTCTACGGCTTCCTCAATCCGCTGGCTGCGTTCGTCCTGCTCGCGGCGGTATCGCTGGCCAGTCTTTCCATCTCATGGCTGCACGGGCCGGGGCTCGCGGGCCTTGGCCTCATCGGCAGCTACGCCACGCCGCTGCTGGTGGCGAGCGAGAAGCCCGCGGCATGGCCGCTGTTCCTCTACCTGCTGTTCGTCACGGCCGCGGCCTTCCTGACGGCGCGCATGCGCGGCTGGCTGTGGCTGGCGGCGAGCGCCACGGCGGGCGCGGTGCTGTGGGGTCTGGTGTGGGGCGGCGGAAGCTGGTCGCCGCAGGACATCGCCCCGTTCGGCTTCTACATCCTCGCGCTCACCGCCATCGCCTTCGGCTTTCTCGCCTATGGAGTGCCCGGCGAGGAAGCCGAGGCGCGGACCGGGACGTCGCCGCGGGAACTGCTGGCAGGCACCGACTGGGTGGCCACGGCGGTCATCGCCGCCATCACCCTCCTGCTGCTGCCGGCGGTCCGGCTCGACGGTTACGGCAACGAATCTCTGCTGCTCATGGGCGCCGTCATCCTCGCGCTGCTCGGCGGCGCGTGGTACTGGCGCAACCTCTCCACGCTCGCCGTGTGGGCCGCCGCCCTGTTCGGCGCGATCTACGCGTCCTGGCACCTGCCCGTGTTGCTGCCCGAGCCGGTCGGGCCTTTCGATGCCTATATGGGCTTGCCGGAACAGTTGCCGCCCGCGCTGCGGACCTTCCTCGCCATCGGCGGCGTCTTCGGCGGGCTGTTCGCCGCGGCCGGCTTCTACAACGCGCTGACCGCGCGTTCTCACGCCTTCTGGACCATCGTGTCGGCGGGCATGCCGATCCTCATCTTCGCCTACGCCTACCTGCGCGCGACCGGCTTCACGCAGGACCTGCCCTTCGCCACCGCGGGACTGGCGATCGCGCTGGGCTATGTGCTCGCCAGCGAGGTCATGTACCGGCAGGGCCCGGACCATCCCTGGGGCTGGCGCTCCGGCTGTTACGCGGCGGCGGCGGTGATCGCGCTGGCGCTCGCCTGCACCATGGCGCTGGACAAGGGCTGGCTGACCATCGCGCTGGCGCTGATCTGTCCGGGGCTGGGCTGGGTCGCGCTGAACCGGCCGGTGCCGGGCCTGCGCTATCTGGCGGCGGGCATGGCGGCGGCGGTGATGGCGCGGCTCGCCTGGGACCCGCTGATCGCCGGCGACGCCGTCGGCGAGACACCGGTGTTCAACTGGCTGCTCTACGGCTACGGCGTTCCGGCCCTGGCCTTCGCCGCCGCGTCGGTAATGTTCCGGCGCCAGAAGGACGACAGGGTCGTTCAGATCCTGGAGGCGGCCAGCATCCTGTGCGCGGTCGTGCTCATCGGGCTGCAAATCCGGCACCTGCTCAACGAGGGCGACGTCTACAGCCCCATCTTCGGCCTGTGGGAGCAGAGCATCCATACCATCGCCCTGCTCGGCCTCGCCGTCGGACTGCAGAGACTCTACGACCGCACCGGGCGCGTTGTGGTGGAGAAGGCCGCCGCTATACTCGGCATCGCCGGCCTCGCCGCGATCCTTCTCGGGCACCTGCTGCTGTTCAATCCGCTCTTCACCAACGAATCCGTTGGCACGGGACTGGTGTTCAACCTTGTGTTCCTCGGCTACCTGGTTCCGGCGCTGCTATGCGGCGTGCTGTATTACATGTCGCGCGGCCGCCATCCCTACTATCCGGCGGCCATCGGCGCGACGGCCCTGCTGCTGGCCTTCGCATGGCTGACGCTGGAGAACCGCGTCCTCTACCAGGGCGAATATCTCGCGCGAGGGGCGACCAGCGACGCGGAGTGGTACACCTATTCGGCCATCTGGCTCGCCTTTGGCGCGGCGCTGCTGGCCGGCGGCATCCTGACCGGCGTGCGCGCACTGCGCTTCGCGTCGCTCGCGGTGATCCTGCTCACCGTGGCCAAGGTGTTCCTGTCCGACATGGACAACCTGGAGGGTATCCTGCGCGCCCTCTCCTTCATCGGGCTCGGCGCGGTCCTGATCGCGGTGGGCTATTTCTACCAGCGCTTCGTCTTCCCCCGCCCGGCGGCGGAGCCCGCGGAAGGCCCTGCGGAGGGCGAGACCGGCGAAAAGTGAATATCCGCCCTGCGTCAATTCCGGCCTTCAAATCAGGTCCGGCATGCACTATGTTTCAGATATAGCCACGGTGCCTGAAAAGGGGGCACACGGGTGCCGGCCTTGTGCCGGTTGTTTTAACGGCCCATATATACTCATAATGAGCATATATGGGCAACTTCAGGAGGGCGCGATGACCACTCTTGAGACCGGAATCGAGCTGACGGCCGCGGCGCGCAAGCATGGCGTGATGCGGATGCCGGACCTTGCCTACACGCCCGAGGTGGCGCGCGCGACCGCCCATCTCTACGAGAAGGTGTCGTCGGTCATTCCGGGCGTCGAGTGGCCGGGGCTGGCCCCCTATGTGAAGGCCATCAACGATCTCAAGAAGCAGCGCAACGCGGTGGTGCTGGCGCACAACTACATGACGCCGGAGATATTCCACTGCATCTCCGACATCGTGGGCGATTCCCTGCAGCTCGCGAAAGAAGCCTCCAAGACCGACGCGGAGATCATCGTCCAGTGCGGCGTGCACTTCATGGCCGAGACCTCCAAGCTGCTGAACCCCGACAAGACGGTGCTGATTCCCGACAGCGGCGCCGGCTGCTCGCTCGCGGAGTCGATCACGGGCGAGGACGTGCGCCGGCTGCGCGAGGCCTATCCGGGCGTTCCGGTGGTCAGCTACGTGAACACCTCCGCCGACGTGAAGGCCGAGGTCGACATCTGCTGCACCTCGTCCAACGCCGTGCAGGTGGTGGAATCGCTGGGCGTGCCGCGGGTGCTGTTCGTGCCCGACGAATATCTGGCGAAATACGTGGCGAGCCAGACCAAGGTCGAGATCATCGCGTGGAAGGGCCACTGCATGGTGCATGAGCGCTTCACCGCGGAAGACCTGCGGCAGGCCCGCGAGAACGAGCCGGGCCTGAAGATCATCGCGCATCCGGAATGCCCGCCGGACGTGCTGGCCGAGGCCGACTTCACCGGCTCCACCAGCGGCATGATCAACTGGGTGCAGACCAGGCGTCCGCGCAAGGTGATGATGGTCACCGAATGCTCGATGAGCGACAACGTGGCGGTGGAGACGCCGGGCGTCGAGTTCATCCGTCCGTGCAACCTGTGCCCGCACATGAAGAAGATCACGCTGCCGAAGGTTCTGGAGTCCCTCGTCTACATGCGCGACGAGGTAACGGTCGATCCGATGATCGCGGCGCGCGCCCGACGCTCCGTCGAGCGGATGGTCAATCTCAAGAACTGAGTCTGCGGCAACTCATCAGCGGGGCGCGCTGCCATGGTAGACCTCGAGGTCAGACCGACCTTTGCTTCGCCAACCGCGGGCACCGGCGGTGACATCGTCATCGTCGGCGCCGGCCTGGCGGGCCTGTTCACCGCGCTGAAGCTGGCGCCCATGCCGGTCACGGTGATCGCGACGGCGCCGCTGGGCGAAGGCACCTCCAGCGGCTGGGCCCAAGGCGGTATCGCCGCCGCCGTCTCCGAGGGCGACAGCCCCGAGGCGCACGCCCGCGACACCATGATCGCGGGCGCGGGCATCGTCGATCCCAAGATCGCCCGCCTGCTCGCGTCGGAGGCGCCCGAGCGCATCGACGACCTGTTGCGCTACGGCGTGCCCTTCGACCGGGACCTGGAAGGCAGGCTGCATCTCTCGCGCGAGGCGGCCCACAGCGCGCGGCGCGTCGTCCGCGTGAAGGGCGACATGGCCGGCAAGGCGATCATGGCGGCCATCACCGTGGCGGCCCGGCAGACCCCGTCTATCCGCGTCATCGAGGGGTTCGCGGCTCACGAACTGACCGTGGCCGACGGCCGCGTCACGGGGCTGAAGCTGTGGCCCGCGGCCGGCAACGGCGCCGGCGAGCCCGTCTACCTGCCCGCGCGGGCCATCGTGCTCGCCTCCGGCGGCGCAGGGCAGCTCTACGCCATGACCACCAATCCGGGATATGCCCGGGGCGGCGGCATCGCCATGGCGGCGCGCGCCGGCGCCGTGATCGCCGACGCGGAGTTCGTGCAGTTCCATCCCACGGCCCTGTCCATCGGCCGCGACCCCGCGCCGCTGGCCACCGAGGCCCTGCGCGGCGAGGGCGCGATCCTGGTCAACGGGGCAGGCGAGCGCTTCATGCCGCGCTGGCACAAGGATGCCGAGCTGGCGCCGCGCGACGTGGTCGCGCGCGCCGTGCACGAGGAAGTGCAGAGCGGCCGCGGCGCCTTTCTCGACTGCACACAGGCGGTGGGCGAGCGCTTCGCCGAGGCGTTTCCCGGCATCTACGAAGTGTGCACGTCGGCGGGCATCGACCCGGCCCGGGAGCCGCTTCCCGTGGCCCCGGCGGCTCATTACCACATGGGCGGCGTGCTGACCGACGCCAACGGCCGCAGTTCCGTGGACGGACTGTGGGCCTGCGGCGAGGTTGCCTCGACGGGGGCGCATGGCGCCAACCGCCTCGCCTCCAACTCGCTGCTGGAGACCGTCGTCTTCGGCGCGCGCATCGCCGAGGACCTCGCCGGCATGCTGCCGGGCCGCACCCGCGTTGGCGGCGACGGCGTTCTCGATGCCAATGTGGCCTCCACACCCGTGCCGCAATCCGTGACACGCCTGCGCGCCCTGATGTCGGCGAAAGTCGGCGTGGTGCGCGACCGCAAGGGGCTGGAAGAGGCGCTTGCCTTCATCACCGGGATGGAAGCGGATGCGTCGCTTCCCGCGAGCTTCCGCAACATGGCGCTGGCGGCCAGGTTCATCGCGGGCGCGGCATGGGCGCGGGAGGAAAGCCGCGGCGGGCATTTCCGGAAGGACTTCCCGGAGGCGCGCACGGAGCTGGCCCATCGCAGCTACTTCACGCTGGCGCAACTGGACTCGGTGGTGCGCGACGCCCTGCCCGACCGTCCGGCGAAGAGCAACGTGATCCGGGCGGCCTTCGGCTCATGACCCCGTTCGCCGAAGGTCTGCCGCAG
Source organism: Hyphomicrobiales bacterium (assembly GCA_050248375.1). GTDB lineage: Bacteria > Pseudomonadota > Alphaproteobacteria > Rhizobiales > Methyloligellaceae > JAYZVT01. The sequence goes on along the minus strand of JBFWSL010000136.1, from coordinate 2,739 downwards.
TTCCAAGTCTACAGGGCGGTGTCGGCCGCCCTGGAGGAAGACCTGGGCCAGGCCGGCGACATAACCACCAACGCGACCGTGCCCGCAGGCGAACGCTCCGAAGGCATGATCGTCGCGCGCAAGGCGGGGCGCATCGCCGGCATCCAGTTTCCCGAGGCCTCGATCAAGACCTTCGACCATGACGCGGCGTTCGAGGTCCTGATCGGCGACGGCGGCGGGGTGGAGCCGGGCAGCGCCGTGGCGCGCGTCTCGGGGCTGTCGCGGGCGCTGCTTACCGGCGAGCGGGTCGGCCTCAACTTCCTCTGCCATCTGAGCGGCATAGCCACGCTGACGCAGACCTATGTGAAGGCCGTCGAGGGCACCGGCGCAAGCATCTGCTGCACCCGCAAGACCACGCCGGGACTGCGGGCCTTCGAGAAATACGCGGTGCGCGCGGGCGGCGGCATGAACCACCGCTTCGGCCTCTACGACGCGGTGCTGATCAAGGACAACCACATCGTCGCGGCCGGCGGGGTCGGCAAGGCCATCGAGGCGGCGCTCGCCCGCGCGGGCCACATGATCAAGATCGAGATCGAGGTGGATACGATCGACCAGCTCGAGACGGCGCTCGACTGGCCGGTGGACGCGGTGCTGCTGGACAACATGGACACGGAGACGCTGCGGCGCGCGGTCGCCATAGCCAAGGAGAAAGACGTGGTCACGGAGGCTTCCGGCGGCGTGACGCTGGAGACCGTGCGCGCCATCGCGGAGACCGGCGTCGACATGATCTCGGTGGGCGCCCTCACCCACTCGGCGTGTACGCTAGACCTCGCTCTGGATTTCCAGCCGGCTGGGGCTCGTTGATCTCGTAAGGCTTCTCGTTGCGCAGCCGGTAGAAGATATGCGCGCCGATGGTCTGGATGCGCTTCATCTCGCGGATCCAGCGCGGCGACACGTAGTTGGCGTGATAGTGGGTGGCGTGGCCGATGTCCTCCAGCCACACCTCGTTGGAGGTCACCTTGCGCGCCAGCTCCATGGCCATCTGCCAGCGGATCTCGTCCTTGGCGACATCGGCCTTGCCGTCGCAGGTGAAGGAGAACTGGCAGCCGGTGCGCCGGTGCTGGCCCTGGTAGACGACGCCGCAGATGGTATCGGGATATTCCGGGCTGCGCACGCGGTTCATGACCACCTGCGCCACCGCCTTCTGGCCGCCGACGGGTTCGCCCCTCGCCTCGAAGTAGATGGCGGTGGCCAGGCAGCGGCGCTCGCGCTCCCGGAACTCGGCCTCGGTCTCGCCGCGATAGGTGACGCCCTTCTGGGCGCGCTCGGCGGCGGCCTTCTTCTCCGCCTCGATCTTCTCGTCGTCCTCCTCCACTTCGGGAGAGTAAGGCGTCAGGTCCTTGACGAAGGAGGTGAGATACAGCGACGCGCCCATGGACACGTCTTCGGGTTTCGGCAGCGGCTTCCTTGCCTCCGGGGGGGTCAGGTAGCGGTCGGTCTTCTTGACGGTGACGACCAGGGGGCGCTCGTATTCCCGTGACGGCAGGGAACCGGTAACCATGTCGTCGGCTTCCGCGGAGGCGACCTTCACGATCCCGGGAGCGGTGCCGCCGCTGCGGTAGGCGACGGTGGTGCGCGGCCCGGGCCTGGGCTCATCCGGCTCGGTGGAGGCCTCCGCGGCCGTCAGCCAGAAGGACTGCACGGCGGCGGGAAGACGCATGGCCGTCTCGCCCTGCAGAGCCAGGCGCAATTTTTCGGGAAGCGTATCGGGCTCCGCGGCGAGATAGCCCACCGCGAGAACCGGCAGCAGCACGACCGCGGCCAACAAGGCGCGCAGGCTCCTGGACGCGCGAATACTCATCCGAGCGGACACCCCGTACACAATACACAATCGGGAGGCCGCTCAAGAAGAGCGGGCGACTTCCCCTGAGCCCGTAGGGACGACTGCTGTCCGAAACGGGCTATCCCCTAATCCTAGGTGGACGATTACGCAGGAAAATCGTTGCGCGACAATTAACGATGCCGCAATTCCCTCGTTCACCCCGTCAGAGGCGTGAAGTCTCGGCAATAACTATGGAGAAACTATGTTTCGGGCGGGGCCGTATTGGGCCGGCTCCCGCCCGGTCGCGGTTACCCTAATCGCGCGAGGCGAGGCCGCCGAGCGCGGCCTGGGCGGCGGCGAGCCGGGCCACCGGCACGCGGTAGGGCGAGCAGGACACGTAGTCAAGCCCGACCTCGTCGCAGAACACGACCGACTCCGGATCGCCGGCATGCTCGCCGCAGATGCCGAGCTTGATGTCCGGGCGCACGGCACGGCCGCGCTCGACGCCGATCCGCACCAGTTCGCCGACGCCTTCCTGGTCGATGGAGACGAAGGGGTCGACCCTGAAGATGCCGTTGGCGGTGTAGTCGTTGAGGAAGCTGGCGGAGTCGTCGCGGCTCAGCCCGTAGGTGGTCTGGGTCAGGTCGTTGGTGCCGAAGGAGAAGAACTCCGCGGTTTCGGCGATGTCGCCGGCGCGCAGGCAGGCGCGCGGCAACTCGATCATGGTGCCGACGCTGTAGTTCAGCTTCGCGCCCGTCTCCTCGCGCACCTTCGCCGCCACGGCGTCGATGCGCTCGCGCAGCAGGTCGAACTCTTTGCGGGTGGCGATCAGCGGCACCATGACCTCGGGCACCGCCGGCTTGCCGGTCTCCTTCTGCGACTGCGCGGCCGCCTCGAAGATGGCGCGGGCCTGCATCTCGGTGATCTCGGGATAGGTG
>JBFWSL010000135.1:0-10308 GCA_050248375.1 Hyphomicrobiales bacterium | reverse complement strand
ATTTCCTGAAGAAGAAGTACATGACCATCATCGACAGCTACGCCGACAGCGCGCAGTCGATCAAAATCCTCGACGACATGCTTGCTACCTACCGCAAGGCATACAAGGACCTAGGCCTCCAGTAGACTCCGGCGGGAGTGGCCGTTTCCGACGGCCACTCCCCACCTTTTCCGGTCGGGGAGCAAGACATGACGGATGGTCCGACGAATGCGGGCCGGGCGTGGCTCGGTTTCGTTTTCTGGGCGGGACTGGCAGTGACCGGATTCCTGCTCACTTTCACCTTTGAAGGCCAGATCGCCAACTACCGCTATGGGCCCGGCATGTGGCCACGGGCCCTGTTCGCCGCCATGCTGGCGGCGGCCGCCATACAGCTCTATTTCAGCCTGAGATCGCGCAAGTCCCAGGGCGACCCGGCGACAGACGAGTCCCTCGACGCGATAGCGGTCGCGGGGCTTCCGCTGCGTATCGTCGCCGTGCCGGTCGTCTACATGATCGTCCTGCCGTGGATCGGCTTCTTCGCCGCCACGCCACTGTTCCTCGCCGGCGTGATGCTGGCCATGGGCGAGCGCAGGCCCGGGCGCATCCTCGCGGTGACCGCACTCATCTTCGCGTTGATCGTGCTGGTCTTCATCAAGCTGCTCTATGTCCCGTTGCCCATTGGCAACTGGCCCGGCTTCTACGACTTCGGCAACTGGTTCATCTCGGTCGTCCGGTAGGAAAGCACCATGGAAAACTTCCTCGATGGAACGGCGTATCTGTTCAGCCATTCCACGGCCATCATCCTGTTTATCTCGGGCCTGCTCGGCGGGGCTCTGTTCGGCGCCATCCCGGGAATCAGCCTGCTGACGCTGGGCGCGATCATCCTGCCGTTCACCGCCTATCTCAGTGCCGAGGACGCGATCATGCTGTACTCGGTGATCTACTGCTCGGGCGTGTTCGGCGGCGCCATCACGGCAATCCTGTTCAACATTCCCGGCTCTCCGGAGAATGCTCCCACCGCTTTCGACGGCTACAAGATGACGCTGAACGGTCAGGCGGGCCGCGCCATCGGCGCCGCGGTCCTGTGCTCTTCCTTCGGCGGCATGGTGTCCTGCATCCTGATGATGACATCCACTGCCGCGGTGGCGAACTGGGCGGTTTCCGCGTTCAGTTCCCAGGAAGTGTTCGCGCTGATCTTCTTCGGACTGACGGTCGCGGTCTCGGTCGGCGCGGCGACGCTCTGGAAGGGATGGCTGTCGGTCCTGCTCGGCCTCGCCATCGCCACCATTGGCTCCGACCCGGCCGGCGGCATCGAGCGCTTCAATTTCGGCACCTACTATCTGCTCGCGGGCATCCATTTCATTCCGACCATCCTCGGCCTGTTCGCCGTGGCGGAAGTCTTCGAGCAAAGCCGGAAGATCGCCGCGGGCGAACGGCCGCGCATCAAGGCAAGCATGGAATTCCCCTCCTTCCTCGATTTCTGGCGCATGAAGCTCACCATTGCGCGTTCGGTGCTGGTCGGTCTCTTCGCGGGAGTCCTGCCGGGCATTGGAGCGACGCTGGCCGCCTTTCTCAGCTACAACGAGGCGGTGCGCTGGTCGCGTCATCCCGAACGTTTCGGAAAAGGCGAGCTGGAAGGCGTGGTGGCCCCTGAGACGGCGAACAACGCGGCGACCGGCGCGGCGATGATCCCGCTGCTGGCGCTGGGTCTGCCGGGTGGCGCGCTCACGGCCATGATGATGGGGGTCTTCCAGATTCACGGCATGGAGCCGGGGCCGCTGATCTTCGTGACCAGCATGCACCTGGTATGGATCACTTTCGCGGCCATGTTCTTCGCCAACCTTGCCATCTTCCTCCTCGGCTGGCTGCAGACCAAGACGGTCATCCACCTCCTTCGCATTCCCTTCCAGTTCCTGGCTCCGGCCATCCTGATCCTGGCGACCATCGGCGCCTTTGCCGTACGCAATCTCATCCTGGACGTGTGGGTGATGTTCGCGGCCGCGGTGGCCGGCTTTTTCCTGCGCCGTTACGGCTTTTCGCCGGCCGGCGTGGTCCTCGGTCTGGTGCTGGGCGACCTGGGCGAGAGCAGCTTCGTCAAGTCCATGCAGCTCATGGACTACAACTGGCTCGGCTTCTTCGAACGGCCGATCGCCGCGATACTGATCGTGGCGGGCCTGCTGACGCTCGCTATCGGGACCGTAAGGGCGTTCCGGAAGGACCTGGCTGCCGGTTCGTAGAAGCGGCGGCCGTCAGGCCGGGGCAGGCTCCTTGCCGGCCGGGACCTTGTCTGTGTCGCCCGTGGCCAGCTCGACGATCCGGTCGCGCACCCATTCGTGACATTCGTCGCGATCCTGGCTGCGGTGCCAGCCAAGATGATTTGCGATCATGAGCGGCGGGAAAGGCTGCTTGACGATGGCGAAGGCGCAGCGCGCGGCGATGCTCTCCGCCACCGAGCGGGCGACCGTCGCCAGCGCGCCGGTGTCGAGCGCCATGAAGACGGCGGCGAAGGGCGAGGACGCGGTGACGACGTGCCTGGGCAAAACGCCGTTGCGATCCATGTGCTCGCGCAAGGGATCGGGCCCGGCGCCCGAGGGCGCCACCAGGATATGATCCTGTTCCTTGAACTCGCGCTTGGTGACATCGCGCCCGGCAAGCGGATGCCCCTCCCGCGCGATGGTCACATAGACCTCGTCGTCGAGGCGGCGCCAGATGAAGTCCGCCGCGTCGCCTGCGACGGCGCCCTGCATGACCACGAACTGGACCTTGCCGAGCCGCAGGTCTTCCTGCAAGGCGGCGGTATCGAGGGCTACGCGGGTTATGTCGATGTTGGGCGCCGCGTCGCGAATGGCGTGACGCAGACGGGTCAGCAAGCCCAGTTCGCAGATCTCGCTGCAGGCGACCGAGAAGTTACGCTCGTGGGTCATGGGATCGAAAGGCGCGCTGGGGCGCAGCAGGCTTTCGATGCCCGATACGATTACGTGGACGGTAGGCGCCAGTTGCTCGGCGCGGGGCGTCGGCACCAGGCGCTGGCCGGCCCGGACGAACAACGGGTCGCGAAAGATCTCGCGCATGTTGGACAGGGCGTGGCTGATGGCCGACGGGCTGCGTCCCAGCCGTTCCGCCGCCTTGGTGACGCTGGCGTCGATGAGCAGGGCGTCGAGGACGACGATCAGGTTCGTATCGAGTTCTCTAAGATGCATGGTTTGCAATTATATCCACTTGAACATTGTATTTATCAGAATAACCGGCCTGCGCGCTTCTGTCCCAACTCCATGACACATAAGCCTTATTGCCCTGCCCGACCCGAGCCTTCGGGCTTATGCCAGGCAAGATCCACCAGGGACTTCAGGTCCAGCCCCGTACAGTCGGGAAAGGCGACGGTGTTCCTGTAGGCCACCCAGGTGGCCGGATTCCGCCATAGCGGAATGGCGTATTGGCGCCAGCGCAGAACCCGATCGAATGCACGGGCCGCAACCTCCAGTTCCTCAAGGGACCGGGCATTCGTCATCGCCCTTATGGTGGCGTCGAGGACGGGATCCTTGGCTCCAGCCAGGGCATAGCTGGGCGTCGCGTCGGCGAGCATGCTGCTCCACAGCAGGGATTCGCTGGTTCCCGGCGCCAGCCCCGGCTCCCATCGCTCCAGCGCGGCCATGTCGAAATCGTGCGCGAGAATGGCCTTGCTGGCGCTGACGGGCTCCAGCGTCGGATAGGTCAACCTGATGCCGAGACGCGACAGGGACTCCGCGAAAGCGCCCAGGACCCGCGGCAACCGCGGGTTCAGATAGGCAAGGCGGATCGCGAGGGGTTCGCCGGTGGCGGGGTCGAGACGCGCTCCATCCTTCACCTTGAAGCCCGCCTCGTCCAGCAGCGCGGCCGCATCCGCCAGCGCCTCCCGGCGCGACAGCTCCGCCGCCGGACGCGGCGGTGCCGGCGACATCAGGATGCGGTCGGGCAAGGTGGCGAGGTAGGGTTCGAGCAACTCACGCTCACCCGCGCCGGCGGGGCCAGTGGCGGCGTTGCGCGTGTTTCCGAAGAAACTGGTCACCGGCACATACTGGCCGTGAAAGAGATTGTCGTTGATCCAGGAGAAATCATAGGCAAGGGCGATGGCGCGGCGCAGCCGGACATCCTTGAATTTGTCCCGGCGCAGGTTGAAGACCAGCGACATGAGATGGCCGGGCGCCGCCTCGTCTATGGCCACCTTGCGGATGCGTCCTTCGCCAAGCGCCGGCCCTTCATAGCCCGTCATCCAGCGCACGGCGTCACGTTCGACGCGCAGGTCAAACGCCCCGGACCTGAAGGCCTCCAGCGCCACGGTATCGTCGCGGAAGAACTCGATCTCCACGTGGTCGAAATTGTGGCGGCCGGCGTTCACGGGATGATTGGCGCCCCAGTAATCGGGCACACGCTCGAAGACGATCTTGCGGCCGGGATCTGCGGAGGCCACGCGGTACGGGCCCGAACCGAGCGGAATATCCATGCCGCTGCGGGTGACATCATGGCTCTCCCAGAAATGGCGCGGGTGAATGGCGACGAGGCCCATGCGAGCGACGAACTCGCGGTCGCCGGGGTGAGGCGCGGTGAACCGCACGGCTCCCGCATCCTCGGCGCGGGCGGTGACGCCGCGCAGCACGTGGCGCAGATATGGCGGTCCCTGCCTGGCAAGCACGGTGAAGGTGAACACCACGTCGTCGGCGGTGACCGGTTTGCCGTCGTGCCAGCGGGCGTCGGGGCGAAGCACGAAGCGGGCCCACGAGTAATCGTCCGCCACCTCGACGCTCCGGGCGAGCAGGCCGTAATAGCCGGCGGGCTCGTCGGCGCTCTTCGCCAGCAGCGTGTCGTAGACGAGATCGCGAATGTCGATGCGCTCGGCCTGGGCATTCGGCGTCCGCCCGGGGTAGCGCAGGGTGTTGAGGGAATCGAAGCCGCCCACCGTACCCAGCTTCAAGGTACCGCCCCTGGGCGCGTGTATGTTCACATAGCCGAAGTGCGAGAAGCTGGAGTCATATTTGAGCTTGTGGAGCGGAGAGTAGCCATGGGCCGCCTCTCCGGCCTGCAGCGGGGCAACCAGAAAGAAGGCACAGGCCGCCATTATGGCGGCTGCCGGCATCGTCAGTCTGGATGCAGTCCCGATAAACAGGAACATGGAGGCCCGTTTCGATTCCATTCACATTGGACCCAGTCATACTTGCCTGAGGCGGCTGCTGAATACTGAATTCCTCGCAGGGATAAAGTTGCATTCGGCGATGGCCGATTATTTGAAATTCCTCATCAATATCTGTTTATGTATTTCACTTGCTGCGCGCGACGGGCCTCCCTTAGCTAAAGCGCATGACCCTCGCATTGCCCAGGACCGCCGCGCGGCGCTGGATCGCGGCCTGCGTGCTGGCAATCCTGCTGCATGGCGCCGTTTTCGCGGTGGCCGCCATGCAGACGGACACCGGCGGCGACCGCTCCGCAGGCCAGATCGCTTCGCAGCTCGGCGTGGTGTCCATGGTCACGCAGGACAACCTGTCCGAGCTGATGCAAACGGTGGAGCCGGTCAGCGCCTCATCAGACGCGGAACCCGATAAAATAGCGGAAAAGCCCCCCGAGGAGGTCACCGAGCCCGAGCCGGAAGCGGTGCAACCGCAGGTCACGGAGCAGGACTTCGAGACCTATTCCACAGGCGCGGCCGTGGCGCTGCCGGTCGAGCCCACCACCGACGAAGTCGAGCCGGTGGAAGAAAAGCCGGTGCAGGAGAAGAAAAAGGAAGACATCACCAAGGCCCCGCGCAAGGCGACCGCGGCGGTGAGCCGCAGCGGAGGCGGCGCGGGCGGCGCGCAATCGGAAGCGGCCAGCGCGGCAGAACTCGCCGGTTACAAGGACCGTGTCCGGGCACGGGTGGCGGGCCGGGCCCGCTCGCCGGGAGGTTCCGGCGTGGTCATCGTGCGCTTTACCGTTACCTCCTCGGGCGGCGTCGCGGGCGCCAGCATCGTGCGCGGCGCCTCGGGCGCCCTGAACAGTGCCGCGCTGAGCGCCGTACGTGGGGGGTTTCCGCCGATTCCGGCGGGCCTGCCGAGAAGCATCTCCTTCACCGTGCCGATCCAGTTCCGGTAAGAGCAGAGCGGGAGCCAGCCTTGCAGACGGCCTATCTTCTGATCATCCTGACCGTGGCCGGGGGCGGACAGTTCTCCGCCGCGTTTTCGCCCGCTCCGGACGAGGCCTCGTGCCTGGAAATCTCGAAGATGGTGGGCGGAATCCTGCGCAAGAGCGGTTATGAGATCCATCATCTCGGCTGCCACAGAAGCAGCCAGACATTCTCACCCTTCGAGCATGGCGCCCCGGAGAATGCCCCAAGGCACACCTATCTGATCGAGGTGAGCGGCCAGTTGGTCACGGTGACGCTCGAGAAATCACTGGAAGCGTGCCAGCAGCATCTCCGCGACCGGCCGGCAGCCAAGACTTCGCAAACGTGGTGCGCCAATTCCACGCAGAAGCCTGGCGGCTGACGCGAAAGCGCCATGGAGCGCAGCGACTTCCCGACACTTCCATGTCCTGCAAAATCGTCATTGCAGACTATTCATTTTTACTCAACGCCCCGTAGCGCTATCCCTGACTTAAGCCGTGTACTGATCAATTCAATCAGATGAACTAATAATACTGCACGGCATGCATGAAGGGGGCTGTGTATGTGTAAGCTTGGGGGAGTTCGTCAGCTCCTGTTGCTGACGGTTTGTGGTGCGGCTTTGCTGCCGACGGACGCGGACGCACAAAGCGCGACCGACACCTATCTTCAGACAATCACCGTCACCAGCACCCGGACCGAACGGACGATCAAGGACAGTCCGCGTTCGACCTACGTTGAAACGCGCCGGCAAATGGACGAGAAGCCGCCGGAAAGCGTGGCCGAGATGCTGCGCGACGTGCCCGGCGTCGAGCTCGTGGACGCCAATGTCGCCGGCATGAAGCGCCTGCGCATCCGCGGCGAGTCCTCGCGGCGCGTCACCGTGCTCATCGACGGGCAGGAAATCACCGACCACAGTTCCTATGGCACGCCGATCCTGATCGATCCCGACATCATCGAGCGCATCGACGTGGTGCGCGGACCGTCTTCAGTGATCTACGGCACCAAGTCGATCGGCGGCGTCATCAACATCATCACCAAGCGCGGCGGGCCCAACAAGATCGGCGCGGAGCTTTCCAGCAGCTACTTCTCGGGAACCGACGGCTATCACGGCTCGGCCAGCGTGCACGGCACGGTGGGCCGCTTCGACTACCGCCTGTTCGGCTCGAAGTCGGATCACGACGACCGCGACGTGGCGGGAACCGATTACGATCCTTCAGGCAGGCTGGTCCCCAGCTCCTTCAGCGACGACAGCCTGTTCGCCCATCTGGGCATCCGTCTGGGAGAGCGCCAGAACCACTATCTCCAGTTCAAGGCGGACAAGTTCAAGCTGTCCGACGCGGAGACATGGACCGATCCCGCCGACCTCGGGTTGCAGCCCGACGGCAGCAGCCTTGCCGCATTCGACATCGGATTGCCGCTTCGCGAACGGCAGAAATACGCGTTGTTCTACGACGTGGACGATATCGGCGAGATCTGGCGGAAATTCCATATCGACGCCTATTACCAGACCATCGACCGGCTGTTCTCCAACGACATCGGGATTCTTACCAATGCTCCTGTCGGACCGTTCCAGCCAGGCGCAAGCGCGATCGACATCAGCCTGGCGAGCGACGACACCATCACCAACAAGGGCGTAGCCACCCAGTTCGACTTCACGCCCGCGGCGAACCACTATCTGATCGCGGGCGCCCAGTATCTCAGCGACGAACTCGACAAGACGCTGACGCAGGACGTCGCGACCACGGGTGTCTTCCCCGCCGGTCCGCCACCGTGGCCATTCAGCACGCTGAACAGTTCCGCGCTCGAGCTCGACGTGGCCGAGACGCAGACCTCCTCGGTCTTCATCCAGGACGAATGGAAGTTCGGCCCCGGCCTGACCATCACTTCGGGCCTGCGCTACTATTATGTGAAGACTAACCTGAACAGCAGCAACCACGCGCAGTTGACCTCGTCGGATGACGACGAGCTGACCAAGAGCATCGGCGCGACCGTGGACGTGGACGAGAAGAACACGCTTCGCGCGCTGTACTCGGAAGGCTATGTCTATCCGACGCTGCTGCAGCTCTTCGTGCCGAGCAGCGCGGGCGGGCAGCAGGTCTACTCGAATTCGGACCTGACGGCGGAGCGGTCGAAGAACTACGAAATCGGCTGGCGTCACGACGGTCCGATGTTCCTGGCCGACGTGGCGTTCTTCGTCTCCGACGCCGAGGACTATCTGCAGACCATTCTTTGCGGTACGGCCGGAAATTGCCCCGCGGGCGCCGCGGCGGGCGATTACATCTGGCGGAACATCGATGCGTCCCGTGCGTTCGGCGTCGAGATGCTGGGAGAAATGTTGATCCCGGACACGACGATCAAGACGTATATCAGCGGCGCCTACACGAAGCGCAGGTTCGACTACGCCACCTTCTCCACCTACAATTCCAACACTCCCCTGTGGTCGGGGCGCATCGGCGTCCGCAAGGACTGGCTGCTGAACAAAGGCGGCACCGCCTACGCGGACCTGTTCATGCGGGCCGGCACCGGCGCGGAGTTCACCGACTCCGACGGCACCACGAGCGAAACCGACGGCTGGGCGACCCTGAACCTGAACCTGGGAACCACCTTCGGCCCGGACGAGAAGTACCGGCTCGCGGTGAACTTCGAGAACCTCACCGACGAATCCTACAGGCCTACGGTGGACGAGCTGCCCGGCGTCGGCCGCGCCGTGGTGGTGACCGCGAAGGTCAAACTGAACTAGCCGCACACAGCGGCACGACAATTCGGATCTGGCATGCGTGGCGCCCCGGCGCCGCGCGTGTCGTTGTGTGTGCATAAGAGATCACGTGCAAGAAGGGAGAAACACATGCCAATTGCGGCGCAGACACGGGACGCGATCAAGGCCTCGCTGGAGGACAAGCCCGGCGCGGTGATCGAGTTCCTGGCCAGGGAGCACGACGCCACCCCGGCGGATGTGATTGCCTGCCTGCCGGAAGGACAGGCGGTTACCGTCGGCGGCGAGAATTTCGAGAAGGTGATGAACGAGATCGCCACATGGGGTGACGTCACCTTCCTGGTGCATACCGACGACCTCGTACTGGAAGCGAAAGGCGCGGTGCCGGCGGGCAGCTTCGGGCGCGGCTACTACAACATCAGCGGCCGGCCGATCGGCGGCCATCTGAAGGCAGACAACTGCGCGAGCATCAGCTTCGTGTCACGGCCGCTGTTCGACAACGAGACGCATTCGGTCCAGTTCTTCAACAAGGACGGCGGATGCATGTTCAAGATCTATCTCGGCCGCGACGAGAACCGGAAGATGCATCCCGATCAGATCGAGAAATACCGGTCCTGCCGGGAAGCCATGAAAGCGCTATAAGAGGAAAGAAGGAGACGGCAATGATGTATATCGCGATGAACCGATTCCAGGTGCGCAAGGAGCGGGCCAAGGACTTCGAAGAGCTCTGGCGCACGCGCAACAGCTACCTGCACGAGATGGACGGCTTCGTGGAGTTTCACATGCTGCGCGGACCGGAGCGCGAGGACCACATCCTCTATTCGTCCCACACCACCTGGAAGACCTTCGAGGATTTCAACAACTGGACGAAGTCCGACGCCTTCCGCAAGGCGCACGCCAATGCCGGCAACACTTCCGACGGCATGACGCTGGGTCACCCGAATTTCGAAGGGTTCGAGGTCATCCAGTAAGCGGGGCGAGAATGCATGGCTGCCGGGCGGCCGAAGCCGCCCGGTCCTGTGGGCGCCCGGCTAGCGGGATAGGTCCGGCTCGAGACCGGCCACGTCCTTGCGCGCGGTGAGACATTGTCCGCCCGACGCCACGTGAACAACGTCCCTGCCCTGCCGCGCCGCGTCCAGGCTTGAATAGAAATACCGGCATTCCCCATCCAGTCCGGACCCGGAGGCAACGCCCGGCCAGCGCGCCAGCAGATTGCGGCAGCGCCCGGGCCCGACCGTGCGCACGAAGTAAGGCGTCGTCCCCGGGCAGGGAGCCGCAGTGCTCTCAATGCCGACCCGCAGGGATTCCGCCGTCGCCGGGAGATATGCAGGCATGGCCACGGCATAGATGCCTACCGGATCGGGATAGGCCGACCGATGACCGGTTCCGGGATGGTTCAGCATGAAAATCACATCGGCGACGAGCATCAGGCCGGCGCCGGCGGCAAAGCCGAAGTTGCGAATGGCGGCGGGACCCGCTCCGGCGCGGGCCTCTACGGATGGTCGCA
>JBFWSL010000134.1:0-10321 GCA_050248375.1 Hyphomicrobiales bacterium | reverse complement strand
GTGACCGCCGAGGGGCACGAGTACGACTATCACGGATCGGTCGAGAAGTTGAAGCAGGCGCACCCCGGCGCGGCTATCACGGGCGTGCGGGTGACGAACGCCATCACCGGCGAGAGCCACTACGAGCCGTACATGGCAGAGGCAAAGACGGCGGCCAAGGCTGATCCGGTCGCGGTGGCCGAGAAGCCCGCGCCGAAGCCACGGGCCAGCGCCAAGAAGGACGACAAGGCCTAGTCATGGCGTCGGTGCAGGTCCGCATCGTGGTGAAGAAGAACGACCTACCGGGCGCGCCGGGCAAACTGGCCAAGGCGATCGGGGAGGCGTTCCAGCAGCTCGCGCCGGAGTTGCTCTCCACGATGCAGGAAGCGACGCCGGTGGATACCGGGGAGTTGCGCGGTAGCGAGAACGCGTCGGCCGGGGCCAAGGAGTTGCGGCTGACCGCGGGCACCGATCACGGCAAGTTCGTGGAGTTTGGCACCCGCAAGATGGCGGCACAGCCGTTCATGCGGCCAACCGTGGAAGGGGCGTCCGGCGCGGTGGCTTCGGCCATCACGGACGCGGCCAGTGGGGCGTTCGGGTGAGCGCGATGATGGCACCGGCGTCGAACAGGCCGCGCATGGGCCGGGTGCCGATCGTGCCGCAGGTGCGGTGCGCGAATCCCCGGTGCCAAAAGGTGCTGACGCAGCGGTACGAGCCGTGGCGGGGCGACCCGGAATGGATCTACTGCCGGGCCTGCCGCAAGATGAATCGCGTCTCCGAGGACGGTGTGTGGTTGGTGGCGCAGGCGGGCGACGTGCAGCCGGTGACGCCGTAAGAACGTGATCTGGCGCGGGTGGTCCGCGTCGCAACCAATCAGAGGGCCGGAATCCCTGGAGGATCGGAGCCCCTTACGACGGTAAGGAGCTTCGGTCATGCCTCCAATCAACATCTACCCGTTTCAGGGCGCGGAGACGCGGCTGGTGCGTGAGCTGGTCTACGGCGTCACGCCCAACTCGCCCGAGTTTCTGCGGCTCAACGGCTTCGGCGTGCGGCTGAAGCCAACCGTGGAGATCGATCCGTTTGCCCCTCCGGGCGCGCTGATCCCCACGATCCCGCTGGTCAATGACGACTTCTCGGAAGGCTCGGTCGAGGGCCGCGTCGATTACAACGGCCTGGCCTACGTGCTCTCCAGCCTGTTCGGGCCAGCCGTGATCACCGACCTCGGCGGCTCGCCCAACGCCTATCAGTGGGTGTGGACATGGAACGGGCGGCGTCCGCTGCGGCCCGTGTCCTACACGATTCACCAGGGGTTCGCGGACAGCGCCGATGTGGCGACCGGGTTCATCTTCAACACGCTGGAGATTTCAGGCGGCCGCGCCGATGGGTTCGATGTCAGCGGCGATGGGTTCGCCAAGGTGCTGGCGGCCGGACAGGCGCTGGGCGGGTTGGTGGCGGAGCGGCAGACGCTGAGCATCACCGGCGGCACGCCGACGACCGGCACGTTCACGCTGACCTGGCCGGAGACCGGCGAGACCACCGGCAACCTGACGTTTGACGAGACGGCGGGCGACGTGCTGACCGCGCTGCTGGCGCTGGACGCGTTCGACGCCGGCGATCTGGCGGTTGGCGGCGGGCCATTGCCCGGCACGCCGATCACCATCGACTTCATCGGCCCCTACCTGGGGCAGGATGTGCCGCTGTTCACCACGACCGACAGCAGCCTCGACGACGGCGCGGAGACGGCCATCGCGGAGACCACGCCGGGATCGGACGAGGTGTACGACGTGCCGGCCATCCCGGCCGGGGCCGTGCAGGGCAACGTCTACCTCAACACCGCCTGGGACGACCTGGGCGACGATCAGCTGCTCTATTGCTACGAGATGGGCGTGCAGATTGGTGAACGCATGGAGCGCGTGCGCCCGATCAACAAGAGCAAGTCCAGCGACGGCGTGATCGATGTCTCCGATCAGGAGCACATGATCACGTTGCTGCTGGGCCGCAACGCAGTGGCGGACGCGCAACTCGCCAAGCTCCGCGCCGGCGACCTCAGTTTCGTGCGCGCCGAGTGGGAAGGCGACGCGATCAACGGCAGCTACGACTACCTGTTCCAGACCGATGCCTGCGTGTTTTACGAGGAAGCGGGCGAGCCGGACGACAACGACGGCGTGTTCGCCACCGAGTACAGCGGGCGCATCGCCATCGATCCCACATCAGGCAACGCGATCCAGTTCACGCTGGTCAACACGCTGGAGATGCTGGACGTCCCGGCCTGATAGCTAGAGACGGTTTGTGGCTAGGGCACGTCGCCCTAGCCCACGCCAGCCGGAGCCGTCGGGGTTCCGCCGAGCAGATACGCCCGAGGTCCAGCGAGGCCCGGAGCGAAGGGAGTAGGAAATGCCCTCAATTCAGCAGATTGCGCCGAAGGATCAGGTGCGCCGCTTCGTGGCCAGGATCGATGTCAAGGACACGCAGGGGGCGGTAATCGACACCATCGAGGTGCCGGTCGATTACTACCCCAACCGCATCAGCCTGGCGCCAATGGATGTGGTGCTGAGCGACGACGAGGCGAAGGATCTCAGCGACGACGAGATCGACGCGCTGCGTTCCTCCACCACGATCTGCGTCTATGCCAAGTGGATCGACCTGCAGGGGCCGGTATTCCACAAGGTGACGGGCGAGATGCTGGTCGGGGAGGGAGAGGATATCCCGCTCGACCCGCGCATCATGCAGCACGTCTCCACGGTGGTGATCGGCGAGATCATGCGCCAACTGGTGGCGGAGGTGTTCCCCGACTCAAAACCAACCAGGAACGAGCGCAGGCGCTCGCACTTAGGGCGAGTAACCCCGTTGCGTACGAACAGGGAGTAGCGCACTGGGAGCGCACCGGCGGCGCGGAGGGCGTGCCGCCGATCAGCGCCGGGCTGGATGAGGACCTGATGATGCTGCGCGTCGCCAAGGAACTGAATCTGCCGGTGACGGCGCTGGAAGAGACACCGGCGCGCTGGATCGGCGCGGCCATGACGGCTTTAGAGTGGAGCCGTATAGAGGCTGAAAAAGCCAGCAAGCGAACCCGCAAGGGCGCGGGGAAACCGGCCGCGAATCCACGAAGCAAGCGGGGCGCGTGATGCCGCTACAGCACCACCGTGACGAGCACGTACAGGCCGATCATGGTCAGCCATGCGCGCCAGAGGGCTCCCCACACGGTTTGCCCCATGGCGAAGATCAGCAGGGCCAGCGGACCGCCCAGCAGCAGCACCAGCAGCCCTTTGGCGATGCGCGGGCGCGGGCGTTCGTAGACGACGCGGATCGGTTCCGTGGTTTCGGAAATGGCCGGGTGACGCGAGGGCATCGGTGCGCTCCTTTCGGGGTGTTCCCTCGGCATCATAACGCGCCCGCCGCGGCTTTGGTTCAGGGAGGTGCGCGGTGGCCGTAATCGCGGAGCTCGAGGCCGTTATCACAGCTCGGACGGAAGGTTTTGACCAGGCCGTCGACGAGGCCAACAACAAACTGAACGAACTCGGCAAGGGTGCGGGGCAGACCGGCAAGAACATCGGCAAGATGGCCGACGGCTTCCAGGCGGCCGGCAAGGTGATGGCCGCCGGCGGCGCACTGATGCTGGCGCCGATGGTCGACGCGGTGCGCGGCGCGGCCGACTTGCAGCAGGCCATGGACATGATCGGCGTGGCGTTCAACGCCACCGAGGATCAGGCGGTGGCGTTGGAAGATGCCGTGCTGGACGTGGCCAGCAGCACCATCTTCGGCGTGAAGGACGTGGCGGACGCGGCCACCATCCTGGGCAAGGCCGGGGCCAGCGTTGAGGATGTGACGGGCGGCATGCTGGAAGCGACCGCCGACTTCGCCGCCGCGACCGGCACGCAACTGCCGACGGCGGCCGACATCATGAGCCGCACCGCCGCACAGTGGGGCATCAGTGGCGAGGACATGATCGGCGTCGCCGACGATCTGGTCACGGCGTTCAACGAGACGAGCCTCGGCGCGGAGGACTGGCTGGGCGGTATGGCCAACTTCGCGCCGATCATGCGCCTGGCCGGCACCTCGCTGGAAGAGACCGGCGCGGCATTGGGCTTCTTCAAGGACCAGGGCCTGAGTGCGCGCGAGGCGGGAACCAGCCTCACCCGCGCCATGGACGCCATGATCGCGCCCACGGACAAGCAAGCGGCGGCGATGGCTGACCTGGGGATCACCACCGAGGACTTCTTCGAGATCGCCGAGGACGGGCAGCGGCAATTCATCGGCTGGGCCGACACCTTCGACTTGCTCAACGACAAGATGGCCGGGCTGGACGACATCCAGAAGGCGGCGGCCCTCTCCGCGCTGTTCGGGAAAGAGGCCTTCGACGCCATGGGTCTGGGCATGTTGTCCAACACGGACGATCTGCGCGCGCTGAACGAGGCGATGGAGGACAACGAGGGGATCGCGCGCAAACAATCGGAGGCATTGACCGACAACCTGCTGGGCAGCATCGAAGAACTCGGCGGGGCCTACGACGAACTGCGGGTCAAAATGGGCGATCCCTTCCTCGATCCCTTGCAGGCAGGCGTGGAGGGCGTGACCGACCTGGTCAACGCGCTGGCCGACGCGGACCCGGCCGTGCAGGGCGTCGTGGGCAAGATGCTGGGCCTGGGCGGCAGTTTGCTCACGTTCGGCGGGCTAGCGGCGTTCGGCACCGGCAAGGTGCTGGACATGGGCGAGTCGTTCCGCAAGGCCGGGTTGAGCCTGCCCAAGTTCGCGGCGGGGCTGGGTCTGGTCGGGGTGGCGCTGGGCGCGGGGCTGCTGGCGTATGAAACCAATTTCCTAGGGTTCCGCGATACGGTCGATGAGGCCATGGCCGGGGCGCGTGAGGCGATCGATCGCTTCGGCGCGTCATTCGATGAGGCGTTCGACGGGAACAAGGCGGCGGGCCTCAACGACATGGCGGCCGGCGCGGCGGCGCTGGGCACGGCGCTGAACGCGGCGCTGGGCATCGACCGCATCAACGACTTCCGCAAACTCTCCAACGCGCTGCAGACGTTCGGTGACACCTGGCAGGAGGGCGTCGAGCAGGGCGTCGATCCCTGGGTGAACGCGCTGCAGAGCGCATCGCGGGCCGTCAACGAACTCGGACTGGTGGAGCTCGCCGCCGACCTGGGCACGCTGGGGCGTGGATGGTCGGCCATGCAGGAAAGCATGGAGGAAACCGAGGGGCAGATGCCGCAGCTCAACCGCGAGTTGTCGGCATTGCAGGCCGGGTTGCAGGAGATGACCGGGTTGCCGGTTGAGCAGTTCTTCGATGACCTGGGGGCGTTGGCGGCGCGCGCGCGCTCTGACTTCGATTTGCTTGGCGACGCGATCAATCGACAGGACTGGGAGGCGCTCGGTGCAGCGCTGATCGCGGGTCAACCTCGCTTTGAGAAGTTCTTTGGCGAAGTGGGACCCCTGATTCATAACATGGGGAATGATCTTGACGCGCTGGGTCGCGCGATGAACGCGCAAGACTGGGAGGCCGTTGGCGCGCAACTCATAAGAGGTCAGCCCAACTTTGAGAAGTTCTTTGGCGAAGTGGGACCGATGATCGGCGAGTTCAAAAACCAACTCACCGAGTTCGATCTCAGCGAGGCCACGCAAAAAGCGAGCGACGAGGTTCATGGATGGTTCAATGGCATTAGCCGGCAACTCTTTGGCGGACTGGACTCAATGGCTGGGCCGGGAGAACGCAACGTCGAAGGTGGCTTCTACAAACTTGGCCAGGATATCGCCAAAGCCTTTGACGGGCTGGACACAACGATCATGGACGCGCTGCCGGACGAAAACCCGTTCGACGCGCTAGGTGCGTGGCTGCAGGACGGCATGGACGAAATTAGCCGCTTCTTTCAGCCGCAGGAAATGGCGGCGGGTCTAGGCGGCGCAGGCTTAGGCGATACCAGCGGCATTAGTCAGTGGTTCGGCGGCATCGTGGACGGCATCGGGGCCGGCATGGATCAGGCCGTAACGGACCTGGGGATGCTGGTCGAGGAGAAGAAAACCGGCTTCAAGAACGCGCTGGGCGACTTCTTCGGGCCGATCGGCCAGTTCCTGTTCCCCAGCGAGGACGCGCTGGCCTCGGACGCGGCGGGGTTGGGCGATCCGGCCACCATCGGCAAGCAATTTGGCGAGTCGATGCTGAAGACGTTTACCGATCCCGCGTTCGAGGAGGGGCTGCGCACCTCGATTGACGCCATGCCGGAAGAGACGTTCCAGGCCACCGGCGCGGCGCTGTTGGGCGCGATGACCAACGGCATGAAGACGGCGCTGACGCAACCGGCGCCGGACGCTGATGGCGAGGGTGGCGCGGCCGGGCAGACGATGGGCCAGCAGATGATCCAGTCGCTGGCCGATGGGCTGACGACATCGTTGCAGGGCGAGGACGCGGCGACGATGTTCGGTCCGGCCGCGCAGCAACTGGGCAACACGCTGAACACCGCGCTGGGCAAGGCCATGACCGAGACGTTCGTGGCGCCAGGTGAGACGGGGCGAGTGGGCCCGGACATGGCGGGCGGCGTGGGCGCGCAGATGGTCAAGTCGCTGGCCACCGGGCTGACCACCTCGCTACAGGATGAGGCTGCGGCGGAGCATTTCCTGCCGGCCGCGAATGCGCTGGGGTCCGCGCTGAACATGGCGATGCAGACGGCGGCCGCCGGCACGCAGGACGCCACCGCGCCGGACGCCTCGGGGCAGGCCACGGGATTCGGACAGCAGATGGCGCAGGGACTGGCCACCGGACTGACCAACGGGATCACTGCCGCCGATCCGTCCGTGTTCGTGCCGGTCAGTGGCGCGCTGGGGGCGAAGTTGGCCGAGGCGATGAGCCAGGCCGCGCAGCCGGTGCAGCCACCGGGCGGTGTGGGGCCAATCGCACCGGACTCCGGCATCGGGACCACGATGGTGCAGGGGCTGGCACAGGGACTCACCGACAGCATCACCGCCGCGCCGGTCGAGACGTTTACGCCGGTCGGGACCGCGCTGGGCACGAAGCTGGGGGAAGCCTTGCAGAGCGCGGTGGGCGCGGCAGACGGCCAGGGCGAGAGCGACATTGGCAATCAACTCGGCGTGGCGGTCGGTGAGGCGATCACCGGCGGCGTGCAGGAAGCCAACTGGGACACGGTGGGCTCCGCGCTGGGCACGAAGCTGGGCGAGACGCTACAGACCGTGGCGGCGGGCGAGGGCGAGCTCGATATCAGCCAGCAGGTCGGCGATTCGGTGGGCCAGATGCTGCAGACCGGCATCGAGCAGGCCGATTTCAGCGGCGTGGGCGAACAGTTGACCACGCAACTCTCCGATCAGCTGACCAGCGCCATCGATGAACTGTCGGGCCAGATCGAAGAAGCGATGGGCCAACTGACGGAGGCGATATCAGAGGCCGTCAGTCAGATGGGTGAGGCCATCGGGGAGGCGACGGAACAGGTCAACCAGGCCGTCGAGGAGATGGCCAGCGGCATCGAGGATGCGGTGTCGGCGGTCAGTGATGCGGTAGCCGAGATGGGCGCGGCGGTCGAGGAAGCCGCCGGGCAGATGGCAGAAGCGGCGCAGCAGGCGGTGGACGCGGCCAGCGAGATCGGCAGCGCGGCGGAAGAGGCGGCGGCGGCGGTTGAGGCCGCGATGCAGCAGATGGCGGCGGCGGTGCAGGCGGCGGCCGGCGCGATCGAGGGCGCGGCGGGGCAGATCATCGCCGCGCTGAACAGCATCGCCGGGGCGGCGGCAGCGGCCGGGGCCGCCATCGGCTCGGCGCTGGCCGGGGGGTTCAGTGGCGAGTTGGGCATCGCCTCGCCATCCAAGGTGTTCGTCGGCTTCGGCAAGAACATCGTGCAGGGCCTGGCTGTTGGCATGGGCAGCGGGCCGCTGATGGAGCGTGGCACTGACGCGATGGCCAAGAACGCCATGCGCGGGCTGGCCGACGCGATCGGCATGGGCTCGCCGGCCAAGAAGTTCATGCCGCACGGGGCCGCGATCACGCAGGGCATGATGGCCGGGATGCTGCAAGAGGCGAAGGGCCGCATCAAATCAGCGATGGGCCAGATGGCCGGCGCGGTCGAATCCGGCATGGGCAAGGTCAAATCAGCGATGGCCAGCGGCATGGAGCGGGTGCGCAGCCAGGGCCAGCAGCAGGCGGCATCAGCCGGGGCCGATACGGCACGCGCCGCGGCGACCGGCATGACCAGTGAGGAACGGCAGGCGGAACGGGCGGCGCGGCGGCTCTGGCGGCGGGCGTACCGCGAACTGATGAGCGGCGTCGGCGCGGCACGGTTCCTGGGCGAGGCGTGGGCGCGCGAGTTCTGGGAGGGGATGCTGGATAGCAGCGGCACCCTGGAATTCGCGCAGTACGTGACCGGGCAGATTGTGAACGCCGCCGAGGATGCCATCACCGCCGCGCTGGGCAAGGTGAAGGGCCTGGGCACCCAGCTCGAGATCGTGGCCGGGACGATTGATAGCCTGACCAGCGATCTGGAGTCGCTGGAATCAGAACTGGCCAGCATCGGCCAGCAGGAGCAACAGCAGCGGCTGAACGACGCGCGCGAGGAACTGAGCCTGCAACAGCAGATCACGCGGGAACTGGAAGAGCGGTTCAAGACGCAATTCAGCGCGGCGCACCAGGCGCACATCCGGGCGGTGCAGACCGGCTCGGCATCAGCACAGGCCGACTACGAGGCGAAGCTGCGGCTGGCGCAGGCCACCGATACGGCGGCGGCGGAATCGCGCATCCGCGAGGAGGAATTGCAGGCCTCACTCAACGCCATGATCGACGCCATGGCGCAGGCGACGCGCGAGGAACTGGCGCTGCGCAAACAGGCGGTCCTGGAAGAGATCGCGCTGAAGAAGGCCGAGTTGGCGCAACAGCAGGCGTTGCAGGATAGTCTCACGGCGGCGCAGCAGGCGGCGCAGGCCGAGTACACCAGCGCGGTGATCGACGGCTCACAGGAGCGCATCCGGCAGCTGGAGAAGGAACTGCGCAAGGCCAGCGGGCCGGAACAGAAGGCGACCATCCGCGCGCAGATTCAACTGGAAGAGCAGCGCATCGCCACGGCGCAACAGTTGGCGGCGGCGCTCGCGGCGCAGGCGGGGATCAGCGACACCACCAGCGCGGCCTACGCGCAGGCGGCGGCGCAGGTGGCCTACTTCACTGAGCAGATCGCGGCGCTGGGCGAGACGGATGTAGCGAGCCTGCTCTCGGGCATCGTCAGCGAATTGGAGAAGACGACCACGGCGCTAGGGACGGCCGCCACGGCCATGGATGGCGCGGCCACGGCGATGGATGGCGCGGTAGCCAGCGCCGAGGCGGGCATGGGGGCCATGACCGAGCAGGCGGCGGAGTTCGGCACCCTGGAAGCGGTGATGAACCGCGGCATGTTCAGCATGGCGAACGCCTATGACAAGGTGATGGCCGACATGGCCGCCGATGGCGAGGCGTTTCAGGCGCAATTCCAGGGCATGGTGCAGCAGACGCGGGGCACGGCCGAGGAAGGAGCGGCCGCCATCGGCGACGCGCTGAGCACCGGCATTACCGACCGTATCGCCACCGGGGCCAAGCCGCTGCAACAGCAGATGCTGGACAACCTGAACGGCGCGGTGGACGAGACGACGGGGGAAGCGATCAAGGGCGCGGACGCCATCGCCACCGAGTTTGGCGGCTCGATGCGCGCGCAGATGGGGACGGAGTTGTCACAGGTGCACCAGCAGGTGCTGGGCGGGATGACGAAGACGGCGGACGATGCCGAGCGCGACATGGCGCAGGGCGGCAAGGACGTGGCGGCGGCCTACGGGCAGAGTTCGACCGACAAGCTGGGTGACGAGATCCCCAAGTTCCAGCGCCAGATGAACCAGGGCATGAACGACGCGGTGCGTGGGGCGCGGCAGATCGCCAGCCAGGGCGGGCGTGACGTGGGGAACGATCTGGCGGCGGGCGTCCAGGCCGGGTTGCAGTCACAGACCAACCAGATCGCCAACCAGGCGGCGCAGACGGTGAAGCAGGCGATCCAGGCGGCCAGGGACGCGGCCAAGGCCAACTCGCCGAGCCAGCGCATGATGGACGTGGGTGACGACATGGGCCTCGGCCTGGTGCTGGGCTTGCGCGGGCGCACCGGAGATGCACGGGATGCGTCCGAGGGGCTGGTGCATATCCCGCTGAGCCCGACCAGCGCCGGCGGCGTCAGTGGGCGGCGGGCCTACGAGGAACGGCACGGCACCACGCAGAACATCACGATCGAGCGGTTGGAATTGCCGGGCGTGACCAACCCCGAGGAGTTCGTCGAGATCCTGAATCGCTGGGCGGCCGAAAACGGCGTGGCGTCGGGGAGGTAACTGGTGCTTC
>JBFWSL010000133.1:0-10391 GCA_050248375.1 Hyphomicrobiales bacterium | reverse complement strand
TGTGCTCTTCCGATCTCACCAAAACAATTCCAATCCGGAGGTGGACAAATGTTTCTGCGCAATCGGAGCCTGCGCGCCGCTGCCCTCGCGGCGACCGTAGGCGCGGGGGTTCTGTGGAGTGCGGCCGCGCAGGCCGCCGATACCATCAAGGTGGGCATCCTTCATTCGCTCTCGGGCACCATGGCGATCTCCGAGACGACCCTGAAGGATGTCATGCTGATGCTCATCGACGAGCAGAACAAGAAGGGTGGCCTGCTCGGCAAGAAGCTCGAGGCGGTGGTCGTCGATCCGGCGTCCAACTGGCCGCTGTTCGCGGAAAAGGCCCGCGAGCTGATCTCCAAGGAAAAGGTCGCGGCGGTGTTCGGCTGCTGGACCTCGGTGTCTCGCAAGTCGGTGCTGCCGGTGTTCGAGGAACTGAACAGCATCCTGTTCTATCCCGTCCAGTATGAGGGCGAGGAGAGCCAGCGCAACGTGTTCTACACGGGCGCGGCGCCGAACCAGCAGGCCATTCCCGCCGTCGACTATCTGATGAAGGAAGAGAAGGTGCAGCGCTGGGTTCTGGCGGGCACCGACTACGTCTATCCGCGCACCACCAACAAGATCCTTGAGGCCTATCTGCTCTCCAAGGGCGTGCCCAAGGAAGACATCATGATCAACTACACGCCTTTCGGCCATGCCGACTGGCAGACGATCGTCTCCGACATCAAGAAGTTCGGTTCCGCGGGCAAGAAGACGGCGGTGGTCTCCACCATCAACGGCGACGCCAACGTTCCCTTCTACAAGGAACTCGGCAACCAGGGCATCAAGGCCGAGGACATCCCGGTCGTGGCCTTCTCGGTCGGCGAGGAAGAACTGGCGGGCATCGACACCAAGCCGCTGGTCGGTCACCTGGCCGCGTGGAACTATTTCCAGAGCGTGGACACGGCCGACAACAAGGCGTTCATCGAGAAGTGGAAGACCTTCACGAAGAATCCGAAGCGGGTCACGAACGATCCGATGGAAGCGCATGTGATCGGCTTCGCCATGTGGGTGAAGGCGGTCGAGAAGGCCGGCACCACCGATCCGGACAAGGTCATCGCGGCCCTGCCCGGCACCGAGGTTCCGAACCTGACCGGCGGCACGTCGAAGATGCTCGCCAACCACCACATCACCAAGCCGGTGCTGATCGGCGAGGTGCAGGAGGATGGCCAGTTCGAGGTGGTGTGGAAGACCGACGGACTGGTGCCGGGTGACGCCTGGTCGGATCACCTGGAAGGTTCGAAGGACCTGAAGGCCGACTGGGTCGAACTGAAGTGCGGCAACTACAACACCAAGACCAGCAAGTGCGGCGGTAAGAGTAGCTAAGGCTCACCGTATAGCATCCGCGAGACAAGCGCCGGCGGGAGGCTCTGGCCTTCCGCCGGCAGCGGGTCCGCAACAGGGGGCACAGCCGGTTCAGGCCATGAGACGGCTACGGATACTCTTCCTGGCGCTGCTGGCGATTGCGGTCGCCGCGGTGTCGGGCGCGGGGAAGGCGCGCGCGGATGCCTTCGGCGAGAGCGTCGCCAAGCTTGCCGCGGGCGGCTTCTCGACCACGGGAACGGTCGTGGAGGAACTGACGGCGGGCGGCGACGACCGCGCCGTGGCGGTGCTTGAGGCGTTGCAGGCCGGCAATCTTTACATCCGCAAATCAGACCAGGGTGTTTTCATCGCCAGGGGAAGCGGGCGCGAACTGACCCTGATCGATCCGGCAACGGGCCAGGAAACAGGGACATCCGCCGCGGACGCGCTGGAGAAGATACGCGTCAACAACAAGCTGCGGCGCACCATTCGCGCGTCGCTCGGCTCATTGACCCTGCTCAGCCCGGATCCGAACCGGCGTCTGGCTGCGGCGGAGGCCGGGTTCAAGGCGCGGGACGCGGACGCGTTGCCGGCCCTCGATGCCGCTATCGAGAAAGAAATCGTGCCCGCGATCCGCAAGGCGCTGCTGGAAGCCCGTGCCGCGGCGATCCTGACCGGCGGTGGTGACGAGGCCGCCAAGAAGGAGGCCGTCGCGGTGCTACAGGCGCGCGGCGACCGCGACGCGCTTTCGCTGCTGACGGCGGTCGCCAACGAGGGTGACAGCGAGACTTCAAGGGCGGCGGCGGCGGCCGTGCAATCCATCGAAGCCAACCTGGCCGTGTGGGCGGGGGCGCAGAACGTCATCTACGGTCTCAGCCTGGGCTCGGTCCTGCTGCTCGCGGCCATCGGGCTGGCCATCACCTTCGGGGTGATGGGGGTCATCAACATGGCCCACGGCGAGATGGTGATGATCGGCGCCTACACCACTTTCGTGGTGCAGGAAGTCATCCGCCAGTCAGCCCCAGGGCTGTTCAACTATTCGCTGTTCATCGCGCTGCCGCTCGCCTTTGTCATCTCGGGCGCCATCGGCATCGCCATCGAGCGGGGCATCATCCGCTGGCTGTATGGCCGGCCGCTGGAGACGCTGCTGGCCACTTGGGGGCTCAGCCTGATGCTGCAGCAGGCGGTACGCAGCATCTTCGGACCGACCAACCGGGAGGTGGGCAATCCGGACTGGATGTCCGGTGCGGTCGACGTGGGTGCGCTGACGCTCACCTATAACCGTATCTGGATCATCGTGTTCGCGCTGCTCGTCTTCTTCGCGCTGCAACTGCTGCTGAAGAAGACGCCCTTCGGGCTGCAGATGCGCGCCGTGACCCAGAACCGGGAGATGGCCGGCGCCATGGGCATCCGCACGGGCCGGGTCGACGCGCTTACCTTCGGGCTCGGCTCCGGCATTGCCGGCATCGCCGGCGTCGCGCTCAGCCAGATCGACAATGTCAGCCCCAATCTCGGACAGGGCTACATCATCGACAGCTTCATGGTGGTGGTGTTCGGCGGCGTGGGCAATCTGTGGGGCACGCTGGTGGGCGCCATGACGCTCGGGGTGGCCAACAAGTTCCTGGAACCCTATGCGGGCGCGGTGCTGGGCAAGATCTTCGTGCTCGTATTCATCATCCTGTTCATCCAGAAGAGGCCCCGGGGGCTGTTCGCCCTCAAGGGCCGGGCGGTGGAGGCATGAGCGGGCCCGCGCAAGCCGGCCTGTCCAACCGGGCGGCCGTCATTTTCCTCGTGCTGCTCGGCGTTTTCGCTGTGACTGTGCCGCTCCTGAACCTGGCGGTGCCGGAAGACAGTCCGTTTCATGTGCCCACCTACGCGGTGGCGCTGATGGGCAAGTATCTCTGCTATGCGCTGCTGGCGCTGAGCGTTGACCTGATCTGGGGATATTGCGGCATTCTCAGCCTCGGCCATGGCGCCTTCTTCGCGCTTGGCGGCTACGCCATGGGCATGTATCTGATGCGCCAGATCGGCACCCGCGGCGTCTATGCCGATCCGATCCTGCCGGACTTCATGGTGTTCCTGAACTGGAAGGAGCTGCCGTGGTTCTGGTACGGCTTCGACCAGTTCTGGTTCGCCTGCCTGATGGTCATGGCTGTGCCGGGACTGCTCGCCTTCGTGTTCGGCTGGTTCGCCTTCCGCAGCCGCGTGACGGGCGTTTATCTCTCCATCATCACCCAGGCGCTGACCTTCGCGCTGATGCTCGCCTTCTTCCGCAATAACATGGGATTTGGCGGCAACAACGGCCTGACCGACTTCAAGGACATCCTCGGTTTCGACCTGCAGGCGGACACCACGCGCGCCGCCCTGCTGGCGGTCACGGCGCTGATGCTCGGCCTCGGCTTCGTCATCTGCCGGGGCGTGGTTACCTCGCGTTTCGGCAAGGTGCTGGTGGCGATCCGGGACGCGGAGAGCCGCACGCGCTTCATCGGCTACCGGGTCGAGGCCTACAAGCTGTTCGTGTTCACCCTGTCAGCCTGCATCGCGGGCGTGGCGGGCGCCCTCTACGTGCCGCAGGTGGGCATCATCAATCCCAGCGAGTTCGCCCCGGCCAACTCCATCGAGACGGTGATCTGGGTGGCTGTCGGCGGACGGGGCACCCTGGTCGGCGCGGTGCTGGGGGCGGTGCTGGTGAACTTCGCGAAATCCTGGCTGACGGGCGCGTTTCCGGAGCTGTGGCTGTTCACGCTGGGCGGACTGTTCATCGCCGTTACCCTGTTCATGCCCCGGGGCATTCTCGGGCTGGCGGGAGATGCCTGGCCCGTCGTGCGGAAATACCTGAAGCCCAGGGGCGCCCGCGGCGAGCCGCAGCCCAAGGCGGCGGAGTAGGCCATGATCGCTCCGGCGCACAATTCCATTCTCTATCTCGACGGGGTCACCGTGACCTTCGACGGCTTCCGCGCGCTGAACGAGTTGTCGCTGATCATCGAGCCCGGAGAGATGCGCGCCATCATCGGCCCGAACGGGGCCGGCAAGACGACGATGATGGACGTAGTGACGGGCAAGACCAGGCCCGACAAGGGGACGGTGGTCTTCGACAAGGACAAGGACCTGACCCAGCTCGACGAGGCGGATATCGCCCAGCTTGGCATCGGGCGCAAGTTCCAGAAGCCGACCGTGTTCGAGCATCACACGGTCAGGGACAACATCCTGCTGGCGTTGAAGGGCGACCGGACCGTGCGGGCGACCCTGTTCCTCTCGCTCACGGGCAAGGATGGGGAGCGCATCGACGAAATCCTCGACACCATCCGGCTGTCCTCCCACGCGGGTGATCTGGCCGCCAATCTCAGCCATGGCCAGAAGCAGTGGCTGGAGATCGGCATGCTGCTGGCGCAAGAGCCGAAGCTTCTGCTGGTGGACGAGCCGGCGGCCGGCATGACCGACGCGGAAACGGCGGAGACGGCTGTATTGCTGAAGCGCATCGCGGAGAAGCAGTCGGTGGTGGTGGTCGAGCACGACATGACCTTCGTGCGCGATCTGGGCGTCAAGGTCACTGTGCTGCACGAGGGTTCGGTGCTGGCGGAAGGTTCGCTCGACGCCGTGAGCAGCGACGAGCGGGTCATCGAAAGCTATCTGGGGCGGTGACGGCGATGCTGAGCGTCGAGAATGTCGATCTGCACTACGGGGCCGCGCAGGCGCTTTACGGCGTCTCCCTGAAGGCCGAGATCGGCAAGGTCACCTGCCTGATGGGACGCAATGGTGTCGGCAAGACGAGCCTGCTGCGCGCAGTCATCGGCCACCAGCCGATCAGCGCCGGCGCGATCCTCTGGAACAATGCCGATATATCGAGGCTGCCCGTACCCGAGCGGGCGCGGCGGAAGATCGCCTATATCCCGCAGGGCCGGGAGATCTTTCCGCTGCTGACGGTGAAGGAGAATCTGGAGACCGGCTACGCGCCGCTGCCGCGCGGCCAGCGGTCGGTCCCGGAGGAAATCTTCGAGCTGTTCCCGGTGCTGAAAAGCATGCTGGGGCGGCGGGGCGGCGACCTGTCGGGCGGCCAGCAGCAGCAGCTTGCCATCGCGCGGGCGCTGGTGACGCGGCCGGAACTCCTGGTGCTGGACGAGCCGACGGAAGGCATCCAGCCCTCGATCATCAAGGACATCGAGAGGGTAATCGCCTATCTGCGGGACAAGGGCGAGATGGCGATCCTGCTCGTGGAGCAGTATTTCGAGTTCGCCCGGGACCTCGCGGACACCTTCGCGGTGATGGACAGGGGCGAGATTATCCTCTCCGGCAATATAGACGACGTGCCGGAAGCCGACATAAAGAAGCACCTGACGGTTTAGGGTGACTGGGATAGCCTGAGGCCCCATGTTGGCGTTGAACGGACAACTGAGCGAGGAGTCGCCCGCCCCGGAGGCGGCGCCCTTGCGCGCAGCCGGGCCAGCCGTGCGGCTGCAGCGTGCGCTTGGCGAGGCGCGGGTGGCGTTCAAGCGCAGGGCGGGCGCGACCGTCCTGGACGACCTTCATCAGTCTGGCTGCTGCAAGTTGCGCATTCCCAGGCCGCTCCCGGGCGCCGGGCCCGAGGCCGTTTTCATCAACACCGCGGGCGGGCTGACGGACGGCGACGCCGTTTCTCTTTCGGCCGGATGGGGAGAGGGGACATGGGCGACGATCTCCACCCAGGCGGCGGAACGCATTTACCGCTCGCGGGGCCTGCCCGCCCGGGCGCTGAACCGGCTCGACGTGGCGGCGGAGGCCACCGCCCTGTGGCTGCCGCAGGAAACGATTCTTTTCGACGGCGGCCGGCTGAAGCGGCGGTTCGACGCCCGCATCGACGAGGGCGGGAGGCTGCTTGCCTGCGAGAGCACCGTCTTCGGCCGTACGGCCATGGGCGAAACGGTGCGCGACGGCGCCCTGCACGACTCCTGGCGTATACGGATTGGCGGACGGCTCGTTTTCGCAGACGGCCTGAATCTGGACGGCCGTATTGACGACGTGCTGGACAGGCCCGCCATCGGCGCGGGCGCCCGTGCCATCGCCAGCGTTGTCTACGCCGGTCCCGGGGTGGCCGGGCTGGTGGAGCCGCTGCGCGCGGCCATGGCGGGGTTGGCGGCGACCTGCGGGTGCTCGGTCAACGGGCCGGTGCTGATCGCGCGCATTCTGGCGCGGGAGAGCAAACTCATGCGCGATGCGCTCAGGACGGTGCTGGAGGCGGCGCTGACCTGGCTGCGGGGCAAACGGGAAGACCTGGCCGCGGCGGCTGTGCTGCCGCGCGTGTGGACCTGCTGAGGGAGGGGGACTCCGTGAACCTGACGCCGAGGGAAAAGGATAAGCTGCTCATTTCAATGGCGGCGATGGTGGCGCGGCGGCGGCTCGAGCGCGGCGTCAAGCTCAACCATCCGGAGGCAATCGCGCTGATCACCGACTTCGTGGTGGAGGGCGCGCGCGACGGGCGTTCCGTCGCCGAGCTGATGACCGCCGGCGCGAAGGTGCTCACCCGCGACCAGGTGATGGAAGGTGTCGCGGAGATGATCTATGACGTTCAGGTCGAGGCGACATTCCCCGACGGCACCAAGCTGGTGACCGTCCACGAACCAATCCGATAGGAGACTTCCAATGATCAAATTCGTTCGGCCCGCCGTGTTGCCGGTCCTGCTGCTTGCCGGGCTGGCGACGCCCGCGCTCGCCCATACGGGCGCCGGCAGCACCGGTTCCTTCATGGCTGGTCTCGGCCATCCCATCGGCGGTCTCGACCATGTGCTGGCCATGGTGGCGGTTGGCCTGTGGGCCGCTCTCAGGGGCGGACGGGCGGTTTGGGTGTGGCCGCTGGCCTTCGTGACGGTAATGCTGCTTGGTGGCGCTCTTGGCATGAGCGGCGTGCAACTGCCCTTCGTGGAGCCGGGCATACTCGCTTCCATCGTCGTGCTTGGCGTGCTGACCGCGCTGGCGGCCGACGTGCCGGTTGCAGCGGGAGCGGTTCTCATTGCCATTTTCGCCCTGTTCCATGGTCACGCCCATGGGACGGAAGCTCCCGCCACCGGGGCGGCTCTGCTCTACGCGGCCGGGTTCGCGCTGGCCACGGCCGCGCTGCACGGCGTCGGCATCGCGTTCGGACTGGCGTCGAAGGGCGCCTTGTGGCGGAACCTGGTGCGCGGAGCCGGAGCGGTGACGGCCGCGCTCGGAGTGCTTCTGTTCGCGGGGGTGCTGTGATGATTCCGGGCGAACTGTTTCCCGCCAAGGGCGAGCTTACGCTCAACGAGGGCGCCAGGACGCTGACGCTGACAGTCGCCAATACCGGGGACCGCCCGGTGCAGGTGGGCAGCCACTATCATTTCTACGAGACCAACGCCGCCCTCGGTTTCGACCGGGAAAAGGCGAGGGGCATGCGTCTCGACATCGCGGCGGGGACCGCGGTGCGCTTCGAGCCCGGTCAGAGCCGCGAGGTGACTCTGGTGCCCTATGCGGGCGCGCGGATTGTCTATGGCTTCAACGGCAAGGTGATGGGAAAGCTGGAATGAACGGCTCCGTTCATGCAGCGGCTTTGTTTGCTATTGCCCAGATCGCGGCGACTGCGGTCCTGGCCCAGGGGCCCGACTGTAAGGACCCGCAGACCCAAACCGACATGAACATGTGCGCGGGCCTTGCCTACAAGGCGGCCGATGGGGAGCTGAACGCCGCCTACAAGAAGACGCTCGCCGCGATGAGGGAGCAGGACGCCGCTCTGCCGGCGGAGTTGAAAGGGGCGGAGGTGACCCTGCGCGAAGCCCAGCGCGCATGGATCGTTTTCCGCGACAAGAGCTGTGAACTGGAAGGATTCGAGGCGCGGGGAGGGTCCATGGAGCCGATGCTGGTCGGGCATTGTCTGGCGAAAGTCACGAACGCGCGGACGAAGGAACTGAAGGAGCTGGCTGGCGGGGGCGCGAATTGACCGGCGACGGGATACGGAACGTGAAAGATGGGTGAGGGTGAGCATTGTTGCGAGGGGATGCGTGCCGCGGTGGAGTTTCATTGCGAGCAGCACTCAAGTCCGTTCGAGTGTCCCGACGCACTCGTCCACTACAGCGAGGTGTTCGACGAGTACGGGATCATCATCCATGACGGCGGGCCGTCCTACTCGCTGATCCAGTATTGCCCCTGGTGCGGAGCGAAGCTGCCGGAAAGCCAGCGCGACCGGTATTTCGCGGAGCTCGATGCGCTGGGCATCGAATACGACTTCCTCGACGACGAGACGCTTCCCGAAAAGTATCGCACCGCCGCCTGGCGGAAGCAGATGCAATAGCCGAGACAGGACACAGCCATGCCAGCCAGGATCAGCCGTGCCGCCTATGCCGACATGTATGGTCCCACCGTGGGCGACAGGCTGCGTCTGGCGGACACGGACCTGATCGTGGAGGTGGAAAAGGATCACACCATCTATGGCGAGGAAGTGAAATTCGGCGGCGGCAAGGTCATCCGCGACGGCATGGGCCAGAGCCAGGCGACCCGCGAGAACGGTGCGGTCGATACGGTCATCACCAACGCGCTGATCATCGACACCTGGGGTATCGTGAAGGCCGACGTGGGCCTGAAGGACGGCCGCATCGCCGCCATCGGCAAGGCCGGCAACCCGGACACCCAGCCGGGCGTGAATATCGTTGTCGGTCCCGCTACCGAGGCCATTGCGGGAGAAGGCAAGATACTCACCGCCGGAGGCTTCGACGCTCATATCCATTTCATCTGTCCGCAACAGATCGAAGAAGCGCTGATGTCGGGCGTGACCACCATGCTTGGCGGCGGTACGGGTCCGGCGACCGGCACGAACGCCACCACCTGTACGCCAGGCGAGTGGCATATCGGACGCATGCTCCAGGCGGCCGACGCCTTTCCCATGAACCTCGCCTTCGCCGGCAAGGGCAACGCCTCCCAGCCGGGAGGGCTGGTGGAGCAGATCAGGGCGGGCGCCTGTGCGCTCAAGCTGCACGAGGACTGGGGCACGACGCCGGCGGCCATCGACTGTTGCCTGTCGGTGGCGGACGATATGGATGTGCAGGTGATGATCCACACGGACACGCTCAACGAGTCCGGCTTCGTGGAAGACACCATCGGCGCCTTCAAGGGCCGCACCATCCACGCTTTCCATACGGAGGGCGCGGGCGGCGGCCATGCGCCGGATATCATCAAGGTGTGCGGGCTCTCGAATGTGCTGCCGTCGTCCACCAACCCGACGCGGCCCTACACGGTGAACACGCTGGATGAGCATCTGGACATGCTGATAGTCTGCCATCACCTGGACAGCTCGATCCCCGAGGACATCGCCTTCGCCGAGAGCCGCATCCGCAAGGAGACTATCGCCGCGGAGGACATCCTGCACGATATAGGGGCCTTCTCCATCATCTCCTCCGACAGCCAGGCCATGGGCCGGGTAGGGGAGGTTCTGATCCGCACATGGCAGACGGCGGACAAGATGAAGAAGCAACGCGGGGCCCTGCCCGAGGACAAGGGCGGCAACGACAATTTCCGGGTGAAGCGATACATCGCCAAATACACCATCAACCCGGCCATCGCCCATGGCATGAGCCGGCACATCGGCTCGGTCGAGGTGGGCAAGCTGGCCGATCTGGTCTTGTGGTCGCCGGCTTTCTTCGGGGTGAAGCCGGACCTGGTGCTGAAGATGGGAACCATAGCCGCTGCCCCCATGGGCGACCCGAACGCCTCGATCCCGACGCCGCAGCCGGTGCATTACCGCTACATGTTCGGCGCATATGGCAAGGCCATGACCGAGAGCGCGGTCAGCTTCGTGTCGCAGGCGGCCATGGATGGAGGGGTTTCCGAAAAGCTTGGCCTGGCCAAGCCGCTGCTGGCGGTCACGAATACGCGCGGCGGCATTTCCAAGGCGGACATGGTGCTGAACAATTCCACGCCGGATATCGACGTGCACCCTGAGACCTACGAAGTGCGGGCGGACGGGGAACTGCTTACCTGCGAGCCGGCCAGGGTGCTGCCCATGGCCCAGCGCTATTTCCTGTTCTAGGTCGCCGCGATGTCATCGCTCCCCCATGTAACCGACATCCTCTCCCGCACCGAATGGCGGG
>JBFWSL010000132.1:0-10409 GCA_050248375.1 Hyphomicrobiales bacterium | reverse complement strand
GCCTCCGCCACGCTGAAGCTGGGCCAGGCGCGCGGGGCGGCTATCCTGGTTCCCGCGCTTGCCGGGCTTCCGGTCGGCGAATACGCCCCCAACGCGGTGAAGAAATCCATCGTCGGCGCCGGCCACGGCGACAAGAAGCAGATTCGCATGATGGTGCAGATGCTGCTGCCCGGCGCGCGCTTTTCCTGCGACGACGAGGCGGACGCGCTGGCCATCGCCATTACCCATGCCCATCACCGCGGCGCCCGCACGCTTGTCCGCGCCCTGGCGCTGGCGGAAGGCGCGCCATGATCGGCAAGCTGAAAGGCATCGTGGATTCGTTCGGCGCCGATTGGGTGCTGGTGGACGTGAACGGCGTCGGCTACGAGGTGCATTGCGCGCCGCGCACGCTGGCCGGCATGCCCAAGGCGGGCGAGGCGGTGACGCTCTCCATCGAGACCCATGTGCGCGAGGACCACATCAGGCTCTACGGCTTCCGCACGGACACGGAGCGGGCGTGGTTCCGGCTGCTGCAAAGCGTGCAGGGGGTGGGCGCCAAGGTGGCGCTCGCGGTGCTCGGCACGCTCTCGCCCAACGAACTGGCGAACGCGGTCGCGTTGCAGGACAAGGGGCAGGTGGCGCGCTCGCCGGGCGTCGGTCCGAAGGTGGCGCAGCGGATCGTGGCCGAACTGAAGGACAAGATCCCCGCCGCCACGCTCGCGGCCAGGCCGGGCGACATCGTGCTGCCGGAGGTCGCGGAGCAGACGACACCGGCGGCGGCCGAAGCCGTCTCCGCGCTCACCAATCTCGGCTACGCCCAGGCGCAGGCAAGTGCGGCCGTCGCCGTGGCCGCGCAGAAGGCGGGCGACGCGGCGAAGACGGAAGAGCTGATCCGGCTCGGCCTGAAGGAGCTGGCGCGGTGAACGGACCCGACTCCCGATATGGCCGCGCCGTCCTGGTCTTCCTGGTGTTCACGGCCGGCGGGCTGCTGGTGGGAAGCGTCGTCCTCGGCATTGCCGGTTCCGCATTTCTCACGCCGCTGATTGACCCGCAGAAAATCGCCGACGGAACCATGTTCCTGTACCTGTTCTTCGTGGCGCTTGCCTTCGTTGCCCTTCCGGCCATTGTCACGGGGCTTTTCGCAAGCCTGAGGTTTCTCAGGCGGGGCTATTTCCGCGCCCGCTACGCCATGCTCGTGGCCTTCCTCTCCTCGGGACTGGTGGGTCCGGCCTATCAGTTTTATTCCGGCAAGCAGCCGACCGGACATGAGACGGTCAATTCCATGCTCGTGGCCTACATCGCGGTCGGGCCGATCGCTCTATTGTGCGCATTCCTGGGACAGCGCGTCGTGGCGAGGCTTCGCCTGATGCCGGCGGGCGGCCGGGACGCGGAGCTTGAGACATGACCGAGCGTCCCGTCGAAATGGCACGCCTGCCCGGCGACGAGGCCGACGCCTCCCTGCGCCCGCAGGTGCTGGCCGAGTTCATCGGCCAGAAGCGGGCGCGGGAAAACCTCAAGGTGTTCATCGAGGCGGCGCGCAAGCGCGGCGAGGCGCTGGACCATGTGCTGTTCGCCGGGCCGCCGGGGCTGGGCAAGACCACGCTGGCGCAGATCGTGGCGCGCGAGCTTGGCGTCAATTTCCGCGCCACCTCCGGCCCGGTCATCGCCAAGGCGGGCGATCTCGCAGCGCTGCTCACCAATCTGGAAGAGCGCGACGTGCTGTTCATCGACGAGATCCACCGGCTCACTCCGGCGGTGGAGGAAATCCTCTATCCGGCCATGGAGGACTTCCAGCTCGACCTGATCATCGGCGAGGGGCCGGCGGCGCGCTCGGTGCGCATCGACCTCGCCAAATTCACCCTGGTCGGGGCGACAACGCGCACGGGGCTGCTGACCACGCCGCTGCGCGACCGCTTCGGCATTCCGGTGCGGCTGGAGTTCTACGAGCCGGGAGAGCTGGAGCAGATCGTGCGGCGCGGGGCGCGGGTGCTGGCGCTGCCCATGAGCGCGGAAGGAGCCGCCGAGATCGCGCGCCGCTCGCGCGGCACGCCGCGTATCGCCGGGCGGTTGCTCAGGCGGGTGCGCGATTTCGCCACCGCGGAGGGCGCCAGCATCGTGGACGCCGCCGTCGCCGACCGGGCGCTGAGGCAGCTCGACGTGGACGGGCGCGGCCTCGACGCGCTCGACCGGCGCTACCTCGCCTGCATCGCGGAGAATTACGGCGGCGGGCCGGTGGGCGTGGAAACCCTCTCGGCGGCCTTGTCCGAGCCTCGCGATGCCATCGAGGAGATCATCGAGCCCTTCCTGCTGCAGCAGGGGCTGCTGGCGCGCACGCCGCGGGGCCGCGTGCTCACCGGCGCGGCGTTCGAGCATCTGGGCCTCGCCGCGCCGCCGCCCGCGGGCAACGGGCAATTCGTGCTGTTCGAAGGCGGCAAGGAGTGAGGGATGACATCTGGTAGACACATCCCTGGACCCCGGCTTTCGCCGGGGTTTCGCCATGTTCCCGGGCAAGAGCAAGGATAAGCGGCCGGCAAGGCCCAAGCCGGGGTTGCCGGGGTCTCAGGGAAGGGAAGGACCGAAACCCCGGCGAAAGCCGGGGTCCAGCTTCATCGCAGCAGACTGTGCCGAAATAGCGGTGCGTGTTCCCGCACGCAGGCCGATCAAACCCGTCTACATCCGCAAGCTGGTCCGCTATATTGAGGCGCATGGAGACGGTTCATGAAGCTTGAATATTCAGTACGCATCGAGCGTCTGGCGGAAAGCGAGGGCGGTGGCTATGTGGCTATCGTTCCCGACCTTCCCGGCTGCATGTCCGACGGCGAGACGCCGGAAGAGGCGCTGAGGAATGTTCAGGAGGCGATCGAGTCCTGGATCGAGGCCGCCAAGGCATGGAAGCAGGAGATACCGCAACCTTCCACGCCACTGGCCCGGGCAGGATGAGACTCGCCGCCGCCCGCGGGCAACGGGCAGTTCGTGCTGTTCGAAGGCGGCAATGACCACAAGGTCTGACACGCAAGGCCGCCACTGGCCCGACGTGGCCGGGCGCATCGAGGGCGACACCCATGTGCTGCCCGTGCGCGTCTATTTCGAGGACACGGACTTCTCCGGCCTCGTCTACCACGCCAACTACCTGAAGTTCTGCGAGCGGGGGCGGTCGGACTTCGTCCGCCTGCTTGGTATCCATCACCGCGAGCTGATCGACGGGGAAGGGGGCGAGGAGCCGGCCGCCTTCGTGGTGCGGCACATGGAGATCGACTTCCTCAAGCCCGCCCGCATCGACGACCTGCTGGAAGTTGTCACCCATTGCGCGGAGACGGGCGGCGCCACGCTGACCCTGGCGCAGGAGGTGCGCCGGGACGGCGTCGCCCTGGTCCGGCTGCGGGTCAAGGTGGTCCTGGTGTCGAAATCCGGCAAGCCGCGACGGCTTGGCGCGCTCGTGCGGAACGCTTTTCAACGTTTCGTTAAGCATTAAGCCCGACCTTCTGGAGACAAGCGGCATTGCGCCCCGGGCGCGGTGGCCGCTCGCGCCCCGTGGGCGGGGAAGACGCAGGGCAAGCCCCATTCTGGACATATTGGGTCTGCCGTAGTGCGCCTGCCCGCGCGGCGGGAGGGCCGGCGCAATGCGCCAGCCACATTCCGGGGAAATGTTCAGGGGACCCCAGCACGAGGCCATTCATGCCGCAGACCGTAACCACCGCACCGGCCGCAGCGCTGCATACCGATCTGTCGATCATGACCCTGTTCATGAACGCGCATATCGTGGTGCAGCTGGTGATGATCGGCCTGCTGCTCGCCTCGGTGTGGAGCTGGGCCATCATCATCGAGAAGCTGTTCCTGTTTTCCCGCACGGGGCGGGAGACGGACCGCTTCGAGAAGCTGTTCTGGTCGGGCCAGTCGCTGGACGAGCTCTATCACGGGGTCTCGCAGCGCCGGAACACATCCATGGCGGCGCTGTTCGTGGCGGCCATGCGCGAATGGAAGCGCAGCGTGGAATCCAGCAACAAGCTGCTGCCGGGGGTTCAGACCCGCGTCGAGAAGGTGCTCGACGTGGCGGTCACGCGCGAGGTGGACCGGCTGGAGCGGCGGCTGCTGTTCCTGGCGACGGTGGGTTCCACCGCGCCCTTCGTCGGCCTGTTCGGCACCGTCTGGGGCATCATGACCAGCTTCCAGGCCATCGCCGCGGCCAAGACCACAAACCTGGCGGTTGTGGCGCCCGGCATCGCGGAGGCGCTGTTCGCCACCGCTCTCGGCCTGCTCGCCGCCATTCCCGCGGTGATCTTCTACAACCGCTTCTCCAACGAGGTGTCGCGGCAGACGCAGCGGCTCGAATCCTTCGCGGACGAGTTCTCCGCCATCCTGTCCCGCCACCTGGACATGAGGGGCTGATGGGCGCCGCGCTCCAGGGATCGTCGGGACGTTCGCGCTCCAGGCGCGGCCGGCACCGGCCGATGAGCGAGATCAACGTCACGCCCTTCGTGGACGTGATGCTGGTGCTGCTCATCATCTTCATGGTGACGGCGCCGCTGCTGACGGTCGGCGTGCCCATCGACCTGCCCAGGACCGAGGCCAGGGAGCTGCAGGGCGACAAGGAGCCGCTGACCATCTCGGTGACGCGGGAGGGCAAGATCTTCCTGCAGGAAACCGAGATGAAGCTCGACGAAATTGTGCCCAAACTGGTCGCTATCACCAATGCGGGCTACGAGGAGCGCATCTTCGTGCGCGGCGACCGGCAGACCGACTACGGGACGGTCATGCGGGTCATGGGCACGGTCAGCGCGGCCGGGTTCCGGCGCATCGCGCTGGTGACCGAGCTCAAGGACGGTCAGTGAGGCGTAACCGATGCACAAGGGACTGGTCGCTTCGATAGCACTGCATTGCGGCATCCTGCTGTGGGCCGTGGTGTCCTTCGCGGGCAAGGACATGAGCGTGCCGGAGTCGCAGCCGATCCCGGTCGATCTGGTGTCGCCGACCGAACTGACGAAAATCAAGGCGGGCGTGAAGGACGCCAAGGAGGAGGCCAGGGCGGCCGAGCCGAAGCCCGAGCCGCCCAAGCCCGTGGCGAAGAAGGAAACCCCGCCGCCCAAGCGCGAGCAGAAGGCGGAAGCCGAGCCCGCGCCCGCGCCGCAGGCCAAGGCGCCGGAGCCCAAGCCCGTGGAGAAGAAGCCGGAGCCCAGGCCCGAGCCGAAGAAGGTGGTGGAAAAGAAGCCCGAGCCGCCAAAACCGAAGCCCAAACCGGCGGCGGTGGAGAAGGACGGCGACAAGGCCGCGGCCAAGGACGCGCCGAAGAAGAAGCAGAACGACTTCAACCCGGACCGCATCGCGGCGCTGCTGAACAAGGCGCCGGACGCGGGCGCGCCTCCCAGGCCGGAAGCTCCGCCAGCGCCGCAGGAAAAGGCCAGGGGCCGCGAGAGCGGGCAGGACATGACCATGTCCATCAGCGAGATCGACGCGCTCAGGGCGCGCATCTCGCAATGCTGGAGCCCGCCGGTGGGCGGCATCGGGGCGGACGCCATCAGGGTGAGGCTCAGGATGCAACTCGCCCCCGACGGCACGCTCACGTCGAACCCGCAGGTGGTCAACACCGAGCCGTCGCCCTTCTTCCAGGCCGCCGCCGACAGCGCCGTGCGCGCCGTCATGCTGTGCCAGCCCTACCAGCTTCCATCGGCCAAATACGAACTCTGGCGGGACATGATCATCAATTTCGACCCGCGCGACATGTTCAGAGGATGACCGTCATGACCACCTCGCTTTTCCATCGCTCCATCCCCGGCCACGCGCTTCTGGCGCTCGCGGCGCTGTGGCTGGGGCTCATTGCACAGACCCCGGCGGCACGGGCGGTCATGGAGCTGGATGTCACGCGGGGAAGCCTGAAGCCGATCCCCGTCGCCATCACCAGCTTCACCGGAGCGACGCTGGACGACCAGCAGCTCGGCATGGAGGTGTCGAAGGTCATCACGGCGGATCTGGAGCGGTCCGGCCTGTTCCAGCCCATCGACCCCGCCGCCTTCATCGAGCAGGGCGTCGACGTGGCGCGGCCGCCGCGTTTCCCGGACTGGAGCGCCATCAAGGCGCAGGCGGTGGTCATCGGCCGCGTGATGCGGCAGGCGGACGGACGCATCACGGCCGAGTTCCGGCTGTGGGACGTCTATGCGGGCAAGCAACTCGCCGGCCAGCAGGTGGCCGCCGACATGCGCAACTGGCGCCGCATCGGCCATATCATCGCCGACGCGGTCTATGAGCGGCTGACGGGCGAGAAGGGCTATTTCGATACGCGCATCGTGTTCGTGGACGAGACGGGTCCGAAGAACGCCCGCGTCAAGCGGCTGGCGGTGATGGACCAGGACGGGGCGAATGTGCGGGTGCTGACCTCGGGCTCGGCGCTCGTGCTGACGCCGCGCTTCAGCCCGACCAGCCAGGACATCACCTACATGTCCTACGAGACGGGCACGCCGAGGGTGTTCCTGCTCAACGTGGAGACCGGCCAGAGACAAAGCCTGGGGGATTTCCCCAATATGAGCTTCGCGCCGCGGTTCTCGCCCGACGGGGGCCGCGTGATCATGAGCCTGCAGGAAGACGGCAACACCAACATCTTCGCCATGGATCTGCGGGGCCGGAAGCTTTACCGGCTGACCAATGTGCAGGGAATCAGCACCGCGCCCAGCTATTCGCCCGACGGACGGCAGATCGTGTTCGAATCGGACCGGGAGGGGCGCAAGCAGCTTTACGTGATGAACGCGGACGGCTCGAACGTCCGGCGCATCAGCGCGGGCACCGGCAGCTATTCCACGCCCGTCTGGTCGCCGAGAGGCGACCTGATCGCCTTCACCAAGCAAACGCAGGGACAATTCCT
Source organism: Hyphomicrobiales bacterium (assembly GCA_050248375.1). GTDB lineage: Bacteria > Pseudomonadota > Alphaproteobacteria > Rhizobiales > Methyloligellaceae > JAYZVT01. The sequence goes on along the minus strand of JBFWSL010000132.1, from coordinate 3,580 downwards.
CATCGGGGTCATGAAAACCGACGGTTCCGGCGAGCGGGTGCTGACCGAGGGCTACCATAACGAAGGCCCCACCTGGGCGCCGAATGGCCGGGTGCTGATGTTCTTCCGGGAGTCGCAGGGCGCCCAGGGCGGGCCCCGGCTCTATTCCATCGACCTGACCGGCTACAACGAGCGCCCGGTGGCCACTCCGGCTTTCGGATCGGACCCGGCCTGGTCACCCTTAATCAACTGATTTATCAAGGGTTATCCGGCCCGGCAAAGCCGTTAAAAAGCTTCGTTAACCATCTTGATACAGACTACCCGCAATTGTAGCCTTGAGACGTTGGGGGCTGAGATTCGGGCGTTGCATTTTCGCACCATATCCCGAGAAAACGCGGGCCTAAGTGCAGTCCTTCCTTGATTAGAACGTCCGGATTTCGGTACATGCCATTAACGGCTTGTGCCGTTTAACAAAGGAGAGAAGACCATGCAGGGTTTGAAGGGCGTGATCGTTGTCGCCACGATCGTGGCAACCGCCGCCGCTTTGGGGGCTTGCCGCAAGAACGTGACGCACAAGCCGGCCAAGCTGGGCTCGATCACCATTGAGCAGGCTGTCCGCGCCTAATTGGGCAACGACACAAGATTTCACCGTTTCGCGGGGGTATTTCCTCCCCGGGATGGATACGCTGGATGCCGTGCTACCCGTGCCCCAAAGGGTACGGGTGAGCACGGCTCCCAGCACCATCCGGAACCGGTAAAGGGCCAGTAACTCCGAATTATCTGGTCCTGTTCGCCGAAGCCGCGCACCAGAGGCGCGGCGTTTTTGTTTTCCGCACAGTTTTTCCCCATACCATCCCCAGGCGCGGCCGGCTTTGCCCCCAGGTTCCCGGCGATCTTTTTTCCGCCACGATTGGGCTTGGGCGGCGTTTGTGGCCCGCCATCAAGGCGCATTTCTCCCGAAAAACCTCCTTCCGACGCAGGATCGCCATAGGGCGGTCACGTCTGTGCCGCGTCCCGCCGGTAAGTTTGCGTTAACGGTTGGACTTTACGCTTCACTAACGCACCGGGAGTGTGCACCCGGTCTAGTGGGAGTTGAGTATATGTGTCGGGAAGGGGTTGTCCGCGCGCTCTGTGCCGCGGGCATGGTGATCCTGGCGGCGTTCGCCGCCGGTTGTTCCAAGAAACCGCCGCAGGAGCTGGGCGCCGCCGGCGCCGAAGGGCCCATTACGCCCGGAAGCCCGCGGGAATTCGCCGCCAGTGTCGGCGACAAGGTCTATTTCGAGGTGGACAGCTCGTCGCTGACGCCGCAGGCCATGTCGACATTGCAGGGGCAGGCGCGCTGGCTGGCGCGGTATCCGAACTATTCGGTGACCATCGAGGGCCATGCCGACGAACGCGGCACGCGCGAATACAACATCGCGCTGGGCGCGAAGCGCGCCACCGCGGTCAAGAGCTATCTGGCCAGCCTCGGGGTGCCGCCGCAGCGATTGCGGACGATCTCCTATGGCAAGGAGAGGCCCGTGGCGTTGTGCGCCGATATCTCCTGCTGGTCGCAGAATCGCCGCGCGGTGACCGCGCTGGGACGCCACGCGGGCAGTTGATCCCGGACGCGCCGGCGGGCCTGATGGCCCGCCGCATGCGGTGACGGGATCATGGTTTGGCCAGAATGTGCGGTAAAGTGGCCGCCGGTTGTGTTTCCGGCGGCGGTTGCGGCATTGACTTGCCCGCCACGGGATACGATGACTAGCCCGCTGGCTCCACAATTCCGCACATTCGCAAACACATGACAGGCATTTCCGCATCGTTTTCCGCCCTGGCGCGCCGTCCTGCGCTGCTTGTGCTGCTCGCAGGCCTGATGATGGCGGCGGGTTCCGCCCGGGTGCAGGCCCAGGGAGCGCCCCCCCAGGAAGCCCAGCCGCAGGCGGGTGGAAGCCTGGAGCAGCGCGTGCGCAACATCGAGGAGCAGGTCCTCGAAATCCAGACCATGCTTGGCACGCTGCAGTCGCTGGTGCGCGACGGCGGCGGCGCGGCGGCCGCGCAGGCGCCCGCCGGCGTATCGGCGGGCGCGCTCTCCGGCGACTCCGACCAGCGCATCCGGGTCATGGAAACCCAGATCAACGCCTTGTCCCGGCAGGTCGAACAGCTCACGTCGCAACTGAATGCCTTCAGTGCCTCGGGGACAGACCAGTCGCCGGCAGGGCCGGGCGCTCCGCAGGAGCCGGCGCCGCAATTCGGTACGGTCACCTTGCCGCCGGACCAGCAGCAGCAGGCCGTTCCGCAGACGCCGCCTTTCGCGCAGCCGCAACAGCAGCAGTTGCCGCAGTGGGGCCAGACGCCGCCGCTGCGCAGCGGCGAGGGCCAGGCGCCATCACTGCGCAGTGGCGAGGGTCAGCTTGGCGCGGAAGGGCAGCCGGGACAGCTCGGCGGGCAGCCGCAGGGAGCGCCGGCCGGGCAGACGGCGGCGCTGCCGCCCGCGCAGGCGCGCGCCCTTTACGACCAGGCCTATGGCAATCTGGTGCGCCGCGACTATGCGTCGGCCGAGCAGGGGTTCCGGATGTTCCTGTCCAATTTCCCCTCGGACGCGCTTGCCGGCAACGCGCAATACTGGCTGGGCGAGACCTATTTCATGCGCAACCAGTACAAGCAGGCGGCTGACAGTTTCCTCAAGGCCTACCAGCGTTATCCCAACAGCAGCAAGGCGGCCGAAAGCCTGCTGCGGCTGGGCACCTCGCTGGCTCAGCTCGGCAACAAGGAAGACGCCTGCGCCACCATCGCCGAGGTGGGCCGCAAGTTCCCCGACGCGGCCGACTACCTGAAGCAGCGCGCGGCGACGGAAGCGCGCCGCGCCGGGTGCTAGGACCGTGCAGGCGGGGTTCAGCGACAGCGAGATCACGGACCTCTTCCGCCCGATCGAGGGCATCGCGCATGCCGCGCTTGCCGTCTCGGGCGGGGCGGACAGCACCGCGCTCATGCATCTGGCCGCGCGCTGGCGCGCCTGCGATCCCCGGGCCCGCGCGAAACTCACCGTCCTCAGCGTCGATCACGGGCTGAGACCGGAGGCGGCGAGGGAAGCCAGGGCGGTGGCGAAAGCTGCCCGCGCGCTCGGATTGGACGCGGCGGTGCTGCGCTGGGAAGGCATCAAGCCCGCGACCGGCGTGCAGGCGGCGGCGCGCATCGCCCGCTACGACCTGATGGCCGCCCATTCGCACGCCCACGGCATCGGCGCCATCGTCACCGCGCATCACCTGGAGGACCAGGCGGAAACGCTGGTCATGCGGCTGGCGCGGGGCAGCGGCGTGGACGGCCTGAGCGGCATCGCCGGCCGCATCGCCTGGGCCGGCATTCCGGTGCTGCGACCGCTGCTGACCGTTCCCAGGGCCCGGCTCAGGGCGATGCTGGAAGCGCAGGGCCTCTCCTGGATCGAGGATCCCAGCAACGAGGACAGGCGCTTCGAGCGGGTACGCGTTCGCGCGGCGCTGAAGCAACTGGAGACGCTCGGGATCACGGGCGAGGCGCTGGCGCGCTCGGCCAGGCGCATGGCGCGGGCGCGGGAAGCGCTGGACAGGGCGACGGAGAGCTTCATGGCCACCCATGCGTCGGT
>JBFWSL010000131.1:0-10409 GCA_050248375.1 Hyphomicrobiales bacterium | reverse complement strand
AATAGCTGCCGTCGGAGGTCGACTATCTCAGCCACGACTTCCAGTGTGATCAACGCTTTGCCCTCCCTAATTCCTATACGACTGTGATGGGAGTCCGCTCAATCGGTCCGCAGCATCGCCTTGATCGTCTCTTGCCTGCCACATCACTCCCGATTGCCAAGGCTTCCGCCTTGCAGCGATCGCGCCGCAGAGGACGCTTCTGGATGTCGCATCCCGCTACCGTCGGGTTCTTTGCGCGGGAACAACGATGGGCGGGAGGCCAACGACTAGGCTTTCGAATTGAGGAGATAAGCCGGATGAAGCCTTCCGCCATAGACCCCGACATGCCGGTCGACGAGATCATGCGCAGATGGCCCGCGACGATCCGGGTCATGATCCGCCATCGGATGCTGTGCATCGGCTGCCCGATCGGAATCTTCCACACCGTGGCGGACGCGGCCGCCGCCCATGCGATCGACGAGGCGGCCTTCTCGGCCGAACTGCTCGCCGCAATGCGGTCCGACCCGTCGACAGGCGCCCCGTCCGCCTTCGAGACGAACGCTTCCAGGCCGGAATTCCCCAAGGGAGAAGCGAGATGCGCATGATCGAAGCCGCCGCGACCCGACTCGACCAGTCGATGAGGCGCTATCCTAGGGCCTTTTCGTCCGAACACCAGATCGCGCAACGCGATATGGCGCTGCATCCTGGGCAGGCATGGGTCTGAATGCGCCGAGTGGGTCCGTGCCGGAACATCGGGCGTGCCGGGTTTCTGCAGCAACCGCGAATTCCATCTCGAACGCGACCGGAACGCAGCCTAGCCTCGCTTGCGCCTCCGGCGCCTCATTTCTTGCGCCGGTTCTCGGCGACCAGCATAAGCGCATGCGGATCGGTGACGATCACCTTCTGGCGGCCGCTCTTCACGATGCTTTCGTCCTCCCAGGCGCTCATCAGCCTGCTGACCGTGTGCAGCGTGCTCCCGGTCATCTCGGCGATGTCCTGCCGTGTAATAGGGAAGTCGATCTCGACGCCCTCGTCGGTCTTGCGTCCGGACTGCTGGACCAGCCGCATCACCGCTCCCGCGATCCGCTGCTCGACTTGGCGCGTCGACATCTCCACCACGCGGGACTGCGTGTCCTGCAGGCGGGCGCCGATCGTCTGGTAGGCGTTCGCGCCGAAGCCGGGAACACGCGACTGGAAGTCAGGCCAGACGCTATTCGGCCATGACAACACCACGCAGTCCACCGCCGCGACCGCGCTCGCCGGGTACGCCGTCCGTCCCATAGCGATGGCGATGCCGAACAGCTCGCCCTCGTTGATGTAGCGGGCGATGACCTGCTCGCCCTCGGGCGTGGCCTTCACCACCCTGATGTGGCCCGACAGGAGCAGGAAGAACTGCCTGGCTTCCTCGTCCTGGGAGAAGACCTCGGAATCCTTCGGAAAACGCGACGAGCGCGCGGAGGCAAGGACTGCGCCGACATCCTCGCCGCTCAGTCCGGCGAAGGCGGGCAGTCCCGATACGAGCGACTTGTCGAGCGGCATGCTGGAAGTCTTCCGGAAGTCCAAACCTCCCGGTTTCTACCCTTTGTTTGCGTTTGCGCAAACCGCCTCGCGGCGTCGCCGGCTATCCATCGATCAACGGCAGATCAAGCCGCGAATTGGAAAGGACATAACAATGAAACGCATACTCGCAGCTCTCGCCCTCGGAGCGGCCATCATCGCGGCCGGAGCTGCCCAGGCGGCCGAGATCGAGGTTCTCATGCTCAACAAGGGCGCGAAGGGCGCGATGGTGTTCGAGCCGGACCTGATCGTCGCCGCCCCCGGTGATACGATCCGGTTTGTGCCGACGGACAAGGGCCACAATGTCGAGAGCATCAAGGGCATGATTCCGGCCGGGGCGGAAGCCTTCAAGAGCAAGTTCAACGAGGAATTCAAGGTCACCGTCACGGCGGAAGGCGTATACGGCGTGAAGTGCGCGCCGCACTACGCCATGGGCATGGTCGCGCTGATCAGGGTCGGCGAACCCGCCAATGTGGAAGAAGCCAAAGCCGTGAAGCAAACCGGCAAGGCCAAGGCCGTCTTCGCCGAGCTGTTCGGCCATGTACTGGCCGCCAATTGAACGCGGATCCGCGCGAGCGAATCCCCGTGTACCGGGAAGCGAGGCGGTGCTTCCCGGCCTAACGCCATTGCGCGGCGCGCGGAGGCCGAACCTTACTCCGCAAGCGTCGCGAGGTCGGACACGCTCCACATGTAACCATGCGGAGAGCGCGCGATGCGCTCCAGCCTATCAAACACCGATGCCTGCGGCGGTTCCTTACCCTGCAGTTCCGGCGGTACCTTCCAGCCCGGATCGACGCCTTCCATGTTGGGAAGCTCATGCGCGATGCCCTTGTGGCAGTCGATGCAGGTCGCCTGGCCGGACAGGAGGTAGCGGGTGTGGATCTCGGCGGCGCGCGGCGCCTGCCGCGACAGGTCCATCGCGACCGAGGAATGGCAGTTGCGGCACTCGAGGCTGTCGTTGGCCTTCAGCCGCGCCCATTCGTGCTGTGCCAGTTCCAGGCGCTTCTCCAGGAACTTCTGCCGCGTGTTGATGGTGCCAAAGATTGTGCCCCAGACCTCCTTCGAAGCCTGCATCTTGCGGGCGATCTTGTCGGTCCATTCGTGCGGAACGTGGCAGTCCGGGCACGACGCGCGCACGCCGGAGCGGTTGGAGAAGTGCACCGTGCGCGTCAGCTCCTCGTAGACGTTGTCCTCCATCTCGTGACACGAGGTGCAGAAGGCCTCGGTGTTCGTCACTTCCAGCGCGGTATTGAACGCGCCCCAGAAGATCACGCCCCCCAGGAAGCCGCCGAGCGTCAGGAAGCCGAGGCTGAGGGTCGCCGCCGGCGTGGAGACGATCCGCCAGGCCCAAAGCGCGGCCGCCTTTATCCGCGCCCACATCTATTCGTCCCCGGCGTGGCCGACGCCGAGCTCGCTCATGTCGATGAAGGTGTTGCCGACCAGCGGCGCAGTGTCGGCCTGGGGCACGTGGCAGGCCGTGCAGAAGTAGCGCCTGGGCGACACGTCCGCCAGCATCTGGCCCTCACGCGTCATGTAGTGAGTGACGCTGATCATCGGCGCGCCCGAGCCTTCCGTGAATTCGCGCTTGTGGCACGACATGCAGCGGTTGGCATTCACCGAAAGCTGGTAGCCCTCGATTGAGTGCGGGATGATCGGCGGCTGCTCGGGATAGGCGCGCATCTTGCGCACGTCGTCGACGATCCAGCGCGGGATCGGATCGGCGGGCAGGTTCTCCATGGGTTGCGCCGCGCCCGTCAGCGGCGGCACGATCTCGGTCGACATCTGCGCCAGCGCAGCGGTGCTCGCGAGCGCGACCAGCGCGAGGGCGACGAACAGCGGCGCGCGGCGCGTCACGCGGGGACGATCCTGACCGCGCATTTCTTGAAATCCGTCTGTTTCGAGATGGGATCGGTGGCGTCGAGAGTGACCTTGTTGATGAGCTTGCTGGCGTCGAACCAGGGGACGAATACAACGCCGCGCGGCATCCGATTGCGGCCTCGCGTCTCGACCCGGACACGCAGTTCTCCGCGACGGGAGACGACGTTGACCGCAGCGCCCTGGTTGATGCCGCGACGGCGCGCATCGTCGGCGTTCATGAAGCACACCGCTCCGGGGAACGCCTTATAGAGTTCCGGCACGCGCATGGTCATGGAACCCGAGTGCCAGTGCTCGAGCACCCGGCCCGTCACCAGCCAGACGTCGTATTCGTCGTCCGGCGATTCCGCCGGGGGCTCGTAGGGCACGGCGAGGATGACCGCCTTGCCGTCGGGCCTGCCGTAGAAGCGTACGCCCTCGCCCGGCTTCACGTAGGGGTCCAGTCCCTCGCGGTATCGCCACTTCGTTTCCTGGCCGTCGACGACGGGCCAGCGCAGGCCGCGCACCTCGTGGTAAGTGTCGAAGGGCGCGAGGTCGTGCCCATGGCCACGCCCGAACTCGGCATACTCTTCGAACAGGCCTTTCTGCAGGTAGAAGCCGTATTCGCGGCTCTCCCTGTTCTCGTATTCCGCGTCGAGGTCCGCCAGCGGGAAGCGGTCGACCTTGCCGTTCCGGAACAGCACGTCGAACAGCGACTTGCCCTGGTATTCGGGATGGGCGTTCAGGATTTCGGCAGGCCAGACCTCGTCGGTGGTGAAGCGCTTCGAAAACTCGGTCAGCTGCCAGAGGTCGGACCGGGCCTCGCCGGGCGCGTTCACAAGCTGCCGCCAGACATGGGTGCGACGCTCGGCATTGCCATAGGCGCCTTCCTTCTCCACCCACATCGCCGCGGGCAGGATCACGTCGGCCGAGAGCGCCGTCACCGTCGGATAGGCGTCGGAGACCACGATGAAATTGTCTGGGTTGCGGTAGCCCGGATAGGTCTCGTTCGAGCTGTTGGGCGCCGCCTGCACGTTGTTGTTGACCTGTACCCAGTAGAAGTTGAGCTTGCCGTCCTTCAGCATCCGGTCCTGCTGGACAGCGTGGAAGCCGACCTTGTCGGGCAGCAGTCCGTGGGGCAGCCGCCAGATCTCCTCGGCATGCTCGCGATGCTCGGGGTTGGTCACCACCATGTCGGCGGGCAACCGGTGGGCGAAGGTACCTACCTCGCGCGCGGTGCCGCATGCCGAGGGCTGGCCCGTCAAGGAGAACGGGCTGTTGCCCGGCTCTGAGATTTTTCCGGTCAGCAGGTGGATGTTGTAGACCATCTGATTGGCCCACACGCCCCGGACGTGCTGGTTGAAGCCCATCGTCCAGAGTGACATCACCTTCACGACGGGATCGGCGTAGAGTTCGGCCAGCTGCTCGAGGAACCCGGGTTCCACGCCGGACAGTTCCGACACCATTTCCAGCGTGTATTCCGAGACCATCGTTCGGAACGCTTCGAAGTCGATCGGCTCCATCTTGCCCGGATCGGCAGCGCCCTTGGCAGCCATCTCGACAGGATTGTCCGGTCGCAAGCCGTAGCCGATGTCGGTCGCACCGCTCATGAAGACGGCGTGGTCGCGGACGAAAGCCTCGTTCACCCGGCCCGTCTGGATGATGTGGTTGGCGATGTAGTTGAGGATGGCCAGGTCCGTCCCGGGCTTGAACACGATCGGGATGTCGGCGAGATCCATCGAGCGATGCGTGAACGTCGAGAGAACGGCGCAGCGCACGTGCGGGTGTCCCAACCTGCGGTCAGCCAGCCGGGTCCACAGGATCGGATGCATCTCCGCCATGTTCGAACCCCACAGGACGAAGGCGTCGGCGTGCTCAAAGTCGTCGTAGCAGCCCATCGGCTCGTCCATGCCGAAGGTGCGCATGAAGGCGACGGCGGCAGACGCCATGCAGTGGCGCGCGTTCGGGTCGAGATTGTTGGAGCGGAAGCCCGCACGCATCAGTTTTGTCGCTGCGTAGCCCTCGAAGATCGTCCACTGGCCGGAGCCGAACATGCCGACGGCTTCTGGTCCCTTCTCGCGCAGCGTCGCCTTGCAGTTCTGCGCCATCACGTCGAACGCTTCGTCCCACGACACGGGCTCGAACTCGCCGTCCTTGTCGTAGACCCCGCCGGACTTGCGCATCAGCGGCGTAGTCAGGCGGTCCTGGCCGTACATGATCTTCGACAGGAAGTAGCCCTTCACGCAGTTGAGGCCGCGGTTGACCTCGGCCTGGCTGTCGCCGTGGGTGGCGACGACGTGGCCGTCCTTCACGCCGACCATGACCCCGCATCCGGTGCCGCAGAAGCGGCACGGCGCCTTCGACCACTTGATCTCCAGCGCGTTCACGCCGCCCGGAACGGGCTGCGCGGCGGCCGGCAGCGTGATGCCCGCGGACGCGGCCGCAAGCGCCGCCGCATGTGCCTTGAGGAGATCGCGTCGGTTCATGGCAGCCGTCATGACCGCGCCTCCTGATCCTCGGCATGTTCGAACACCATGTTCGCGGCAAGCACGCCGTCCATCGCCGAGATCGTCGTCAGCGTTTCTCCCAGCATCCCGCTGGTCGGACCCTCGATCGTGAGCACGACCCGGCTGCCCTCGCTGGCGTGCACCTCCACGCCACGCATCGCCGCGAGCCGTTCAGACAATTCGGCACGCCGCTCCGGCAGGGCCACGACGACCGCGCTCGAGATGTGGTATCGGTCGCCTGCGCCAGCGGTGAGCAAGCCCCGTCTGGTGAGTTCGCGCATATCAGCCACCCGGAGGCCCGGGCGGGCCGAAGACGATCTGATACATCCAGACAAGGAAGCCGTAGCCGCCCACGACGCCCACCGCGACAACGGGCCAGATGCCGAATGCCAGGACCAGGAAAATCAGAAGTTCCCGGCGCCGCGTCTTCGCGGGCGGGATGTCCGCCGATGCTGTCGTCTCCCGGATGTCCTGGGTCATGACCTCCTCATCATGGGCCTGGGACTCGGCATTATGCCGATACGTGGAAAATACTAACCCAGCATTCTCAGATGTCCATCGATTTACGACCGGAACGGAAGCATGACCTTCCTCTCAAGCCCGCCGGCCCCAGAGGATCGGAGCGTAGCGGAATGCGAAGAGCAGGAAGGCCCCGGCCCACAGCGTCCCGCCGCACGAAAGGACATGGCCGTACCAGTCTCCCGCGAAGGGGGCGGCGACACGCAGCATGGCTCCGACCGAGGCCATGCCATACATCGCAACGACCAAGCGGTCGGCGACGATGATCCTTCCCGTGTGGCCGAGGCTTGCCCGGGTCATGACGGCAAGCGTCATGGTGCCCACGGCGCCTGCGGTTAGAGCGTGCAAGGCGGACGAGTAGGGAACCGCATCGGGCAGCATGATCGCTAAACCAAGCAGCGCGAACGAGGCGGCGAGCCAGCCATAGCCGAGATGCAATACCAGCAGGATCGGCTCCCGAAAAGTGGACAGGCCGCGCCACCGGAAGAGCCGCACCGCGAGTAGCGCTCCGGCGGCGAAGAGCAGCACGCCGACGAGGACGCTGTCGGGCATCACGACCCACCCGAGCATCGCCGCGACCGTGGTGGCAAGCGCAGCCTTGTCTGGCTGGCCGAAGGGGGCCGGAAGCGCGGTGGAGCCTTCCTTCACGATCCAGTTCCGGGTGAAGCTGGGCACGATGCGCCCGCCGATCAGCGCGATCAGCATTCCGGCAGCGGCCAAGGCCAAGCGCTGGCCAAGATCGTGGTCGAGCACGCCGGCGTTGGCCAGATGGTCGGCCGCGTTGGCGATGCCGAACAGCGTGATCATCACCGCTACGGGCGCGTTCTTCCAGTGTCTTCCCGCCGTGACCTCGCGCCAGATCGCGAAGGCAAGCGTCACCGGAAACGCGAGGTCGACCGCCATGGCGAGCCATGGGACGGGCGAAGCAAGACAAGCCGCCCGTCCCGCGAGCCACAGCCCGACGAGCATGGCGAGCGGCCATCCGCTGAGCGGCAGCCGCCCGGTCCAGTTGGGAATGGCGGTAAGGATGAACCCCGCGATGACGGCGGACAGGTAGCCGAACAGCATTTCGTGGGCATGCCAGTGCATGCCGCCGAAGGGTCCGCGGATGTCGAAGCCACCGAAGTAGGCTCCGAGCCAGAGCGGGATGGCCAGTCCGGCGTGAAGCGCGGCGAAAAAGAAGAACGGGCGGAAGCCATAATGGAGGATCGGCGGCATTGCACGGATACGGCCTCGGCCGTCCCTCGACAGGTCCCCGGACTTGAGCGCGGCCCTCGGAACCGAACGGTCGGAAACGCCTGCCGTGCCCATCACGCGTTCCCCTGTCCAGCGGCCCTGATGGCCGCAGTTGCTCCGTCGGCAGCGAAGTCGGCGACGTCCTGGAACAGGCCCGCGATCTCGTGGAACGCGCTGCGGTCCGGCTCATCCGGCATGAGCTCGTCCAGCTCGCCGAGCAGGGCGAGAACGATCACGATCGCGTCGCGCATCCTCCGCGCATCGGCGAGACCGCCCGCGCGCCGCACGAGTTCCTCTTCCAGCCCTGCCCTGTCGAGCACGTCGTTGGCAGCCTCGCGGCACCTGCAGTCGAGGCCTGCCTCGGCTATGCCCCGCCGCAGCCGCTCGACGACGGATTCGTTGCCCGCAGGCAAGGTTGCGGCGAGCGTGGCCCGCATTCTCATTCTCATCACATGTTCCTTCAGGCGGCGTCTGCCAACGCTGAGCGCAAGGCGCCGCGCAGCCAGCTTCTTGTCCCGGCGATCATCGAATCCTTGTCACGGACGAGTCGGAAGCCGAGGTTCTCCGGAGGCGTGCCGACGGCGCAGCCGCCGCTCTTTCCGTCGCGGACGAAGTTTGACATGTATGCGCGGTGCCGTCCTTCGAGCACGTGGACGCCGCAGTTTTCGGTAACGCTTTCGATCGCGCCATTTGGCGCAAGTGTGGTCCGCGCGTAGCAGGTCGACGTCCATTCCCAGACATTGCGGCCGAAGTCCTCGATGCCGCGCGTGTTCGGGCCGTAGTGGCCGCGCGGCTTCGGTTGCGGATCGGCGGGCCGCTTCGCTGCCGCCTCCTCTCGGTAGCGCCGCAGCCACCGCACCGATGGATTGGCCGCATCGTAGGCTGCGGCCGAAAAGGATTCCCCGCCGAACCGCTCGGCGGCGGCAGCCGAGGCCTCGACCGCCGTGGGCAGCCGCCAGGTCTGGCCTGTGGCTTTCGAATACCAGCTTGCGTAGGCGTCGGCATCCAGGAAGCTGACCCCGGTGACCGGAACGTCCGCATCGGTGGGCGCGGCGTCTGCCGGATCGCATGCACCATCGGCGACGCAGAGGCCGTAGTCGGCCAGGCTCACCTGGTGTTTCATGATCCGAAACGCCGGGACAGCCTTCTTCTCGACGGGGGCTGCTGCCGGAGTTCCGCCTGCGAGGAACTCGCCGGGCAATGGAAAGTCGAGGACCATCTCCACGATCTCCACCGTGGGGTCCACCTCGTGCAGGGAAGGCCCTTGGGGTTCTGCGCTGATGCCTAGGATGGCCGCAGGCACCGTAAGGGATGCCGCCACGCCGACGGCCGCTTCGTAGAGATGGAGATGCATGGCCTTGTCCTCGAAGGGCGGCCCGGACATCCGGACCGCCGCTCGCTTGAGGTTCGGTTGGCGAAGCTCAGTTCACTGGGATCGGCCCGGGCGCTTCGACCTGCTTCATCAGGTCGTCGTTCCACTCGCCTTCGACCAGGAAATGCGCGGTCGCTCCGAGTTCCACGGCCTCGATGAGGTTGTGGTTCACGTAGGCGTACACGCCCGGCTGGAGAAAGGTGTAGAGCGCCGCTCCCGCCGACCCGCCGCGGATGAACCAGGTCTCCAGGTCCTTGGCGGGCGGGTTGGCGAACTTGCCTTCTTCCCACACGTAGTCGCCGTGTCCACCGATCAGGTGGGGCCGCGTGTCGCGGTTGGCCTGGCTGTGGACGATCAGCACGGTCTCGGCGACCTTCGACTTCATGGCGTTCTCGCCCGTCAGCGCGCCCTTCGCGCCGTTGAAGACGACGTGGGTGGGGATCAGGCCCTTCATCACCTCGAGCGTGTCGGCGTAAGAGTCGCCGTGACTATCGTAGGTCTTGAAGTTGCCGTCCTCGTCGCGGGGAACGTAGAAGTCGTTCTCGCCGATGTAGAACGCCTGGTCGTAGCGGACCGGCTCGCCCTTCTCGTTCTTCAGGCCGTCGCGCGGCAGCACCATGATGGTGCCGCTCATGCCCGATACGACGTGCCACGGGATCATCGCCCCCTCGGGCGCGCAGTGATACACGAAGGTGCCGCTCCGGGTCGCCTTGAAGCGCAGCCTCACCTGTTCGCCCGGATTGATCAGCGTCAGCGCGCCGCCGCCCAGTGCTCCGGTCGCGGCGTGGAAGTCGATGTTGTGCGGCATCGAGTTCGTCTCGGGATTGATCAGCGTGAGTTCGACGTAGTCGCCCTCGTGCACGACCATCATCGGGCCGGGCATCGAACCGTTGAAGGTCATTGCCTGGAACTCGGTCCCTTCGTCGTCGATAACGACCTTCTTCTCGACGATCGGCATGGTGAATTCGACGACCTTGGGTCCGCCGGTGGCGACCTGCTCGTGGGCGTGCACGTAAGGCGGAGCGACGAGCGTCACCTTCTCGCGAGGAAGCGCTGCGATCTCGGCTTCCGTGACGCGCTGCGTCGCCGCAGCGGCGATTCTGGGCAGGTTGGCTGCCGCCACTCCGGCGGCGACCGCACCCAGCAGTGCCTGGCGACGGGTGAACATGGGGTTCTCCTTCTTCAGATCCATTGTTGTCGATAAGGAGAAGCTATGCCCGGGCAAGTTCGCGCTCTTTGCGCTTCGACAAACTGACCGTTGTTTCTCCAGCGGGCGGCCCGCAACATGAGCCTGTTCCAAACGCTGGAATGAAACCTGGCCTCGGGTTGAGAAGGACCTTCCGGCGGAATCGGGGCGCGTTGCTGTCCGGCAGATTCGGGGCCGT
>JBFWSL010000130.1:0-10434 GCA_050248375.1 Hyphomicrobiales bacterium | reverse complement strand
TTGCCGGACTATGGGGCGGCGTGGAGAGACGTGCACCCGCCGTGTCCAAGACGCCGCGCGCGGGGCGCCGGAGAGGCGCCTACAAAGAATTACGGATGCGCCTTCCCGGTGCTCCGCGCCGTCCCTCGTCCGGAGGGGCGACTGGCTCTTTGACAACACCGGCGCTCATGGAGCGGCCGGGCATTTCAACTCGTCACCACCGGGCCTGACCCGCCTGCGGGGCCGAAGCCCCTATGGCGCGGCGAAGGCCCGGTGGTCCATGCCGAGATTCGGCGACTCTCGGAGCCAGCGGAAAGTCCGCATGGATTGCCGGGTCAAGCCCGGCAATGACGAAGGAGGAAGAACGGGCCCGGCAATGACGAAGGAAGGACAAGACCCGGCGATGGAGGCTGCGCGGAATTTCCCCTCCCCCTTGCGGGGAGGGGGCCTGTCCCCGCGCAGGCGGGGATCAGGGGTGGGGGTACGGCCGGCGGCGGCGAAGGCCCGGTACTCCAATCCAGACCGGGGTGGACCCCGGCTTGAAGCCGGGGTTTCGGGTTGCTTGCGTGAACCCCTCCGAAACCCCGGGCTTGGCCCGGGGTCCATGCCGCGGTCCGGTCGCACCGCAGCGGTGGCGGCGAGGCCGCATGGATTGCCGGGTCAAGCCCGGTAATGACGAAGAAAGGGAAGGCCGGGCGATGGAGGCCCGCGCGGAATTTCCCCTCCCCCTTGCGGGGAGGGGTCAGGGGTGGGGGTGCGGCCGCGCAATGACGAAGGAAGGAACGGCCGGGCGATGCGGATGGTCCTAAACCTGCTTCAGGCGAACCACCTTCTGGCGCTGTTCGCCGAGGCCGGAGATGGCGATGTGGATTTCGTCGCCGTCCTGCAGCCAGCCGGGCGGCTTCATGCCCAGGGCCACGCCGGGCGGCGTGCCGGTGATGACCACGTCGCCGGGCATCAGGGTCATGACGCCGCTGATATAGCTGACCAGCTCGGCGACGGGAAAGATCATGGTCTTCGTGTTTCCGGACTGGCGCGTCTCGCCGTTGACGGCGAGATGAATGTCGAGGTTCTGCGGGTCGGGCACCTCGTCGCGGGTGACCAGCCAGGGGCCGAGCGGGGCCCAGGTGTCGTAGCTCTTGCCCTTCACCCACTGGCCGGTGCCGTCGAGCTGCCAGCCGCGTTCGGACACGTCGTTGCAGATACAGTAGCCGGCGACATGGGACAGTGCGTTCTCCTTCGCCACGTGGCGCGCCGTCGCTCCGATGATGAAGGCAAGCTCGGCCTCGTAGTCGCCCTTGCGGGAGGCGGGCGGAAATTTCACGTCGTCATTGGGGCCGGAGAGGGAGGTGACCGCCTTGGAGAACAGGACGGGCTCGTCCGGCACCGCGAGGCCGGCCTCGATGGCGTGATCGGAGTAATTGAGGCCGACCGCCACGATCTTGGCGACGCCGGCGACGGGAGGGCCGAGGCGCGGATTGCCCCCGACGGCGGGAAGGGACGCGGGATCGAGTGCCGCCAGCTTCGCCAGTTCGGCGCCGGAGAGCCTGTCGGGGGTGATGTCGGCGATGACGCCGGAGAGATCCCTGATGCCGCCCTTGCCATCGAGCAGTCCGGGCCGTTCCCGCCCGGGCTCGCCAAAACGCAGCAATTTCATGATTTCCCCCGCATGCCGTTGTCTTTCGGCGGCATGATGCGCGCGGCGAAAAGCCGGGGCAAGCGGCGAATCCTGTTACAAATTGCAAACAAAAGCGACAATGGGCCGGGATTGCGTGGCGGCGCCGGTGTGACCATATCCAGTGGGTTGCCCGTATCTGTCAGCGAGCGTGCCGCGCCCGAATTCCTGAAGCAACGCGTGCGTCACGGTCCTGTCGCGAAACAGCGCCAGACAGGAAGGCGAAAATCCGAGATTGGGGGTCCCGATGACCATTCCGTTCCTTCACCACGGCAGCGCCGCGCGCGCCGCCCGCACCGCGGCTACGGCCTGCCTCGGCGTGCTGCTGCTCACGTCCGTCGCGGACGCGGCGCAGGCCAATCCGTTCTCCGTGCTGGCGGGCAACTGGCAGGGGAGCGGAACGCTCGAGCCCATGGAAGGCAGCAAGGAGCGGGTGATCTGCCGGGTGAACTACAGCGTGTCGGATTCCTCGATCAACCAGTCGATCAACTGCGCCGGCACGGATTACCGCATCGACGCGACCGGCAACTTCTCCTATGCGGAGGGCAAGCTCTCCGGGCACTGGTCGGAGGCGAATTACGGAGCCTCGGGCTCCGCCACGGGCACGGTCACGGGCAGCACCGTGTTCGTGCGCATCAACGGAGACAAGTTCACCGGCCGCATGAAGTTCAACCTGTCGGGCAGCAGCCATTCGGTGGCGATCGAGCAGTTCAACGCCGGAAACGGGCGCTATTCGACCGTAGCGGACGTGTCGCTGCGCAGGTAAACTCCCCGCCCTGTAACGGTTTACGGGGCAAACTCATGAAACTCGCAGAGAACCTGTCGCGGCTGGGCGACGAGAACGCCTTCGCCGTGCTGGCGCGTGCCGCTGACCTCGCGGCGCAGGGGCGCGACATCGTCAACCTCGGCATCGGCCAGCCGGATTTTCCCACGCCGCCGCATATCGTGGAGGCGGCGATCAAGGCGCTCAGGGACGGCCATCACGGCTACACGCCGGCGACGGGCATACCGAAGCTGCGCGAGGCCGTGGCGGCGGACATCCACCGACGCCTCAAGGTGGAGGTCGATCCCGGCGACATCGTCGTCATGCCGGGCGGCAAGCCGACCATGTTCTTCGCGGTGCTGATGTTCGCGGAGAAGGGCGCCGAGATCATCTGCCCCGACCCGGGCTTTCCCATCTACCGCTCGATGATCGACTATTCGGAAGCCGAGGCGGTGCCGCTGCCGATCCGCGAGGAGAACGGTTTCGGCTTTTCCGCCGACGAGCTGCTGGCGCGCATCACGCCGCGCACGCGTCTCATCATCATCAACTCGCCGGCCAACCCGACCGGGGGCGTCACTCCGCAGGCCGAGATCGACAAGCTGGTCAAGGGGCTCGAGCGCTGGCCGGACGTGGCCATCCTGTCCGACGAGATCTACGGCCAGATGACCTATGACGGGCTCAAGCACAAGAGCCTGCTGGAATATCCGGAAATCCGCGACCGCGTGATCCTGCTCGACGGCTGGTCGAAGACCTATGCCATGACCGGCTGGCGCATGGGCTTCGGGGTGTGGCCGAGGATGCTGGTGGATCATGTGCGGCGGCTGGCGGTGAACTGCCATTCCTGCGTCAACGCGGCCACGCAGCATGCGGGCATCGCCGCGCTGGAGGGCCCGCAGGACTGCGTCGCGGAGATGGTGGCCGCCTTCGACCGCCGCCGGTCCTTCGTGGCCGAGCGAATCAACACGGTGCCGGGCATCCGCTGCGCGGTGCCCAAGGGCGCCTTCTACGCCTTCCCGAACATCACCGGCACGGGCTGGAACGAGCGCAGGCTGGCCTCCGCGCTGCTGGAGGAAGCGGGCGTGGCGACCATCGCGGGGACCGACTTCGGCGGATTCGGGGCCGGCTTCATCCGGCTTTCCTGCGCCAACAGCCAGGAAAACATCGCGGCCGCCATCGACCGGATCGAGAGTTTCCTGGCCGAAGCGAAGCCCGAGGCCGAGCCTGCCCGAAAGCAGGCTTGACTCCCCAGCCGGGTCTCCGGCTAATTGTGACCGCGCAGGTTCCCCGGGGCATCTGTCCGATGCGCCGGGGTAAAAGGGAACACGGTTACGGCCTGTCGCCGATGCCGTGGCTGCCCCCGCAACTGTAGGCGGTGAGCCTGCTCCAATAGTCCACTGGCGCCATCGGGGCGCTGGGAAGGCGGAGCAAGGCGGTGAACCGCGAGCCAGGAGACCTGCCTGCGCACGTCACCCATTCCGCGTGCGGGGTGCTCGTGGGAACGGCGAAATCCGTAGTGGTGGCGATCCTCAAGTCCGTGTTCCGGGGGGTCGTCGTGACTGATCAGATCAAAAGGCAGCAGAGGCGCCGTTCAGGCGCATCGATGTGGCTTTTCCTCCGCCGCATGGACGTTTCGCAACGTCTGGAGGGTCGAAAGCCATGTCCAACCACCTCACATTTGCCCGCGGCTGCAGTACAGCCGCCCTGTTGACCGCGGCGCTCGCCGCATCCCCCGCGCCCGCGCTGGCGCAGACGGTCGAACTGGATACGCTCTACGTCGAGGGCGCGACCCTCGGCGGCGAGGGCGTGCCGGAGAAGAGTGTCGGCAGCGCCGTCACCGTGGTGACCGGCGAACAGCTTCGCAAGCAGCAGGTGCGGCACGCGGCCGATGCGCTGCGCGGTCTGCCCGGCGTCACCGTCAGCCGTTCGGGCAGTTTCGGCGCATTGACGCAGGTGCGCATCCGGGGCGCAGAGGCCAATCATACGCTGGTGCTCATCGACGGCATCGAGGCCAACGCGGTCAGCGAGGGCGAGTTCGACTTCTCGAACCTGCTGGTGGAGGACATCGAACGCATCGAGGTGATCCGCGGACCGCAGAGCGGCCTGTACGGCTCAAATGCTCTCGCCGGCGTGGTCAATATCGTCACGAAGGACGGGCGGGGGCCTGCCCAACTCGTGTTGCGCACGGAAGGCGGCAGTTTCGACACGGCGGGTTTCGGAATCACCGCGTCGGGCGGTACGGACAAGCTGCACGGCATCGCGACGATACAGGGCCGCTCCACCAACGGCTTCAACATCTCTCCCGAAGGCACCGAGGATGACGGCTCGCGGATCGGCGCGTTCTCGGTCCGCGCGGGCTGGCAGGCGCTGGACTGGCTGAAGATCGAAGGCATCTGGCGGCACAGCGAGAAGACCGGCGACCGCGACGACCAGATTCCAACGCTGGCACGGCTTGGGCTGCTGCAGCCGAACGAGGATACGCCGTCCAATTTCCGCACCGACATCAACATGGGCAGCCTGGAGGCGACCATCGATCCCTTCGACGGCCGCTGGATACAGAAGCTGAGGACGCGCTTCAACGAGACCAGCGCGAGCGACTACCAGTTGCCGCCGGCGTTCGCCGACCGCGCGCGGAACGACAGCACGCTTCAGAACTACGGCTACCTGACCACATGGAATCATCAGGCGCCGGGTTTCCTGGGAAGCGTGCACAGCCTGAGCGGACTGGTTGAGCACGACGACGAACGCTTCACGCCGGTTTTCAATGACAATATCCAGAGGTCGCGGGCGCGCGACTCCTTCGCGGCGGAATACCGCGGAACCTTTCTCGACCGCTTCACCTTCGCCGCCAACTACCGTTTCGAAGACAACGACAAGTTCGAGGATTTCTCGACCTACCGCCTTTCCGGAAGCCTTGCCGTGCCGAGGACGACCGTGCGGTTGCACGGCAGCGCGGGCACTGGCGTCAAGTACCCAACCATGTTCGAGCAGTTCGGATCGTTGCCGAGCTTCGGCTTCGTATCGAACCCCGATCTGCTGCCGGAGGAGTCCTTCGGCTGGGACATCGGCGCGGAGAAGACGTTATTCGGCGGCGCGCTGCTGATCGACGTCACCTACTTCAACGCCGATCTGAAGAACAAGATCGAAACGGTCTTCGCGCCGCAGTTCACGGCAATCAACCTGCCCGGGACGAGCAAGCGTGAAGGTATCGAGGTGGCGGCCAACGCCCGGCTTGGCGATCGCTGGTCGCTGTCGGGGGCGTATACGCATCTGGACGCCAAGCTGCCCGACGAGCGGCAGGAAATCCGGCGGCCCCACCATTCGGGCCGCGTGGACGTGGGCTACGATTTCCGCGAGGGACGGGGAAATGTGCAGCTTGGTGTCCAGTTCAATGGCGACATGCAGGATGACGGACTTCGCAATATCTCGTCCTTCGGTTTTCCCGGCTTCGAGGAACAGCGGGTGATTCTGGATGCCTATACTCTCGTCAGCCTCGCAGCGACCTATGAGATTGCCAGGGGTGTCCAGCTTCTGGGCCGTATCGAGAACATGCTCGATGAGGGCTACCAGGAGGTCTACGGATTCGAGAGCCCGGGCATCGCGGCCTATGCCGGATTGAGGGTCCAGCTCGGCGGTCCCGACGGCGCCGCGCAGTGACAGGCAGGCGGGAGCGGGAGGGGCGCAAGGCCCCTCCGTTCCTGCGTTGCAAAACTGCAACGGCGGGTGGAAAAACGACACAGTAGGCTGCCGGGGCCGTGCGTGGTTTCGGGGCCGCGCGGCGGCGTTCCAGTGTTCCCGGCGGTTGGGAATCCGAGTCTGGAGACGCATGTAATATAATGATTTAAAATGATTTTTTCCAAGACGCCGAGGACGCGGCCTGGCTTCCTGGAGGCACCTCGAACAGGTGGGATCCGGCTCGCGGGAGGCCCTGCGGGGGGCCTGCGCGGAGTGTGCTGAAGTGTTGAACTGTGGCGTCACCTCTGGCTAGAGTCACGTCATCAAGCACAGGCGCAGCGGCGCATCGGCAGGGCCGAGAGAGCAACACACTACAGCCGCACAAGCCGCCTGACGGGGTTTATGGGGGGGCGAGCCGGAGCCCAAAGCAACCAGGCTCGTTTCATGCAGGGAAAGCCGGTCCGGAGACTCTCCGGACCGGTTTTTTTTCGTTCAGGCCTCAGAAGGCCGAGTTGAAGGCCCCGCCGTCGATCAGCAGGTTCTGGCCGGTGATGTAGCCCGCGTGGGTGCTGCACAGGAAGGCGCAGGCCTTGCCGAACTCGTCCGGGTTGCCGAAGCGCCCGGCCGGGATCGCGGCCTCGCGGCTTTTCGCGAACTGCTCGACCGGAACGTCCTGGACCCTGGCGTTGCGCTCCAGCCCGGAACGCAGCCGGTCGGTGTCGAAGGCGCCGGGCAGGATGTGGTTGATGGTGACGTTGTGAGCGGCGACCTTGCGCGCCACCCCGGCAAGAAAGGCGGTGAGCCCGGCGCGCGCGCCGGAGGAGAGGTCGAGGCCGGCAAGCGGCATCTTCACCGAGGCGGAGGTGATGTTGACGATGCGCCCGAAGCGCTGGCCGATCATGTGCGGCAGCACCTGCTGGATCAGTTCGACGGGCGTGACCATGTTCATCACCACGCCGTCGAGCATCTTCTGCCTGTCGATCTCGGTGTAGTCGCGGTGGGGCGGGCCGCCATTGTTGTTGACGAGAATGTCGGGCGCGGGAGCGGCGGCGAGCAGCGCCTTCTGGCCTTCCGGCGTCGAGATGTCGGCGGCGACGGGGATCACCTCCGCGCCGGTGGCCTTGGCGATATCCTTCGCGGCCGCCTCCAGGCGCGCGGCGTCGAGGCCGTTGACGATCACGCGGCATCCCGCCTCCGCAAGGGCGGTGGCGCAGCCCCGGCCCAGCCCGCGGCTCGAGGCGCAAACGATGGCCGTGCGGCCGGCGATACCAAGGTCCATGTGCATTTCCTCCCGAGGGGCGAATGTCGTTTTCGCGTTCGCGCCGCGCTCCCGGCCGTCAATGGCCAAGCCGGTGCAAGGTGGCGTCGATGGGTTTGAGGTAACTTCCGCCGAACAGGCGAAGGTGAACCAGCAGCGGGTAGAGATTGTAGATGTCCTTGCGGGTTTCGTGAAACCCCGGCTCGATGCCCGCGATGGCTTCATAGGCGTCGAAGAAGGGCCGGGAGAAGGTCCCGAACAGGGTGGAGAAGGCCAGTTCGATCTCCGGGTGCGCGAAACAGACCGCGGGATCGATGAAGCCCGCGACGCGCGAGCCCTTAACCAGAAGGTTGCCACCCCAGACATCGCCATGGATCAGGGCCGGATGACGGGGTTCGGCGAGAAAGCCGCCGAGCTTCCCCGCGAAGCGTTCCAGCCTCGACAGCATGGCGGCAGGAAGCGCGCGCTCCTCGTGAGCCCTGGCCGCCATGTGCAGCAGGCGATGGTCGCGGAAGAATTCGATCCAGGAGCCGCATTGCGGGTTGGGCTGGCGGAGCGGCCCGATGAGGGTGTCATGGGCATAGCCGAAGCACTCGCGCGGGCGCCCGTGCAGGGCGGCGAGCAGTTCGGCGGCGTGGCGCTGGGCGGCAGCATCGGGCGCGCCGCCGTCGTTGCCGATCCATTCCATAACCAGCAGGCCGTCGCTTGCGTGCCAGACCCGCGGCACGGGCAAGCCGGATCTGGCCAGGTCGCGCAGCATGGCGGCTTGCAGGGGCAGGTGGCGCAAGCCGTCGTGTGTGCTCGCGCCGCCCGCCTTGACGGCCGCTTCGCGGCCATCGGCGAAACGCACGCGCAGCCCCGTGAGCCCGAAGCCAACCGGCAGGGGAATGCCGCTCACGACGGCTGTTCCGAGGGCCCGCGCCAGCTCGGCCAAGGTATTGTTAACGCTGGTGTCGCCGGTTCGACTGGTCATCGCCCGTGTCACATGGGTGATACATGAATCAGGTCTTTTGCCAGCAATTCCGACGAGGCAACAGACAGGCTCATGAGACTGTGAACACCATCAAGGATTACCGCACCCTGTTCGTTTCCGACGTGCACCTGGGAACGAGAGCCTGCCAGGCCGATTACTTCCTCGATTTCCTCAAGCACCACGACGCCGAGACCATCTACCTGGTGGGCGATATCGTCGACTTCTGGCGCGTGAGGCGGGGAGCCCACTGGCCGCAGGCGCAGAACGACGTGATCCAGAAGGTGCTGCGCAAGGTGCGCAAGGGAACCCGCGTGATCTATATCCCCGGCAACCACGACGAGGCGCTGAGGGCCTATTGCGGTTCACGCTTCGGCGGCATCGACCTGGTGAACCGCGCGGTCCATGTGACGGCCGACGGACGGCGTTTCCTGGTGACCCATGGCGACGAGTTCGACGTGGTGGTGCGCTATGCGCGCTGGCTCGCCTTCCTCGGCGACTCCGCCTACGAGCTGGCGCTGTGGATCAACACCCATGTGAACCATGCGCGGCGGGGCCTGGGCCTGCCTTACTGGTCGCTCTCCGCCTTCCTGAAACAACGTGTGAAGCGCGCGGTGAACTATATCGGCGAGTTCGAGACGGCTCTTGCGCGCGAGGCGCGGCGGCATGACGCGCAGGGCGTCATCTGCGGCCACATCCACCATGCCGCGATCCGCGAGATCGAGGACGTGCTGTACGTCAATACCGGCGACTGGGTGGAAAGCTGCACCGCGGTGGGCGAACGGCCCGACGGCAAGCTGGAGATCATCCGCTGGTCGCGGCCGGGCCACCGCAGCGTGCCGGTCGCGGTGCCCGTGCGAGAGTTCGAGCCGGCGGTCTAGAGGTTTCTTCATGCGCGTCCTCATCGTCACCGATGCCTGGCGCCCGCAGGTGAACGGCGTGGTGCGGACCTACGAGCGGTTGCGCGATGAACTGTCGCTCATCGGCTACGAGACCGAGATGCTGACGCCGGAGACGTTCCCGACGCTGCCTTGCCCGACCTATCCCGAGATCAGGCTGGCGCTGGCGGGGCCTCGCGCGGTGTCGGAGCGCATCGCGCGGGCGCGGCCGGACTTCATCCATATCGCCACGGAGGGACCATTGGGACTGATGGCGCGCAGGTATTGCCGCAAGCACCGGCGGCCGTTCACCACCAGCTATCACACGCGATTTCCCGAATATCTGTCGGCGCGGCTGCCGGTTCCGCGCTCCTGGGGCTACGCCTGTCAACGCCGCTTCCACAACGCCTCGTCGGGCACCATGGTGGCCACGGCCTCGCTGGCGGCAAGCCTGCGGCAACGGGGGTTCCGCCGGCTCATGGCCTGGGGCAGGGGGGGTCGATCTCGACAGCTTCACCCCCGGGCCGCGCCATGCCATGGCGGGCAGGCGTCCGGTGTTCCTTTATGTGGGCCGGGTGGCGGTGGAGAAGAACGTCACGGCTTTTCTCGATCTCGACCTGCCGGGACGCAAGATCGTGGTCGGCGGGGGTCCGCAGCTTGACGCGATCCGCATGGCGTATCCGGCCGTCGAATTCACCGGCCCGCTGGAGGGAGCCGAACTGGCGCGCGCCTATGCCAATGCCGATGTCTTCGTGTTCCCGAGCCTCACCGATACTTTCGGCAACGTGCTGCTGGAGGCGCTGGCCAGCGGGGTGCCGGTGGCGGCCTATCCGGTGACGGGACCGCTGGACGTGATCGGGGACGCGCCCGTGGGCGTGCTCGACCGGGACCTTCGCCGCGCGGCGCTCGGAGCGCTGCAACTGGACCGCGCGGCCTGCCGGGCCCATGCGAGAAAGTTCGACTGGGCGGCGAGCGCACGGCAGTTCGCCGCCAACATGCACCGCGCCGAGGGGCTGTTCGCCGAGGCGGCGCGGCCGGGAACCGGTTCCGGCAAAAAAAAGACCCGGATGCAGGTCCGGGTCTCATAAGTCCTTAGCGTCAGGGTTTGGGGGGACGCTACGGGGGAACTCTTTGGTCCCCCATGACTTGGGGGCTGGCAGGGCGTCATTCAAGCCTCGCTTCAAAAAAAACCGCACCAGACCCCGAACCCAAAACCAGACAAAAAAACACAGATTAACA
>JBFWSL010000129.1:0-10469 GCA_050248375.1 Hyphomicrobiales bacterium | reverse complement strand
CTGCCACGGCTGCGGCACGTATTCCGGGGCGCACATCTTCGCGGCCTTCAGGCGCTCCTCGTCGGAGAGCGGAACGAAGCGGGTTCCATGCTTGGCGAAGATCGTGTTCGGCAACTGCGGAACAGAATGCCCGACGGTGTTGACCAGCGCGGCCTCATGGGCGCCCTGGATCAGGGCCTGCGTGAAATAGGCCGATTCCATGAGATCGTCCTGCAAGGCTGGCTCCAGCTTCTCGAAGGCTGGAAGGCTCATGGCCGTATGCTCGAAGCCGGAGAAGAAGCGCAGATCGATGACCTGGCTGACAACCGGCGACATGTTGGCGTAGGCCACCGCCGACGACCAGGTCTCCGCGCCGTCGATCAGCCCCTGCTTCAGGCCGTCGAGAGTCTCTTCCCATGCGATCGGAGCGGGATTGAGCTGGAGAAGCTGCATGGCGATGCGGCCAAGCTGGGTGCCCGTCACGCGGTTCTTGGTGCCGAACAGTTCCTCGATCCTGGTGACGTCCGGCTTGTCCTTCCACTTCAGGCCGAGCTGGAGGCCGCGAAGCTGGCAAACCGAGAAAAGGAACTGGAGCTTGTGCTGCTTGCGAAGAGGCTCGCGCAGAATCTTCTCGCTCGCGGGATGGTAGAGGAAATAGTACTCCGATGCCCGGGTCGGGAACATGTAGGCGTAGTCCAGCACATTATAATAAGGCGCCGCGCCGGCGGAGTTCTGGGTCGAAGCGCAGAAGACGTCGACGATGCCCTGCTGCGTCTTGCTCACACAGTTGAGCTGGCCGCAGATCTGGTTGTTGCCGATGAACTCGACGCGCACGGCTCCGTCGGTGCGCTCCTCGAGATCGCGGACGAACTCGAGGCAGCCCGCGCGCTCGATGAGCAGGTTGCGCTCGTTGAAGCCCGAGGCGCCGAACTTCAGCGTGTGCTTGGCGGAATTCTTGAAGCGCTTCTCGTAGGTCGAATTGGCCGCCTCGGCGAGACGGGAGAGCGTGAGGGGACCGGCAAGAGCCGCACCGCCCAGCAGGGTCGAGGTCAGACCGTAACGGCTGGCGACCCGCAGGAGATCACGTCTCGATATGTGTTCGCTGACAAACCTCTTGAGCATGATTAACCTCCCATGCGCCAGTTTTGCTGTGATCCCGGGTCGCTCGCCTGGCAACGCGCGATCCGTGGTCCATGGCCCCGCAAGGGCCACGGCAAATCGTCTCGACAGTGACTGCAGGAAGTCCGCCGCGCCGGGGCATGCAGCGGTTCGAGGAACGGAGTTTCACCGCTCTCACGCCGACCGGACGCAATCCTTCCCTGTTCCCGCAGGGCGTGTTTCACCGCACCCGCAGGCTACGCAATCGCCTGTTGTCTATTCTTGGTGCATTCTGCCGTTGGCTTGTTCGGTGAGGCATGCACAACCCCTCACCTGCCATTCGATCAACAGTAGCGAAGCAGCCCGAGGCCGAATGTCAAATTGCTGACACTCGGGAAAAGAGTGAATGAACTGCTTGTGACGAAAAGCGCTACCGAAGCGAGGCGTTGCCGCCAGAGAAAATCTCGCTGAGGCCTTCAGGGTTCAGTATCCTGATCGCGCGGCGCCTGTTTTCGATGAATCCTTCGGTGGCGAACGATCTCAATATGGCGGTCACATACTGCCGCTGCGACAGAATCAGTGTGGCCAGTTCCTCATGCGATATCTTCAGGACAGGGGTATCCCCGCGCACGCCGCCGGCCGTCATCTTGGAGTCGAGCTGCAAGAGAATTCCCGCGAGCCGCTGCTCGACACTGTATCCGACGAAACCTCCGACACGGGAATGGAGCATCTGTATGCGCTTCACCAATAGTTGCGCCAGAATGACGCCAAGGTTCCCGTCAGCGCGAACGTGCGCAAGGAACTCATTGTGCCCGAAGCAGATGGTCTCGACTTCTTCCAGCGCAATCAGTTTGGCCTCGCGATAAGCTGCGGGCCGGATTGCCTCTATACCCATGACGCTGCCGGGACCGTGCAGCCTGAGCAGCCACTCATGACCGTTTTCGTCCACATGGGTGGCTTTGATCGCGCCTGCCTTCAGGACATAAACGTTATCGGCGGCGTCACCCTGATGATAAATATGCTCGCCCTTCCCGAAGGTCTGAACCTGGCCGAGCTGCGCGAGCTTGCGCACATAGTCCGGCTCGAGATCGGGCGACAGATCGATCCAATCACTGACTTCTACACCTAACATGGATCAGACGTACTGATTGAGCGCCACCTCGCCCCGGCATTCCGGCGAGGATCGATTGCGGCACATTAGCAGAATGGATCCGAGCTTGCAGTGCAGAAGCAGAGCATGGCCCGAGACGCCTGGCCAAGGCTTGCGACGGCGGCAGGATTTGCGGTCGCGGGAACCCTTGCGGCCTTCCGAACCGGGCGGCAGCGCCTCTCCATCGACTTCTGACCCAGATCAACCCGCCAATGTGCCATTCATGACAGATATGCATCGTTTGAAAATGGGGGGCGTCCATATGGTCAAGCATGAAAATCCGATTCACGCGTCGGTACGTCTCCGGAAACTTGCTTTCGATGCCCCGTGGGCATGGCTCGGCGCGGGCTGGCGGGACCTGTGGGCGCTGCCTGTCTACAGCATGCTCTACGGCGCCGTGTTCGCGCTCGCCGCGTTTGTCATCACCTTTGGCCTTTACTGGGCCGGCTGGGAGTCCCTGATCCTGCCTCTGGCGGGCGGCTTCCTGCTCACCGGACCCATGTTCGCGGTCGGCCTTTACGAAGCCAGCCGCCGCCTCGAGGCGGGCCTGCCGGTGCGCCTCGCCGACATGGTTTTCGTGGGTACGCGTTCGCCGGGCCAGCTTGCCTTCCTGGGCGTCGGCCTGCTGATCCTTTTTTTCGTCTGGCTTGAAATCGCCTTGCTGCTGTTCATGCTGTTCGTTGGCCCGACCGATCTGCCCCATGCTTCGGAGTTTGTGCCAGCGCTGCTGTTCACCTGGAGCGGCCTGGGGCTGCTATGCGCGGGAACGGTGGCGGGAGCGCTGCTGGCCTTCGCAGTGTACGCGGTCACGGCCATTTCAGTGCCGCTGCTCATGGAGCGCAAGATCGATGTCGTAACGGCGGCGATGTCCAGTATCGAGGCGATCAGGCGCAATCCCAAGCCGATGCTGCTTTGGGCCGCCCTGATCGCTGCGATGATCGCGGTGGGTTTCGCCACGCTTTTCGCCGGGCTGGCGATTGTCTTTCCCTTGATCGGCCATGCCACCTGGCACGCCTATCGCGCCACGGTCGCACCCGAGCCGAAACCGGCTTCGCGGCGAAAAGCACCCGTCAGGGGTCGGGGCGCTCGTCGTCGATAGCCCGGAACGCGGCACCTTCGAGATCCTCGAACTGTCCCGAACGCAGCGCCCACATGAAGGCTGCAAGACCCAGTCCACCCAGCAGCAGCGCCACGGGAATAAGCCAGGCAAGCGCGCTCATCCCCCGCTCTCCCGTGCGCTCAGCGACAGGCGCATCGCATTGACAGTGACCAGAATCGACGACGTGGACATCGCCAGCGCGGCGATCAAAGGCGTCACGTATCCAGCCATGGCCAAGGGAACACATATGGCGTTGTAGGCGAGCGCGATCGCGAAATTCTGCATTGCCATGGTGCGTGAGCGGCGTGCCACGTCCAGCGCCTCAATTAGCGGCGACAGCCGGTCGCCCTGAAAGACCAGGTCCGCCGCGCGCTGGGAAATGTCGGCGGCGGAGGCGGGAGACATGGATACATGCGCTGCCGCGAGCGCGGGCGCGTCGTTGAGGCCGTCGCCAATCATCAGCACCTTGTGACCACGCCGGCGCAGTTCATCGAGATGACCGATTTTCCGCGCCGGCGTGACCTCTCCCTCCCACTTGGAGACCGAAAGTTCTCTTGCCACCCGTTGGACCGCATGGCTGCGGTCGCCCGAAAGCAATCTCACGTCGATATCCCGGGCAGCGAGCCGCGCCACCACATTGGCGGCGTCAGGCCTGATGGGATCCTCGAACTCGAAGCACGTTATTTTTCCCTGCGGCGACCGGTAACAAACGCTTGCGTCAACGCCATCCCCGTCCAGGCCGCAATAAGAAGGAGAGCCCAGCCTCTCCTCACCGGATGCCGCCCTGCTCACCATCCCGAAGCCTGCCGCTTCCGTCACGCCCTCTCCAGACGTCACCGCGCCCAGCCGCGCCCGGGCCGCCTCCGCGACCGCGCGCGCATAGGGATGCCGGCTGGCCCCTGCAAGACCTCCGGCGGCACGCAGGATGTTCGTGCAGATATTGCCGGCATTGGCGAGAACCGGACGGCCGAGAGTCAGCGTTCCGGTCTTGTCGAATACCACCGTGTCTATGGCCGCCAGCCTCTCAAGGGCATCACCGGACTTTATCAGCACGCCCCGGCGGAACAGGCGGCTCGCGGCCGCGATCTGCACCACGGGAACGGCAAGCGCCAGAGCGCAGGGACAGGTGATGATGAGCACGGCAATGGCACAGACGAGCGCCTGCTCCCAACCCGCACCAAGCAGCAGCCAACCCGCGAAGGTCGCCGCGGCAAGCAGATGCACTACCGGCGCATAGAGCGCGGCCGCCCGATCGGCGACACGGCGATAGCTTGCACGCCCCTGCTCCGCGTTGGCCATGAGGCGGCCGATTTCGGACAGCAGCGTCATGTCATCCGACGCGGTTACGAGGAAAGTAAATGGCGCGGTGAGATTGAGCGTTCCGGCATAGACCGCCGCGCCCGGACCCGCCTTTTCCGGCGCGCTTTCTCCGGTAATCAGGCTCATGTCGACCTGGCTGCCGCCCGTGGAGATCTCGCCATCGGCCGGAATGCGTTCGCCCGCCGCGACCTGGACCAGCATGCCGGGCATCAGTGCATGGGCCGGAATGCTGCTCTGGCGCCCCTGCGAATCGACGACGGTCGCCATGCCGGATTGAAGTGACAGCAAGTTCTGGGCTTCGCCCTGCGCCCGCGCGCGCAGTCTCTGATCCAGCCACCGGCCGATCAGCAGAAAGAAGAGCAGCGTCACCGAAGCGTCGAAATAGACCTGCTCCGACCCCTTGAACATCTGGAAAACGCTCATGGCGGTGGCAAGGATCACGGCGAGCGATATGGGCACGTCCATGTTGAGCCGGCCCGCCCTGACAGCAGTGAGGCCCGATGCAAAGAATGGCTGACCTGCATAGGCGACGGCCGGCAGCGCGATGAGGGCCGAAAGATGATGCAGCAGCGCCTGGGTCATGGGGTCCATGTCGCTTGCCGTGCCCGACCACACCGCAACGGACAGCAGCATGATATTCGCCGCCGCGAAGCCGGCGACGCCAATGCGGCGCAGCCAGGCGTTGTCTTCTCCGGTTGAGGACGCAATCAGCGCCATGGGCGCCGCCTTGAAGCCCGCGCGCTCCAGGGTTGCGATCAGCGCGTCCTGGGAGCTCACCTCCGGATCATAAGTTACGGTCACGCGCTTGGCGGAAAGATTGCCGCGTGCGGCAGAGACCCCGCTCGCAGCCGCGAGCGCCTTCTCGACCGAGCGCAGGCAGCCCCCGCAACGCATGTTTTCTATGGCGAAGGTTGCATGGGCGGATTGCCGCCTGGCCGGAGATGCCGGCGTGGATGTGTGATCGGCGACCGCGATGCTCATGAGCCCTCCCTGACCCAGAGACGGTCCTTGATGCGGTAGACCGGGAGTTCCCGGCCATCGCCGGCGAACAGCTCGACATTGAGTATCCATTGGCCGGGCCGCAGGTTCACGCGGACCTCATAGATACCCGAGGAAGTCTCGCGCAGGCTCAATTCCGCGTCCTCGCGGTCATGGACAGGCCGGCCAACCCGGGCCCGCGCGCTCATTCCCGCAAGCGGCGCACCCGCCTGATCCATGACGCTGATCCCGAGCACGCCGCGACCGTGGTCGTAGCTCGCGCTGGCCTTCCAGCCGAGGCGAGCCTGCGCCTCGCCAGCCTCGACGCGCTGGTTGTATTCGAGCCCTCGCCGGTATGCATCGCGGGTCTCGAAGCCGTTGAAGGTTCCGACCGCGTAATAGACGAAGAAGCCGTTGGCCACAGCCATGAGGCCGAAGAAACCGAACAGCGCCGCCAGTACGTGACGCCCGGTCAATCCCTGGTGAAGCGAAAACATCTGCATCATTGGCCACCTGCGCGGAAACTCGTGTCGTTGGATGTACTGGTCCCGTCCGTCCGATCAGTGACGACGAAATCGAACGGAACCGCGTCATGCCCGATCGTTTCGGCGCGCCCCTTCGCCAGCGTCACGAACACGCGCAGGCTGCGCAGGCCGTCGGGGGCAACCTCGATCGAGGGATCGGCCTCATTCTCGTATCCGACGACGCGGATATCGGCAGCAGGCAACCCCGTTACCGTCAGCCCAAATCGGCGGGGCTCATTGCGCTTGTTCAGAATCTTCAGCGTATAGCCATTACGCACACTGCCATCGGACAGGGTCACATAAAGCGGGTTGCGGTCACGAAGCACGTTGACCTCAAGGACCGTCCGGTTGGCCAGCGCCACAAGCATGACCAGGCCAACGAGCGCGAACAATGCCGCATAGCCGATGACGCGCGGACGCAACAACCGGACCCGCTCCGAGCTACCCTTGGCTGCCGCCTCGAGATTGCCAACGGTGTCATAGGCGATCAGGCCGCGCGGGCGGCCGACCTTATCCATGATGGTGTTGCAGGCATCGATGCAGAGCGCGCACTGGATGCACTCCAACTGCGGTCCGTCGCGAATATCGATGCCGACAGGGCATACGGCGACGCACTGCTTGCAGTCGATACAGTCTCCCCTGCCCGACCACGTCTCACCCGCCTTGTGCGGTCCACGCGGCTCCCCGCGCCAGTCGCGATAACTGACCAGCAAGGAGTGGCGATCGAACATCGCGCCCTGGATCCGCGGCCAGGGACACATGTAGGTGCAGACCTGCTCGCGGGCGATGCCGCCGAGAAGGTACGTGGTTCCGGTGAAGATGCCGAGAAATATCCACGCAATCGCGGGCGCCTGGAAAGTCGCCAGTTCGCGCGCAAGCGTGGGCGCGTCGCGGAAGTAGAAGACGAAGGCTCCGCCGGTAGCCAGGCCAATAAGCAGCCATGTGAAGTGGGTCGCGCCCTTGCGCCAGATCTTGCCGCTGTTCCATGGCTGCTTGTCGAGGCGCATGCGCGCATTGCGGTCGCCCTGCCAGAAGCGTTCGACCGCTATCATCAGGTCCGTCCAGACCGTCTGTGGGCAGGCATAGCCGCACCAGACCCGTCCGGCCAGCGCGGTGACCATGAACAGGGCCAGCGCGGCAAGTATGAGAAGGCCGGTAACGAAATAGAATTCCTGCGGCCAGATTTCCAAAAAGAAGAAATAAAAGCGACGGCTGGGAAAATCCAGCAGCACGGCCTGGTCCGGCGCATGGGCGCCGCGATCCCAGCGCAACCAGGGCAGCACATAGTAGATGCCCAGGGTCACGGCCATGACGACCCATTTGACGTTGCGGAAAAGGCCATGCGCGCGCTTGGCGTAAATCTTCTCACGCGCCGCGTAAAGCGGGCGGTTGGCCTTCGCGTTAACGGCTTCCGCCTCCACCTTCTCGATACCTGGCGCAGCCTCGGCGTTCGCGGCAGGCGAAACGGCGTGTGCTGGAGGTGTCATGGCGATGTCATGCCTTGCCGTGTTCCACATGGACACAAGACCCGGCTATTCTCCGCCGCCCAGCGAGTGAACATAGACAGCAAGCTGCTTGATGGTCACCGGATCGAGACGGCCCTGCCAGGCAGGCATGACGCCGTTCCGCGCGTTGCGGATGACGTCCGTGATGTCCGCCTTGTCGGAACCGTAAAGCCAGATGGCGTCGGTCAGGTTCGGAGCGCCCAGTTCGCGATTGCCCTTGCCGCCTTCGCCGTGACAGGCGACGCAGTTGTCCGTGAACAGCTTCGCGCCCGCAGCCGCGGCAACGGCATCATCCGAGCGGCCGGAAAGGGACAGGACATACTGCACAACGGCTCTGATTTCTTCTTGATTGAGGATCCCGTCGCGCCCGAAAGCGGGCATCTGATTGTCGCGCGCATCGCTGTGGCCGGAGCGTATGCCTGACAGCAGGGTCTTGTGGATGTCGTTTATTCCGCCACCCCAGAGCCAGTCGTCATCATTCAGGTTGGGATAGCCCTTCGCACCCTGGGCGCCCCGTCCATGACATGGCGCGCAGTTGTCGCCGAATGCCGCCGCTCCGCCAGCCATTGCGAATTGCAGCAGTTCCGGGTCGGACTTGATGCTGGCGAGGTCCGAACTGGCTATGCGGCTGCGCAAGGAAGCCTGCGCGGCCCTCGCATCATCGAGCAATTTCTGAACGACTGATCTCTGGCTGTAGCCGAGGAGCCCCTTGCTGTGACTGGCGACAAGCGGCCAGGCCGGCATCAGCACCCAATAGCCGATGGACCAGACGATGGTGGCATAGAGCACCCAAAGCCACCACTTCGGCAGCGGCTTGTTGAGCTCCTTGATTCCGTCCCATTCGTGGCCGGTGGTTTCGACGCCGGTGACGTCGTCTATCTCGGGGCGGCTCATATCTTGCTTCTCTTGCTGCGCGGCGCGTCGGCGCCATGATCCAGCGGCAGTCGGGCCGCCCTTTCAAAACGCTGTTTGTTGCCGGGCCACAGTGCGTAGGCCACAACCGCGGCGAACAGAACTACGAAGAAGACGAGCGCTGCCGACTGGGTGATGCTGACAATCGCGGGATAATCCATCACTGTTTCTCCGGGCTATCTGAGGTTCGGGCCGGAAGCGTCGAAGGTTGCGAAATCGACCAGCGTACCGAGCATCTGCAGATAGGCGACGAGAGCGTCCATCTCCGAGACGAAGGAGGGGTTGCCATCGAACTGCCGGACCTGGGCCTTGGGGTAACGCGTCTGCAGCGCCTTCACTCCGTCGGCGTCGGGATCGACCTGCGCGGCGAAGTCGGCGCCGGCGTTTTCGATCATCTCGTCACTATAGGGTACGCCCACGAGGCGCAGCGCCTTCAGCTGATCGGCGGCATCCGCCGCCTTGAGAGGCGTGCGGGAGAGGAAGGGATAGCCGGGCATGATGGATTCCGGAACCACGGCACGGGGATTCTGCAAGTGGAGGACATGCCACTCGTCGGAATACTTTCCCCCGACGCGCGCCAGGTCCGGCCCGGTGCGCTTTGAACCCCACTGGAAGGGATGGTCATACATGCTTTCGGCCGCGAGGCTGTAATGGCCATAACGTTCGACCTCGTCGCGCAGCGAGCGGATCATCTGGCTATGGCAGGTGTAGCAGCCCTCGCGGATGTAGATGTTCCGGCCGGCCAGTTCCAAAGGCGTGTATGGCCGCATGCCCTGAACCTTCTCCACCGTGGAGGAGAGCCAGAACAGCGGCGCGATCTCCACGATGCCGCCGATGGCCACCACGATCAGAATACCGACGAGCAGCAGGATCGAGTTCTTCTCGAAAACCTGGTGTTTTGACCAATCCATGTTTCGATCTCCTACTCGGCTGCCACGGGCCTGGCTTCGGCCGGGGCGCGCAGGATGGGAGCGGCGGCAATCGCCGGCTGGTCGCGCACATCGAGCGGCTCGTCGCCCCGGATGGTGCGCCACACATTCCATGCCATCAGCAGGGATCCGATGACGAACAAGAGGCCGCCGAGCGCGCGAATGATGTAGAAGGGATGCATCGCCTCCACGGTTTCCACGAAGGAGTATTCGAGGAAGCCGAGCTGATCGTAGGCGCGCCACATCAGGCCCTGGAGGATGCCGGACACCCACATGGCCGTGATGTAGAGCAGGATGCCGAAGGTCGCCGTCCAGAAGTGCCATTCGACCAGCTTTTGAGAATAGAGCCCCTTGCGGCCCCAGAGCCAGGGCACCAGGCAGTAGATGGCGCCGAAGCTGACGAAACCGACCCAGCCGAGCGCGCCGGAATGCACATGCCCGATGGTCCAGTCGGTGTAGTGGCTGAGCGAGTTCACCGCCTTCACGCTCATCAGCGGACCCTCGAAGGTGGACATGCCGTAGAAGGCGACAGACACCACGAGCATGCGGATGACGGGATCGGTGCGCAGCTTGTCCCATGCGCCCGAGAGCGTCATCAGGCCGTTGATCATGCCGCCCCAGGAGGGCATCCACAGCATGATGGAGAAGGTCATGCCGAGCGTCTGCGCCCAATCGGGCAGCGCGGTGTAGTGCAGGTGATGCGGACCGGCCCAGATGTACAGGAAGATCAGCGACCAGAAGTGGACGATGGACAGCCGGTAGGAATAGACGGGACGTTCGGCCCGCTTGGGCACGAAGTAATACATCATGCCCAGGAAGCCCGCGGTCAGGAAGAAACCGACCGCATTGTGGCCGTACCACCACTGGGTCATGGCGTCCTGGACACCGGAATAGAGGATGTAACTCTTGGAGCCGAGCAGCGATACCGGCACCGTCACATTGTTGACGAGGTGCAGCATGGCGACGGTGACGATG
>JBFWSL010000128.1:0-10489 GCA_050248375.1 Hyphomicrobiales bacterium | reverse complement strand
CGTGTCGCGGGCGCTCGTGCCCGTCGCGCCGAGCAGCCCCGGCGTGCTGCTGATCCTGGCCATCGCCCTCACGGGCGGCGTGGCGGTTGCTTCCGGCCTTGTGCTGGTGGCGGAGAACATGGCGCGCGGCTACCGCTCCCGGCAGGCGCTCGAGGCGGATGTGGGCGTCGCCTGTTACGGCGTCTGTCCCCAGATCGAAGCCCGCGACATTCCCGTCGCCGGCCGCATGCACGGCCGCCGCCCGCTCATGCCCGCCACGGGAGGACTTGTCGCGGCGCTGACCGGTGGCTCGGAGTGGGGTCCGGGCTACAGGCGCGGCATCACACGCTATTGCCTCGACAGGCCTCATGGCGCGTTCGCAGACGCCATCCGCGCGGTGCGGCTCGGCATCTTCGGCACCAACATAAAGACCCGTCCGCGCTCGGTGGTGATCACCTCGGCCCTGCCCGGGGAGGGCAAGTCAACGGTCGCGGCGAACCTTGCCAACGACCTTGCACGCAGCGGGCTCACGGTGCTGCTGGTGGACGCGGATTTCCGCCGCGCCTCGCTGACGCAACTGCTGGCCGGCCCGGGCTTCGAGGGATTGAGCGAAGTGCTGGGCGGCCAGACGTCCATGAAGCGGGCGGTGGTGTACAACCCCGACACCGGGCTGTTCTTCCTGCCGGCGGGCCTCGGGGCGGGAACCGCGGCGGCGGGCGATCTGCTCGCCGGGCGGGCATTCTCCGAGTTCCTGCGGCACTACGCGAACAGTTTCGATGCCGTCATCATCGACGGTCCCCCGGTGCTCTCCTCGCCGGACGCCGCCGCGCTGCTCGATACCGCCGACGGCACGCTTTTCGTCGTGCAGTGGGAAAAGACCCCGCGCGATGCGGCGATGGCGGCGCTGAACGCCTCGCCCTTCAACCGTCACAAGATCAAGGGTTGCCTGCTGAACAAGGCGGACCGCCGCGAACTCGCCAGCTATGGCTACAGCGTGCGCCGCATCGCCTGAGCGGCGGCGTCAGCGTGTCCCGATGGCGACCTCTTCGCGGCTCCTGCCGCGGCGCACTTCATCGAAATAGACGACCTGGGTAGGTACCCCGGCCTTGCCGTGGGCGCGGGCGTAATGGCTGACGAAAGTGCGGTAGATGCCGAACTTGAAATAGGCGCTGTTGCCCTTGCCGATGGTCGGCCCGGTGTAGTCGTACACCTTCACGCCATTGATCCAGGTCTCGAAGCGGCCATCACTGCCCGAACTCCAGCGTATGCGGGCCGTGATGTCGTTCCACATGCCGCGCATGTCGGCATCCTGCAGTACCTTGTCGTAGGCGTAGGTGCCGTTCAGTTCCTCCTGGCGATTGATGGCATAGCCGCCGTCGTCGTTGCGAAACATCCAGATGACCTCGGGATGCTGGTGGAACTGGCCCAGAGCGACGCGCACCGGATGGACGACGGGATAGCCGGCCGGCAGGTAGATCGACCAGGCGTACCAGTAGTCGTCGCCCTCCTTCTGGGTGTTGCCGACCTGCACGAGCTCGTGGCGCTCGCGGTCCGTGTCGCAGTCGCTGTGGCCGATGCTGTTCCAACTGCAGTCGCCGGGGCGAACCTCGAAGCGAATGGATTGCCTGCCGGCTCGCACGGGATGGCCATCCTGCAGGCTGACGACCGAATACCCCCACGGCTTGAAGTTCGGCTTCAGGCTCTTCTCGAACTCCCAGCCGCTGACCACGTCTTCCGGCAGGTCTTCCGCCGCCACGGCCGGCAGGACATGGCTGGCGGCCAGCGCCAGGGCGAGCAACGATGTCATCGGATGAGGCATGACCGCGGCCCGGCGCTCAAAGGAACGCGACGGCGATCAGGGATTTGACCATGCCCAGGGAATATTCGGCGACGATGCGCGCCCGGGGGAACAGCCGGCTCATCTGGTCCTTCGTCAGCAGATTCCAGTCGGGCGCGGTCTTCTTGGGCCAGAAGCGTGCGAACGCCGTCAGCAGCGGCACCAGCAGCGGGCGCGGCAGGAACACGATCAGACCCGGCAGCCAGCTATGGCTTTCCACCGGGAAATAGCGATAGGGCGTCTGCACCCAGTAGGCCTTGCCGATGCGCTCGATCTCGCGCGCGAAGGCCTCCTGGCTGTTCCAGGCGCGCCGTTCGAACTCGGCGGTGTCCTTCAGGCGCACCATCTCGTCCTTAGGGCCGGTGACGTGCTCCAGAACGCTGGAGCAGAAGACGAAGTCGAACTGCTTGTCGGAAAAAGGCAGGCGGTCGGACTCGTCCAGTTTGACGGTACGATACCCGAAGCGCTTGCGGGCCTCGGCCAGATCGGAGGCGCTGACGTCGGCGACGACCACATTCTCATGATCCGGCCAGATCATGTGAAAGTGCGCGCCGGTGCCGCCGCCAAGATCGAGTACCTTATGCCCGGGCTTCAGATCCAGGCTTGACCGCAGCATCTCGCCACGGCGCTGCCGGGCACGGCGGGAATAGGACATGGCCAGTTTACGCAGCATCGCATTACTCCGCGAATGTCCGCCGGCTGTGGGTGTGGCGGCCGGTGAGGGCGGCAATGCCGATCGCGAGCAGCAGACAAATGGCAAACTCCGCCGGCGAGCGATGGTCCCACCGCACCGAGCCGGAAGCGAAACAGAAGACGATGGCGTAGGCGGGGACGAGCACGAGCAGGATGCGGAAGCGCGCCGGATAGGACACGTTGGAGGCGAGCACCATCAGACCCCAGGCCGCCAGAACCAGCATCAACGCCCAGATGCAGATGGCGGCAAGGTTGTACGTCACGGCTTTTGGCGACGTCTCCCAGAGCATCCGCAGCATGGGGCCGAGGCCTTCGCTGTCGCGCACGTCGCGCCATTTGAAAACGTCGGCGTCGCTGGCTTCCTTCAGATCGAACAAGCCGAAGAAACGGCCATAGACCATGTTGACGCCGGTATTGCCGGCGATGTTGACCGCGTCGGACAGGTATGTGCGGCCCAGGTCGAGAGGATGCTCGAGCGCCAGCTTCACGAAGTCCGCCGGGGGCAGCAACCTGGCCTGCCGGACATCCTCGGGCAGCCGGTAGCCGCCAAGGGCCTCGCCGCGTTCGGCGCGGAGATACAGGTTCGAGGCAAGGCCATGGAAGCTCGGCTCGACCGGATAGCGCCCGCCGTTGAGGGTGAGGGCGGCCTGCCACAGGACAACGAGGGAGACGGACAGGGCGCAGGCGATACCCGCGGCCTTCAGCTTCATGCGCAGCCCGTCGCCGCGCATGAGCGCAAGGGCCGACACCATGAGGGGAAGCAGGACGTAAAAGGGCCGCACGAAACACAGGATCGCCATGACGAGGCCGAACTTGACCGCATCCCCGGTAACCGGCGCCCGGCGGGTGAGCATGCACCCGGCATGGAAGGTGGCCGCGATCAGCAGCGGATCGCAGATGGCTTCGGAGACCAGGGTATGGGGGTGGAACAGGGTTGCCGGCAGCAGAAGCCAGACGACGGTGGCCATGCGCGCGACGAAGGGCGTGAACCAGGTCTCTGCGATGCGGTACAGGTACCAGGCCCCGATCATGTAGAGCACGAGGTTCTGCGCGATGACGCCTGGCGTGCCGAAAAGGGCGTAGGCGGGAAAGAAGAAGATGTAATCGCCGGGCGCGTCGTAACGGAACAGGATGGCGAGCACGCCGTCGAGGCTGGTCTGCGACATCAGCGCGTCCAGCTTCATGGACCGGTCCCAGGCGCGGTCGCCGAGCTGGAAGCGGGTTTCCAGGCCGGGCAGCATCAGGAAGATGGCGGCGTGGGCGGCCACGAACAGGCCAAGACTCCAGAACAGGAAGCGGCCGGGCGGCGAAGCCTCGTATTCGAGCCTTGAGAGTGAGGTTGCCATCATGAGGCGCGCAGCAGCGGGCGGCTGCCGTCCCGGCCGAAGCCGCCGTCGCCGGAGGACGCGGAAACGCGGCGCCAGAAGTCCGAGGTGAAGCAGGGGTCGCGGAAGGACCACAGTTCCAGCCAGTTCGGATAGAAGGCCTGGAAGTCCTCGGCGCTCATGCGGCCGTCCTTGTAGAGGCTGACGGAGCCGCCGGCGTCGCGGGTAATCGTGTCCAGCTCGGCAAGCAGGGCGAAGGTTTGCGGACCCTTGCAGGGAAAGTCGAGGGCCAGGGTGTAGCCCGGGCGCGGAAAGGACAGCAGTCCCGGCGAGCGGGCGGCGCCGAACTCCTTGAGCACGGTGAGGAAAGAGGCGTGGCCGGCGCGAGCGGCACGGGCGAGCAGCGCGGGGACGGCATCCGCGGCGGTGTCGTAGGGAAGGACCGACTGGTGCTGCACGAGGCCGCGGGGGCCATAGAGCCGGTTCCAGTGGGCGACGCCGTCGAGCGGCCAGAAGAAGGCGCCGAAGGAGGCCGCGGCGCGCGTGCGGCGGCGATGGCGGCGGTAGCAGGCGGCATTGAACAGGCCAAGGGTGGTCCTGTTCAGGAGCGATACGGGTGGCTGGAAGGGCACCGACAGGCGCGGCCTCCTGGCCGGCACGTCGATCGGGCCGGGTCCGGGGGCGTGATTGCCGCGCATGAACAGGCCGCGTCCGAAGTCCCCGCCCGAGGCTACGGAGTCCACCCAGGCGACGGTGTATTCCCAGTCGCGGGAGGACTCGCGGGACAGGGCGAAGAACTCGTCGAGGCCACGGAAGCGGATCGTCTCCTGGTCGATGCGCGCGGTGGAAATGGAGCGCAACTGGATCTCCGCCCAGGTGATCACGCCGGTGAGGCCGGCGCCCGCCACGGTGGCGCGGAACCAGCCGGTGTTCTGCCCGGGAGAGCAGACGCGGCGGGTGCCGTCGGAGCGCAGCAGCTCGAGACAGCGCACATGGCGGCCAAAACTGCCTTCGCGGTGGTGGTTCTTGCCATGCACGTCGTTGGCGATGGCGCCGCCCAGAGTGACGAAGCGCGTGCCGGGCGTGACGGGCAGGAACCAGCCCCGGGGCATGACGAGCCGGGCGATGTCGCCGAGCAGCATTCCCGCCTCGCAGCGCAGGACGCCGCTGGAGCGGTCGAAGGCGATGACACGGTCGAGGCCGCGGCAGTCGAGCAGCACGCCGTCGCTGTTGAGGCAGCTATCGCCGTAGCTGCGGCCATTGCCATAGGGCAGGAAGCTCGTGCCCGGCATGTCGGGGAGGGGCGCGCGGCGGTCGGTCAGGCAGACCGCGCGGCCGCCGCCGGGGGTGGTGCGTCCCCAGGACCGGTAGGCGGCGCTCACAGCGTTGCCGCCACGAGCAGGAGGGCGCCCGCGGCCGCGGCGAGCAGGCTGCGCTGGTCGGTGACGGCGAAGACGACCGGGTCGTCATGCATCTCGCCGCGGCGGGCCAGCAGCCAGATGCGGCTGACCAGGTAGAGCACCAGCGGACACAGGAACCAGATGACCTGGGGATGGCCGTAGAGTTCCTCGACCGCCTTGGAGTCTATGTAGAGCGCGAGAACGAGCACGGCCATGTAGCCGCTGGCGATCCCGAACTGGGAGAGGGTTTCGAGGTCGAGGGTGATGTAATCCCGCCCGGCCGCGCCGTTGCGCGTCCTCGGCAGGGACTTCAGCTCCACGAACCGTTTCACCAGCGCGAGGCTGAGGAAGAGGGACATGGAGAAGGCGAGCAGCCAGAAGGAAATGGGTATCCCGGTCGCCGCGCCGCCGGCGATCACCCGGGCGGTGAACAGCCCGGCGAGCACGATGACGTCGAAAAGCAGCGTGCGCTTGATGTAGAGCGAATAGGCAAGCGTGCAGGCGTAATAGGCGCCGAGCACCGCGAGGAACTGTACGGGCAGCAGCAGGGCGAGGCCGAAGGCGGCCGCGAGCAGCAATGGCGCGAGCATCAGGCCGCCCGTCAGGGGCACGTCTCCGGCGGCGAAGGGCCGGTTGCGCTTGACCGGGTGCTGGCGGTCGGCGGACAGGTCGAGCAGGTCGTTCAGCAGGTAGACGCTGGACGCGCACAGGCCGAAGGCGACAAAGGCTATCGCCGCCTGGGCGATGAGCTGGGGTTCGAAGACGCGATGGGCGAGCACGAGGGGAACGAACACCAGCACATTCTTCAGCCACTGGTGCGGGCGCATGGCGCGCAGCCAGGCCTTCCAGCCGCGGCCGCGGCCGTCGAACACCTGCTCCACGTCGGCAAAACCGGAAAGCCGGGCAAGCACGCCGCGCTCGGGGTTGACCACAACGGCCCGGGCGGCGCTTTTCCAGATGGGCAGGTCGCAGCGGCCGTTGGCGGCATAGTCGAACTGGCCCTTGCCGAACTCTTCCTCGAGGCGGGCAAGCTTGCGGGCGCCCTTGAGATTATCCGCGCCATTGCTGGCGATGACGGCGTCGAACAGCTTGAGATGGGCGGCGACGGCGCGGGCGAACTTCTCGTTTGAGGCGGTGGCGAGCACGATCTCGCGTCCGCGCGCCTTCTGGCGCCGCAGCCAGGCGACAAAGGGCGCGTTGTAGGCCAGCAGGCGCGGATCGAGGGTAACGCGGGCCGCGATCTCGGCCTTCATGCGGGCCTTGCCGCGCAGAAGCCAGAGGGGAAGCAGGAACAGGTAGAGCGGGTTGAGCTTCAGCAGCGCGAGCGCGCTCTCGACCAGCAGGTCGCCGCGCAGCAGGGTGCCGTCGAGATCGACGCAGAGCGGCCGGGTCCGCGTGGTGCTGGCGAGACGCTTCAGCATCGCGTCGCCTCACAATCCCTTGCGGAGGCCCGAGGGCTCCGGATCGATGCTGGTCCTGCGGCCGGCGGCGGACGCCAGGATCTGGCCCGTGAGCACCATAAGCATCGTGCGCACCAGCACCTCGATGTCGAGCCAGAGCGACCAGTTGTCGATGTAGTAGAGGTCGTACTCGACGCGCTTGCGCATCAGGCCGCAGTCGGCGGTCTCGCCGCGGAAGCCGTTCACCTGGGCCCAGCCGGTGATGCCCGGCTTGACGCGGTGGCGGTTGGCGTAGCTCTCCACGAGCCGGCCGTAATACTCGTTGTGGGCGAGCGCGTGGGGGCGGGGCCCGACCAGAGACATGTCGCCCTTCAGCACGTTGACGAGCTGGGGGATCTCGTCGAGGCATGTGCGGCGCAGGATGCGGCCGACCCGGGTGACGCGCGCGTCGCCGGCTTCGACGGCCTGCTTCACCACGGGACCGTCCTCGAGCGCGGTCATGGTGCGGAACTTCAGCACATGGATGACGCGGTGATTGAAACCGTGGCGGCGCTGGCGGAAGAAGACGGGACCGGGGCTGTCCAGCCTGATGGCGAGCGCGATCAGCGGGAACACTGGCGCCAGCAGGACCAGCGCCATGGCTGCCAGGACGATATCGAAGGTGGCCTTGACGCGCAGGCCGCGCTCGGAAAGCGGACGGCGCTGCACCTGCAGAAGCTGCAGCGGTCCGAGGCGCGAGCTGCCATACACCTTGCAGGGCAGGCGCTGCTCCTCCGAGCAGAGCTGTACCTCGATGGGCAGGGAGGAGAGCCGCGCCACGGTGCTGCGGATGCGTTCATGGGCGGCCATCGGCAGGGCCAGGATGACCTGGTCGATGCCGTTATCCTTGGCTTTCGCCACGAGGTCGTCGAGGCCGCCGTCGATGGGAAGAGCGTCGGCGCTGGCGTTATAGAGTTCGGCATCGAACATGCCGGCCACCTGGTAGGTGTCGGCGTTCTCGCGCAGTTGATTGCGGATTTTCCAGCCAAGCGGTCCGGCGCCGTAGATGGCCACGCGCTGGCTGAGGCGTCCGCGCGCGGCCAGACCGCGCACATAGAGCTTCACCGCGCTGCGCACGGCTACGACAAGCAGGAAGCTGGATACGAACCACAGCAGCATCCAGCCGCGGGAATAGGCTTCCGCGGTCTTCAGCAGGTAGAGGATGGCGAGCAGGATCAGGAAGGACGTGCCCAGTGCGCCGAATATGCGGCCGATCCGGATGGAGGGCTGCAGCAGGCCGTCCTGGTTCTGCAGGCCGAACTGCCGGAAGGCCACGGCGGCGATGGCGGCGAGGACGACGCCGAGGCCGGCGTAGCCGGCGGTCGGCTTGTCGCCGCCGAGATAGACGTCGAGGTAGGCCCATTTGGTCGCCAGCGCGGTGGCGAGCACGATGACCGCGTCGGATGCGACCATGAAGTCGACGATCAGCGAACGCGGCATGGCGCGCGGTTCGCTACGGCGGCGCGAGGGGCCGGTACGCGGCAATCCCGATCCGCCGATGGGCCGGGAGCCTGTATGAATGTCGATATTCGCCATATTCGGGTCGTTTCTCATGGCCGGAGACGTCAGTGCCGCCACAGGCCCTTGGTGTCGATGATCGTCTTGCCCTCGATGCGGTTGATGTCGATCATGCGGAACTGCCGGTGATCGACGAGAAGAAGAACGATGTCGGACTGGTCGATAGCCGACAGGGCATCCATGAGCCTGGCGCCGCGTCCCTTCAGATTCTCCGGAAGCGTTTCGATGTAGGGCTCCACGGCGATGACGCGGTCGCCATGCGTCTCCGCCAGCCGCTCGACAATGGAGAGCGCGGGGCTGTTGCGCATGTCGTCCACGTTGGGCTTGAAAGCGAGGCCCAGGCAGGCGATGCGCGGCTGCCTGTTGCCGTTCGCGGCTTCCTGTACCTTGCGCAGCACGAAGTCCGGCTTGGACTCGTTGATCTCGCGCGCGGTGCGGATCATGCGCGCCTCCTGCGGCGCGGAATGCACGATGAACCAGGGGTCGATGGCGATGCAGTGGCCGCCGACGCCCGGTCCCGGCTGCAGGATGCTGACGCGCGGGTGACGGTTGGCGAGCGCTATCAGC
This sequence comes from Hyphomicrobiales bacterium, assembly GCA_050248375.1. Lineage (GTDB taxonomy): Bacteria > Pseudomonadota > Alphaproteobacteria > Rhizobiales > Methyloligellaceae > JAYZVT01. The sequence continues at coordinate 1,731 of JBFWSL010000128.1, read as the reverse complement.
TCCCAGACATCGATGCCGAGCCTGTCGGCGATCAGGGAAAGCTCGTTGGCGAAGGCGATGTTCACGTCGCGGAAGGCGTTCTCGGTCAGCTTGACCAGCTCGGCGGTGCGCGCGTTGGTCTCGAAGCACTCGCCCTCCAGGAAGATACGGTAGAGCTCGCAGGCCCGTTTCGAGCATCCGGGCGTCAGGCCGCCGATGCAGCGGTCGTTGTGAATGAGCTCGGTGAGCACGCGTCCGGGAAGCACGCGCTCCGGGCAGTAGGCCATGTGAATGTCGGGCTTCTTCACGCCGGGAGCGGGAAAGGCGAGGTCCGGGCGGAGCTTCGCCAGCAGGGCGGCGATGTTCTCGGTGGTGCCGACGGGTACGGTGGACTCCACGATGACGAGGTTACCCTTGCGCAGACAGGGCGCGAGCGCCGTGGCCGCCTGCTCGACATGGCTGACGTCCGGCGTCAGGTCGTCGCGGATGGGGGTCGGTACGGCGATGATGAAGGCGTCGGACGGCTCCATCGTGGTCGAGGCGGCGAGCGCGCCGCTGGTGACCACCTTCTGCACAAGGCCATCGAGGTCCGGCTCGGCGATGTGGATACGGCCCCGGGAAATGGTCTCCACGACGCGGGGATTGATGTCCACGCCTCGCACGCGCACGCTGCGGCTGGCGATCAGCGCGGCGGTCGGCAGGCCGATATATCCAAGCCCGATGACGCAGACGGACTCAAATGTGCGCGGTCTTGACATGCTCGGCGATTCTCCTGGCGGCCAGTCCGTCGCCATAAGGATTGCGGGACTGGCTCATCGACTTGTAGGCGGTCTCGTCGTCCAGCAGACGGGTGGCCTCGTGGACGATCCTGCCGGCGGAAACGCCGACGAGAATGGCGTTGCCCGAGGCAATCCCCTCGGGACGTTCGGTGGTGTCGCGCAGCACGAGAACGGGCTTGCCCAGAGCGGGCGCTTCTTCCTGTACGCCGCCGGAATCCGTCATGATCAGATGCGCGCGGTTCATCAGCTCGACGAACGGCAGGTAATCCAGCGGCTCAACCAGCGAAATCCCCGGCTGGCCGTCCAGGATGTCGAAGACGGTCTTGCGGACGTTGGGATTGGGGTGGACCGGAAAGGCGATATGTACGTCGCCGCGCGCTGCGAGCTGCTTAAGCGCGTGACAGATCTGCTCGATGCCCTTGCCCCAGTTTTCCCGGCGGTGGCTGGTGACGAGGATCAACCGCTTGTTGCCGCCGGCGACGGCGTCGATGACCTTGCGCACGTTGGGGTCCTCGGCGCCGTGGCCATTCATGCGGGCGCGTATCTCGAACAGGGCGTCGATCACCGTGTTGCCGGTGACGTGGATCTGGCTGTCGGGAATGTTCTCCCGCAGCAGGTTCTGGCGCGCCTGCTCGGTGGGGGCGAAATGCATGTCGGCGATGGCGCCGACGATCTTGCGGTTGATCTCCTCGGGCCAGGGCGAATAGTTGTCGCCGCTGCGCAGGCCGGCTTCCACGTGGCCGACGGGTATGCGCCTGTAATAGGCGGCGAGCGCGGTCGCCATGGTGGTGGTGGTGTCGCCCTGCACCAGGACGCGGTCAGGCTTCACCTCGTCGAGAATCTCGCACACGCGGCGCAGCACATCGCCGGTGATATCGGTGAGGGTGGGAGAAGCCCGCATCAGGTCGAGGTCGTAATTGGGCGCAAGACCGAGCGGCTCGAGCACCCGGTCGAGCAGTTCGCGGTGCTGGGC
>JBFWSL010000127.1:0-10556 GCA_050248375.1 Hyphomicrobiales bacterium | reverse complement strand
CGTGGCGCTTTCGCTGGGCTGCGGCTGGGCGGTCTCCATGAGCGCCACGCCCTTCGCCTCGGTGGTGCTGCTCACCGCGCAGGCCACGGGCATCCCCTCCACCACGCTCACCTGGCGCTGGAACGGGTCATTCGCCGCCATGACCATACCGGTGCTCGCGGGACTGTTCTGGCTGATGACCGGCGGCAGGTAGCTCCGGCTCCGCGCAGCAAATCCTTAACGATAGACGCCGAAATAATCGGCCAGATGCTTTAGAATTAAGCTCAATTCATTCTGTTTGTCCGATCCTGCCCTATCCCGAGACCTCTGCGGAGAGTTGGCATGGGCAGAAAATTGCAACGGCTGGTCCGTGGCCTGATGCGCGCGGCAAGGTCCGCCTCGGACGCCGTCAGCGGGCTGCCGTGGCGCCGCATGGGCCAGCAGGTCCGCCTCGCCTTCCTTGTCGGCCACCGCGCCGCCACCGCCCTGTTCCGCAAGGATGGCGAAGCCCTGCGCAGGCTGCGCCGCCGCCTGTCGAGCGGCCGCATCTCCGATGAGCTGGGCGATCCCATCCGCAAGGTCAGTCTCGCCGCGGCCCTGCTTACCGCGCTCTCCGGCCCGGCTGTCTTCGCCGTCCTCGGCTACCAGGCCCTTGTGACCTCCATAGATGTAAAGGCGCAGATGCTTGCCGACGGCCTGTCGCGAAATGTCACCGAGCGCGTCAGCTCCTTCGCCGAGACCGGCGAGGCCTTGTCCGCCGCAGCCGCGCTCGCCGTGACCTGGGACGAGACCCTGCGCCAGCGCATTCGCTCCGCCGACGGCAAGGTGGTGCTCGAATACGGCGTCGAGAACACCGGCCCCACTGTCGCCAGCACGGCCCCTATCGTGATCGGCGACAAGACCATCGGCTCCATCCAGGTCTCCGCCAGCCTGTCGCCGCTGCTGAGCCAGACCGGTCTCGTCGCCGCGGTCGGCGCCTTGCTCGGCCTGCTTGTCTTCGGCGCGGCCTGCCTGTTGCCGCTGCGCATGCTCAACCGCGCCGTTGGCGACCTCGACCGCCAGCGCCACAAGCTGCGCAACCAGAACCTGCTCTTCAGCTCGGCTGTCTCCAACATGTCCCAGGGCCTGTGCATGTTCGACGCGGACCGCCGGCTGGCGGTGTGCAACGAGCGCTGGATAGACATGTACGGCCTTAGCCGCGAGGAAACCCGCTCTGGCGTCTCCTTCGAATCCGTTCTGCGCGCCCGTATCGCCTATGGCGCCTATTCCGGTCCCGATCCCGAGGGCTATATCCGCGAGCGCATGGCCGCTGTTACCTCCGGCAAGCCGACCACCACCATCCAGGAGATGCGCGACGGCCGTTACATCGTCATCCGTCACCAGCCGCTGCCCGACGGCGGCTGGGTGGCGACCCATGAGGATATCACCGAGCAGCGGCGCATCGAGGCCAAGGTAGCCCATCTCGCCCATCACGACGCTCTCACCAACCTGCCCAACCGGACGCTTCTGCTCCAGCGCATCGACGAGGCCGCGGCGCGGGTCCGCCGCGGCGGGCAGTTCGCCGTGCTCTGCCTCGACCTCGACCGCTTCAAGAGCATCAACGACACGCTCGGACATCCCGTCGGCGATGATCTGCTTGTCCAGGTGGCGCAGCGGATCGGCAGCGCCTTGCGCGAGACCGACACGGTCGCGCGGCTCGGCGGCGACGAATTCGCCATCGTCATGCACGGCACCGACTTTCCCGCGGAGGCGGCCGAACTGGCCAAGCGGGTCTGCCGCACGCTGAACGAACCTTTCGATCTCGACAACCGTCAGCTTCGCATCGCCTGCAGCATCGGTATCACGGTTGCGCCCAAGGACGGCTCCGACGCCGACCAGCTCCTGCGTAACGCCGATATCGCCCTCTACCGGGCCAAGAGCGACGGCCGCGGCATCTTCCGCTTCTTCGAGCCGGACATGGATGCCCAGCAGAAAGCCCGTCGCGCGCTCGAACTGGACCTCGGCAATGCGCTCGCGCGCGACCAGTTCGCCCTGCATTACCAGCCGATCGTGGACCTCAACAGCCGCGAAATCGTCGGCTTCGAGGCGTTGCTGCGCTGGCATCATCCCGAGCGCGGACGCGTGCCGCCGGATCTGTTTATTCCCGTGGTGGAGGAAACCGGCCAGATCATCCCCATCGGCGAGTGGGTGCTGCGCCAGGCATGCCGCCAGGCGGCGAAATGGCCGGGCCGCTATCGTATGTCGGTCAACCTGTCCTCGGTGCAGTTCCGCATCGGCAATATCGTCCAGCTCGTCACCGAGACCCTGGACGAGACCGGCCTCGCGCCGCAGCGGCTCGAGCTCGAGATCACCGAGACGGCGCTTCTCTACGACAACGAGCAGACGCTGGAGGCCCTGCACCAGTTGCAGCAGCTCGGCGTGCGCATTGTCATGGACGACTTCGGCACCGGCTATTCGTCGCTGAGCTACCTGCGCGGCTTCCCCTTCGACAAGATCAAGATCGACCGGTCTTTCGTGGAATCGCTCGGACTGGGAGGCGATGCCGTCACCATCGTGCGCGCGCTGCTCGGGCTCACCCGCCAGCTCGGCATTCCGACCACGGCCGAGGGCGTGGAGACCGAGATGCAGCTCGAGGCCCTGCGCGCTTTCGGCTGCAACGAAATCCAGGGCTATTACTTCAGCCCCGCCGTCTCCGCCGCGGAAGTGGAGAAGTCCTTCATGGTGGCGGCCGAGGAGCAGAAGCCGAAGGACAACAGCCTGCCGGACAACGTCCGCCGCCTGCGCGCCTAGAGCATGATCCGGAAAAGTGGATACCGCTTTTCCGATAAGATCATGCTCGAGCTATTGACCTGGCGCATCATCTTACCGGCCAAGCGATTCCACCTGGCCGGATGATGCGCTAGGATCCGGCCCCTTCCCGCGGACGGACCCTAGCCGTTGCCGAACCCGCTGCCGGCTTTGCGGTACTCGTCGCGGGGCGGGGCGAAGACATCCAGGATCACCGCGCCATCCGGGCCGCCCTTGAAGGTGTGCGGCACGTTCCCGGGCGTACGCCAGAAGTCGCCCTTCTTCACGGTGAAGTTCTCGCCGTCCTGAACGCGGGTGCCGCCGCCTTCGAGCACCACGCCCCACTGCTCTTCCGGGTGGCTGTGCACCCTGCCTTGCGCGCCCGGCGCGATCCGCACGACGGAAATCATCGCCTGCTCGCCCGGGAAGATGCGGGTCTCGATGCCGTCGCTGAGCACTCGCTTCAGTCCCTGGCTCATGTCATCCAGATTGAAGAAAGTCTGATCGCCCACGGGCGCCTCCCTGGTATCGGCCGGGATCGCAAGCGTCTGCATCGCGCCCCGGCCTTCAGTTGTAGCCGTTCTCCTTCAGGAAGCGCATCAGCGCCTCCGGGAAATCCAGCTTCTGCATCTCCCCCTTGCAGTTGCCGTCCCTGTCGAGCGACACGGTGCAACTCTCGTAATCGAACCCGCCCGAGCTGTCATGGTGTTCGCGCATCAGCGCGATGGCTTCCTCGCCCTCCCCGAGCAGTATCTTCTGGGCCACATAGCCGCCGAGATAGCTGTTCACGTCCATGTCGGCGGTGGCGCGCTGCACCATGGATTTCAGGTGCTGGCGCTGCCGCTCCCGGAAGGCGGGATCGCGCGACACGTCCACCATCCGCGTGTCCGCGAGCCGCTCGATTTTCAGCGGCGCGTTGGAGCAGGCATAGCACCCGAAGGCGTAGAGGAAGCGGTTGTCCCACTCGGCGATCTCGAAGCGCCCGTCATGGTCGGCGTCCTCCGCCCGGATCGGGCTGCCGTCGAAGGTGCCCGCTTCCACCACGCGCCAGCCGCGCCCGTCCTGCGTGCTGGTCAGGATCGAGGTCACCGAGCAGCAATGGGCGCCGCCGGTGTAGCTGGAGAACAGCACTTCCGGATACGGGTTCGACGGATCCATCTCCACGATCTGCGCCGCGAAGGCCGGGAAGTCGTAATAGGTTTCCTCGCCGGTGATCCGTCCCGCCACCTTCCCCGCCACCGTCAGGGTCAGCACCGGCGTCTGCGCGGTCTCCTTGCCGTCCTTGCGCTTTCGCATGGCGATCTCGACAGTCATCGGTCCAACGCCCATGCGCCACGGGCCGGTCTTCTCGATGCCTTCGCTCCCTGGGTTCAGCACCGCCGTCGAGGGCTCGCCCGGTACCCAGTCGTCCAGCTTGAGGACTTCCGCATTCCGGGCGCGCAGGGTGGCGACAAGCTCCGCCGGATCCGCCATGCCGGCGTCCGGCAGGGCTGCCGCCAGCAGCCCGGCGATCAGCATCGGGGCGCATCGGGTAGGGAATGAAAGGGAAAGCTTCGGGAACATTCAGGGACCGTCGCCGTATGCAAGGAGTCCTGTGGATGGGGGTCGCGCAGGCGCCCGGGAGCGCTTATCCTAGGTCTTCCTGCCAGTTGCCGGAAATGGAAATCAGCTCATGGCGCTATGGAAAAAGCTCAAGGAACTCGTCGACGGGGTGTCCGGCACTGCCCATGGACAGGCCAGCCTGGACGACGAGCAGATGCGCGTCGCGGCCGCTGCCCTGCTGCTGCATACCGCCAACATCGACGGCGAGGTCCACAGGACCGAGCTCAAGCGCGTGCGGTCGCTGCTGGAGCAGCGCTTCGGGCTGGACCGCAGCGAAGCGGCCTCGCTCATGGACGAGGCGGAGAGGCGGGAGCAGGACGCGGTCGATCTGTACGGGTTCACCAGCGTGCTGACCGCCCATCTCGACCGGCCGGGACGGCTCAAGATCGTGGAGATGCTGTGGGAAGTGGTCATGGCCGACGGGGTCATCCACGAGTTCGAGGCCAATCTCGTCTGGCGGACGGCCGAACTGCTCGGCGTCACCTCCACCGACCGCATCGCTCTGCGCAAGAGCGTGGAGGAACGCTTCCGTCCCCCCGAGGATGCCGCCGATTGAGACAGCCTGCGCGACAGTTGCGCTTCACATTGCATTCTGGAATGGGCTAGGCCTTTTCTTGAAGGGCAGAAGGACATATTTGTGTCCCCGTGGACGATGCCGAGATGAATCGACTGAAAGCGAATTACCGGCTTCCGGGCGTTCTGGCTCGCGGGGAGGCGGCACATGCTTGACCGCCGCCGCGCCGCCGCCGCCGATCCGCGCTCGGGCCTGTGGGGCCGCCCGGCCGGTTTCCCGCCGTCCGCGAGCGGCGGTGAGGAGCGCAAGCAGCCGGTTCTGCTCATTGTCCATCAGGAGCATTCCTGCCCCGGCCACGTCGCCAACTGGTTCGCGGCCCATGGCTACCCCATCGACCTGCGCCGCCCGCGCTATGGCGATCCCTTGCCCGAGAGCCTTTCGGGCCATGTGGGCGCGGTGATCTTCGGCGGTCCCCAGAGCGCCAACGACCCCGACGACTATATCCGCACCGAGACCGCCTGGCTCGACGTGCCCCTGAAGGAAGCCAAGCCGTTTCTGGGCATTTGCCTCGGAGCGCAGATGCTGGCCAACCAGCTCGGCGCGCGCGTCGGCTTCGATCCCGATGGCTATGCCGAGATCGGCTTCTACCCTGTGCGCCCCACCGCCGAGGGACGCGCCATGGCCGACTGGCCCGGTCAGTTCTACCAGTGGCACCGGGAAGGCTTCGATCTGCCCTCCGGCGCGGTGCTGCTCGCCGAGGGCGAACGCTTTCCCAACCAGGCCTTCCGCTACGGGCCGGCCGCCTTCGCGGTGCAGTTCCATCCCGAGATCACCCAGCGGCTGGTCTGCCGCTGGACCACCCGGGCGGCCCACCGCATGGTGCTGCCGGGCGCGCGGCCCCGCCCGCTGCACCTCGCCGGCCACCTGGAGCACGGCCCGGGCCAGCGCCGCTGGCTTGACGGCTTCCTGTCCCGCTGGGTGCGCCTCGGCGCCAATGCCGGCGGCTAGGGCCCGTACTCGACAGGAGGCTGGACTGCGCCTGGGCCTTTCTTTCCCGGCAGATATTTCCCGCCCGCCCGGCGTTTTTTGCCTGCCCTTCGCGAGCGGTGCAGCCGGACGACGCAATATATTGCGATAGCAAGAGAAGCGATAGCTATATCTGGTGCCAATGCCCCTGGCTGCACTTGGCAAGCCTGTTGCTAGGTCAGGCATGCGCCGGTCCAGTGGTGTTGCGTTCCCGGCGACCTTCAAGGCGGAGGAAGGCGCGTTCTGTTCCAAGTGCCCCCTTCCGGAGACCTTCCTCCGCCCCCCTGCCTTTGGCGACCGGACACATGTTTATCTGGCGAATGTCGTGCGGAAAGCGGCCCTCCTTCGCTCTGCGAGCTTCGGAGGACACTCCTTCGGGCTAACGCTTTCGGGCAATTTGCTGGCGCAAGCCACCCGAAGCGCGTAAGCGCGAAGGGTGGTGGAGCCGAGGGGGATCGAACCCCTGACCTCGACGTTGCGAACGTCGCGCTCTCCCAACTGAGCTACGGCCCCTGAAATGCGGAACGCCGGGGTGCGGCGCGCCCGTCTTTTATGGTGCGGCGCTTCGCACTGTCAAGCAATGCCCGGACGAGCCCGGTCTTGCCCGGCGCGGCGCGGACGGTTACATCATGCCCACGTCACAATAAGCCGGGGAACGCCGCATGCTCGCGCTCATCCAATTCATCGCCATGGTGATCAGCCTCTATATCTGGGTCCTCATCGCCAGCGCCGTACTGAGCTGGCTGATCGCCTTCGGCGTCGTCAACACCCAGAACCGCTTCGTCTACACCCTGGCCGACATGTTGTACCGGCTGACCGAGCCCGCGCTCAGGCCCATCCGTGCCTTCCTGCCCAACCTGGGCGGCCTCGACCTCTCCCCGGTGGTGCTGATCCTCGGCCTGATCTTTCTCCGCGATGTGGTCCTCATCGGCATGATCGCGCCGGCGGTGATCTGAACCGCGCCATGGCCGAGGCGTCCAGGCCCTGGCGGCATGGCGGCGCGGGCCTCCTCGTCATGCTGCGCCTGACGCCCGGTTCCTCCCGCGACGCCGTCGAGGGTGTGGAACCCGCCCAGGGTGGCAGCGTCATTCGCGCCCGCGTGCGCGCGAAACCGGACAAGGGCAAGGCCAACGCCGCCGCCTGCAAGCTGCTCGCCCGATGGCTCGGCCTTCCTCCCTCCAGGGTTTCGCTCCGGTCGGGCGGAAGCTCGCGACTGAAGACCTTCGAGATCGCCGGGGACGCGGCGGCGCTGGAAGCCACGCTCGCCGAACGGCTGCGGGGGATAACCGAGGAGACACGCTGACATGGCAGGGGCGCGCATCATCGACGGCAAGGAGATGGCTTCCGACCTGCGCTCGCGCATCGCGCTCGCGGTGGCCAAGCTCGCCGCGGGCGGGATCAAGCCCGGCCTCGCCGTGGTGCTGGTGGGCGAGGACCCCGCCAGCAGCGTCTATGTGCGCAACAAGGCCCGCCAGACCGTTGAGGCGGGGATGGCCTCCTTCGATCACAGGCTCGAGGCGGGCACCAGCCAGAAGGACCTGCTGGCGCTGGTCGCGAAACTCAATGCGGATCCGCAGGTGCACGGCATCCTCGTGCAGCTCCCCCTGCCGCCGCAGATCGACGGGCAGGCGGTCCTGTCGGCCATCGATCCCGCCAAGGACGTGGACGGCTTTCACCCGGTCAATGCGGGCAGGCTGATGACCGGCCAGCCCGGTCTCGTGCCCTGTACGCCGCTGGGTTGCATACTGCTGGCCCGGCAGGCGGTCCGGAACCTGGCGGGCATGGAGGCGGTGGTGGTCGGACGGTCCAACATCGTCGGCAAGCCGGTGGCGCAATTGCTGCTGGCGGAGGACTGCACCGTCACCATCGCCCATTCGCGCACCCGCGATCTGCCCGACGTGGTGGGCCGCGCCGATCTTCTGGTTGCCGCCGTCGGCAAGCCCGAGATGATCCGGGGCTCCTGGATCAAGAAGGGCGCCGCCGTCATCGACGTGGGCATCAACAGGGTCAAGGGCGAGGACGGCAAGTCGAGGCTGGTCGGCGATGTGGCCTTCGACGAGGCCGCCATGCTGGCCGGCGCCATCACGCCGGTTCCCGGCGGCGTCGGCCCCATGACCATCGCCTGCCTGCTGCGCAACACGCTGCAGGCCGCCTGCGCCATCGAGGGCGTGGACATGCCGGAGGTGTAACCGCGCTCCCCCGGGGGCGGGTGGGGGTCGTTACATCCCCTCCACGATGGTTATGGTGCCGGTGCCGGCGGTCTCGCGGATCGCTTTCGCCTTCTGGTACTGCTCGGAGTGGTAGCAGGCCAGCGCCGTCTCCAGGCTCTCGAACTCGATCACCACATGGCGCTCGCCCGACTTGCCCTCCATGCATTCATATGCCCCGCCGCGCGCCAGGAACTTGGCGCCATGCGCCTCGAAGGCGGGCTTCGCCGTGGCGACGTAATCGGGATAGACGCCCGGGTCGGTGACGGTGACATGGGCGATCCAGTAGCCTTTCGGCATCAGCATTCCCTCCTTCTGCGATGGGGCTTGTGGTATGCGAGCCCGCTTCAGCCCGTGCCTTCCACGAGCACGAAATCGGACTCCGTATGGGCGTGGCGCAGCTTCACCGCCGCCTGGTATTCCGGCGACAGGTAGCAGGCCCTGGCCGTTTCGAAGCTGTCGAACTCGATCACCACATGGCGCGGCCGGGCAGGACCTTCCGGCGCCTCATGCCTGCCGCCGCGCACCAGGAACCTCGCCCCGTATTTCGCCAGCGCCGCGTTTGTGGCGGCGATATACTCCGGATAGTTCTTCTCGTCGGTCACGCTCACATGAGCGATCCAGTAGCCCTTGGGCATCGGCCTGTTCCCCTCAGCCGCCGCGCGATCGCCCCTTCTCGTGCGTCGCCAGCCGCGTCGCCATTGCGGCCAGCACTATGGCAGCCAGGCCGATGGGAAGGAAGGCCGAGGCGGAAACGTGGGTCGCGTCCCATAGCGCCCCGCTGATCACCGGCGTGACGAACGAGATGAAATAGCCCGTCAGGAACACGCCCGCGGAGAAGCGGTGCACGTCGTCCTGCGGCGCCAGCAGCGGCGGCAGCGCCAGCACCAGGATCAGGTTCGCCGCCGCGCAGAAGCCGACGATGGCCGAGCAAAGGATGACGAGCCAGTCGCTCTCCGCTGCCACGAGACCGGCCAGCGCGGCCGCGCAGAGCAGACCTGTGCCCACCAGCGGCCATGCCCTTCCCACCGCCCGGTCGGCGATGACGAGCAGCAGGAAGGACGCGGGCAACTGCCCCGCGTTCAGCGCCGACAGCGCCGGGCCGATCAGGGCATTGCGGCCGCTCTCATGCAGGAAATCCGGCAGGAAGCCGTTGGTGGCGAAATACATGGACGAGGCGCAGCCGAGCACCAGCCCGCAGCGGAGCATGGCGCCGTTGCGCCAGTCCGGCCACCAGCGCGCGGGCGCCACGGTGCCGCGCAGACCCGGCCGCCGGACATGGCCGCGGTGCAGCGCGTAGAGCAGCAGCGCGACATTCAGCGCCGGAATCAGGGACCAGAAGGCGAGCGCGCCGCCCCACCCCCCGGTGAGCGGCAGCGCGAACGGAAGGGTGAGGGCGGCGGCGATGATTTCGCCGACCAGCAGCCCGTTCACATAGACCGCCGTGGCGCGTCCGGTGTGCTCCGGCGTCCAGCGTCCGACCAGCGTCGGCATGGCCGGCTGCATGATGGCGATGCCGAGCCCCATCAGGATGGTCATCGAGAACAGCATGAAGACATCGGGGCCGAGCCCGCGCAGCGCGCCCGCGCCGCCTGTCAGCAGCAGGCCGACCACCAGGGCCCGTATGACGCCGATGCGCGCCAGCAGCAGCGAACCGAACAGCGCGCCGAAGGCGAACATGAGCACCGGCAGGCCGTTGAGCGCGCCGATGGCCTTCTGGCTCAACTGCAGGTCGTCATGGATGAGGGGAATAACGGGCGGCGTCGCCAGGATCGTGGCCCTGAGGCTGGCGCCGGTGACCCACAGCAGCACCAGGGCCCAGAAAGCGCCGGTCTGGTCCGGGGACGGGGCAGGCGCGCGTTCAGCCAAGCGCGGCCCCGATTTCCTTGACGATGGCTTCCGCCGCCGCGCGCGGGTCGCTGGCGCCCGTGATCGGACGCCCCACCACAAGATAGTCCGCGCCCGCGCCTATGGCGGCCAGGGGGGTCGTGACGCGGGCCTGGTCGCCCGAGGCGGTCCCTTCGGGACGGATGCCCGGCGTGACGATGAGGAAATCCGGTCCCAGCGTCGCGCGCAGCCGGCCCGCCTCCCGTCCCGAGGCGACGACGCCATCGAAGCCCGCCTCCCGCGCCAGCCGCGCCCGCCGCAGCACCAGTTCCGCCGGCGGCATGGCGATGCCCTGCTCGACCAGGTCAGCCGCCTCCAGGCTGGTGAGCACCGTTATGGCGAGCAGCTTCATGCCGGTCCCGCGGCGCCCCCTGACGGCGGCCTCCAGCGTCTTCGTGTCGGTGCCATGCACCGTGAGGAAGCTGGCGCCGATATGGGAGATGTTTGCCGTGGCGCGCTCGACGGTATTGGGGATGTCGAGCAGTTTGGCGTCCACGAAGATGCGGTGGTTCTCCTTCGCCAGCTCCTGCGCCAGCGCCGCGCCGCCCGCGTAG
>JBFWSL010000126.1:0-10557 GCA_050248375.1 Hyphomicrobiales bacterium | reverse complement strand
ACCGGCACGACGACATTCTCCGGCATCGCCTTCGCCCTGAAGGACGGCGGCTCGAGCCTTGGTCTCATCTTCGGCCTCGTCTTTTTCATGGCGGGCCTGGCGTTCAAGATCTCCGCGGTTCCCTTCCATATGTGGACACCCGACGTCTATGAAGGGGCCCCGACACCTGTCACGGCGTTCTTCGCCGCCGCGCCGAAAGTTGCCGCCATGGCGCTTTTCGTCCGGGCCATGATGTCGCCATTCCCGGCCATCTCCCATGACTGGCAGCAGATCGTCGTCTTCCTGTCCATTGCCTCGATGCTGCTCGGTTCCTTCGCCGCCATCGGCCAGACCAACATCAAACGGCTTATGGCCTACAGTTCCATCGGCCACATGGGTTTCGCGCTCGTCGGCCTGGCTGCTGGAAGCCCGGAAGGCGTCCAGGGCGTCATCGTCTACATGGCCATCTACCTTGCCATGACTCTCGGGGTCTTCGCTTTCATTCTCGCCATGCGCCGCAACGAGGAGATGGTGGAGGATATCGACCAGCTTGCCGGCCTGTCCCGCACCAGCCCCTACATGGCGTTCATGCTGGCCATGCTGATGTTTTCCCTGGCTGGCATTCCCCCGCTCGCGGGTTTCTTCGCCAAGTTCTTCGTTTTCCTGGCCGCCATCCACGCCGGCCTCTACCCGCTCGCCGTGATCGGCGTCCTCGCCAGCGTGGTCGGGGCCTATTACTACCTGCGCATCGTCAAGATCATGTATTTCGACCAGCCCGAGGATGGCTTCGAGGCGATGCCCGCGCCCCTGACCGCCGTCCTGACCGTTTCCGGCCTCTTCGTGCTGTTCTACTTTGTTTATCCCAAGCCTCTCGTCGATGCCGCCCAGGCCGCAGCCAAGACACTGATGTGACCATGCGGCCGCCGGTGACGCTGCCGGAGGGATACAGGGCGCTCGCATTCCCCACCCTCGACTCCACCAACGCGGAAGCGCTGCGCCGCGCCGCGTCCGGAGAAGCCGGCGGCCTTTGGATTCAAGCCGATGTCCAGACCGCCGGCCGCGGCCGCCAGGGCAGGGACTGGCAATCCTCCAGCGGCAACCTGTTCGCCAGCCTGCTCCTGCGGCCGGCCTGCGATCTCGCCACCGCCCAGCAGCTCGCTTTCGTGGCGGCGCTGGCTGCCTGCGATGCGGCCAGCAGTCTGCGTGGATCGGACAGGGGCCTGAAACTCAAATGGCCCAACGATCTGCTGCTGGACGGAGCCAAGGTCGCGGGCATTCTCCTCGAAAGCGCCGGATCGGCGGAGATGGGCCATGCTGTCGTCATCGGCACCGGTCTCAATCTTGCCCATGCCCCGCAGGATACCGCACGGCCGGCCACGCAACTGGCCATGGCCGGCGAACTCATCGAGGTCCGCGAGGCTTTCCACGCGCTCGCCCGGTCGACCGGTCATTGGCTTGCCGTCTGGCTGGACGGTCTTGGCTGGTCCCGGGTCCGGACAGAGTGGATGGCCCGCGGGCCCGATATCGGGCAACGGCTGCGGATCAATTGCGGGGGGGAGGCCGCTGAAGGCGCATATGCTGGCCTGGACAGCGACGGCGCCCTGCTTCTCGATACGGGCGGACCTGCCCCGCAAAGGTTTCTCGTCGGCGATGTGTTTGTACTTTAAGAATCTCACGAACCACATAAAGTGTTGAAATGAAGGGAAAAGGGGGACGGGGAGGAAACGAGCTGGTTTTCCTGCCGCTCGGCGGCGTCGGGGAAATCGGCATGAACCTGTATCTGTATGGATACGGGCCTCCCGGACGCTACCAATGGATCATGCTCGACCTTGGCGTTGCCTTCGGTGGCGAATATGAGCCTGGCATCGACCTGATCTTTCCCGATATCCGCTTCATAGAATCCGAGCGCAAGGCGCTGGCCGGCATACTGCTCACCCACGCCCACGAAGATCACTTCGGGGCGGTCATAGATCTGTGGCCGCGGCTGAAGGCGCCCCTCTACGCGACCCCGTTCACGGCGGGCCTCCTGAAGGCCAAACTCGCAAGCAACGGCAGGGACAACGACATACCGGTCAACGTGATCCCCCGGAAGTCGCGCCTCGATATCGGTCCCTTCGATGTCGAACTGGTGGACATGGCGCATTCCATTCCCGAGCCGAACGCCGTGGTTCTGCGCACGCCGGCCGGCACCGTGTTTCACACCGGAGACTGGAAGCTTGATCCCGACCCCGTCACAGGACCGCCTACAGATGGCAAGCGCATAACCGAGATCGGCGACGAGGGCGTGCTTGCAATGGTCTGTGACTCCACCAACGCCATGCGCGAAGGCATGTCCGCTTCCGAGACCCAGGTCGCCGATGCTCTGGCAACCATCATCTCCGAAAGCCCCGAACGTGTCGCCGTCACCACATTCGCTTCGAATGTCGCTCGCCTGATCTCCGTTATCAGGGGCGCTCACGCGGCCGGCCGTCATGTGGTCGTCGTCGGCATGGCCATGCACCGTACCCTGAACGTCGCCCGGGAAATGGGCATGCTCGATCCCGGCATCGAGCTGCTGAGCGAGGACGACTATGGTTATCTGCCGCGCGACAAGGTCCTTTGCCTGTGCACCGGCTCCCAGGGCGAGCCGCGCGGCGCGCTGGCGCGCATCGCCTCGGATTCCCATCCGCGCGTGACCTTCGCCGCCGGCGACCGCGTGATCTTCTCCTCCCGCACCATCCCCGGCAACGAGAAGGCGGTCGCCCGTGTCCAGAACGGACTGGTGGATATGGGCGTGGAAGTCATTACGGACGAGGACGGCCTGGTTCATGTCTCCGGCCACCCCCGCAGAGGGGAACTGGAGCAGATGTACAAGTGGGTTCGGCCCCGCATGGCCGTACCCATGCACGGGGAGGCCAGGCACTTGGCGGCGCATGCCGCCCTCGCGCGCGGCTTCGGCGTCAGGCAGGTCCTGCTGGCCCGCAACGGCACATTGATCCGCTTCGCTCCGGGAGAAGCCTCCGTTATCGACGAGGCACCGGCGGGCCGTCTGCACAAGGACGGCAAGCTCCTGATAGACGCCGACGCGGAGTCCATTCGCGCCCGCCGCCGGCTCGCCTTTGCCGGCGCCGTGATGGTATCGCTTGCCATGACCTCGAAAGGCGAGCTTATCGGCGACCCGCGCATCGACTTCTCGGGTGTCCCGGGAGAGGAAGAGGGGGCAACCATGCTGGAAGATGTCGCATATGATGCCGCGGCCGGCGCCTTCGACAGCATCCCGCGGTCGAGACGAAGGGATCCCGGCCTGGTGGCGGAAGCGGTCCGCCGGGCCGTGCGGGCGGAAATCAATTCCGTCTGGGGCAAGAAGCCGCACTTCGTCGTTCACGTACTCGTGGCCTGAACCGCGACTCCGCGCCCATTGTGGGAGCCGGCACGGGGTATTATAAACGCCGGTAACGGCCCGCTTTGGCCGGTTCAGGGAAAAGCCAATGATCGGACGCCTCAACCACGTTGCCATTGCCGTACCGGACATCCAGGCCGCGGCCAGCCGGTATCGCGATGTCCTCGGCGCGAAAGTATCGGAAGCCGTTCCGCAGCCGGATCACGGCGTCACGACCGTGTTCATCGAGCTGCCCAATACCAAGATCGAGCTGCTGGAACCCCTGGGAGAAGGCTCTCCGATCGCGAAGTTCCTCGAACGCAACGGCGACGGGGGCATTCATCATATCTGCTACGAGGTCGAGGACATCATCGCTGCCCGCGATCAGCTTACCAGGTCAGGGGCACGGGTGCTCGGCAACGGCGATCCCCGGATCGGCGCTCATGGCAAGCCCGTGCTCTTCCTGCATCCCAAGGACTTCAACGGAACCCTGGTCGAACTCGAGCAGGCCTGAAGCGGCAGGCAGATCGGAGACCTACACCATGAATCTGGCTCTCGGCATCGCCATCTTCATCGTCATCTGGTGGACGGTACTGTTCGCAATCCTGCCCCTGTGGGTCCGCACCCAGGGTGAGGAGGGCGAGGTCGTTTCGGGAACGCCCGCGAGTGCTCCGGTCAATCACCGTCTGGTGGCGAAATTCGCTGTAACCACGCTCGTCTCGTTGCTGATCTTCGGGGCGTTCTATGCGGTCATGGAGTACAAGCTGATTTCGCTGGACGATATTCCGCTGTTGCCCAGGTTCGAGCACACCCCGCCAAGAACCTGACCGGAAGTTTCCTCGTTGAACTAGGGACAAAAAAGAAGCAAGGCCGAATGACCTTGCTTCGCCAGTGATCTGGACTCCTGGTGTGCTTTGTCGCTAACACCTGACATTAACGCGGGACCTGCAGGGTGCGCCAGAAGCGGCACGACAGTCGCGCATTTGTGGCGCCTGCGCGCCGGAGTCACCTTCCTCCCAAGACTTGGACCGTTTCATAATCCTCAAACACAAGACGTGAGATTGACCGGTCCGACTCTCACTTTTCCTGTGAGCAATGACCGTAAAGGAGTCGCGGCCTTTTGTCACCCTTTTTTCGCACATTCCTGTCTCTTTTCGGACACTTCCCGCTGCATTTTTAGGCCTTAGCGGAACTTTAAGGCAGGCCATGGGAGCATCCCCGGCATGGCCCGTCTCTTTCCATGCGGTCTCCGCCTTTCAGGCTTCGGGGCCATTATCCTGCTGGCTGCCGGTGCTCTGCTTCTGGCATGCCCGCCCGCGAGCGCAGATGGGGCACCCGGCCTCGAAGTCCCTCCGGCACCGCCATATCCACGCTGGTCGAACGATCATCACATGCAGGGTATCCATGCCGGTCCGGACTGCCAGGTCATGCCGCTTGGCATGGGCGCCGGCTACGTCCGCAACATCGACGCCTGGGGACAGCCGGTCATTCCAGCCGACGAGCCCCCCGATCCGGGTGGGCTGGCGGTCGGCGTCGTCGGGGAAGTGGACCTTGGCCACCGCCGTATCGGCGGCCAGAAGCATGATCTGACAGGTGTTTATCTGGCCCCGGGGCTCTCCGGCGTGGGTGGAATTCCGCTGCCGCGGGATTGCGCGCCCCCCGCCAAGTAAGCTATGAGCGCAGCAATGGCGCGCTAGGCGCCAGGCCCTCATACGCTCCCGTCAGGGAGCTTCCAGCCGGCATGGCCGGCGGCGGACCGACCCGAAGCCAGCCATGCGCCTCAGCAAGTATTTTCTCCCCATCCTGCGCGACGATCCCAAGGAAGCGGAGATCGTTTCGCACCGCCTGATGCTGCGCGCGGGGATGATCCGTCAGTCCAGCGCCGGCATCTATTCATGGCTGCCGCTCGGCTACCGGGTGCTCGACCGCATCGCCGACATCGTGCGCGAGGAGCAGGACCGCGCCGGCGCCATAGAGATGCTGATGCCGACGATCCAGTCGGCCGACCTGTGGCGCGAAAGCGGCCGCTACGACGATTACGGCAAGGAAATGCTGCGCATCACCGACCGCCATGATCGCGACATGCTCTACGGCCCCACCAACGAAGAACTCATCACGGAGATTTTCCGCGCTGGCGTGAAGTCCTATCGCGACCTGCCGCGCAACCTCTATCATATCCAGTGGAAGTTTCGCGACGAGATACGGCCCCGCTTCGGCGTCATGCGCGGGCGCGAGTTCCTGATGAAGGATGCCTATTCCTTCGATCTCACGCCGGAGGCGGCGCGCCATTCCTATAATCGCATGTTCGTCGCCTATCTGCGTACCTTTGCGCGCATGGGATTGAAATCCATTCCCATGGCGGCCGATACCGGGCCGATCGGCGGCGACCTCAGCCACGAATTCATCATCCTTGCCGATACCGGCGAGAGCGCGGTCTTCTGCGACCGCGAGCTTCTCGACCAGACGGTGCCGGGCGAGGACGTGGACTATGAAAACGACCTGCAACCCCTTATCGGCCAATGGACCGGCAAATACGCCGCCACCGACGAAAAGCACGAGCAGGCGCGCTTCGACAAGGAGGTGCCCCGGGAGCGCCAGGTGAGCGCGCGCGGCATCGAGGTCGGCCACATTTTCTTCTTCGGCACCAAATACACCGAGCCCATGAATTGCCGCGTACAGGGTCCGGACGGCCAGCAGGTAACGCCGCAATGCGGTTCCTACGGCATTGGCGTATCGCGTCTCGTCGGTGCGATCATCGAGGCCAGCCACGACCAGGCTGGCATCATATGGCCGGAACCGGTCGCCCCGTTCCATGTGGGCCTGATCAACCTCAAGTCGGGTGACAAGGAAACGGACGCCGCCTGCGAGAGCCTTTATGGCGCCCTGCGCAAAAGCGGCGTCGAGGTGCTCTACGACGACAGCGACGAGAGGGCAGGGGCCAAGTTCGCCAAGATGGATCTCATTGGCCTGCCCTGGCAATTGATCGTCGGCCCGCAAGGCCTGAAGCGCGGGGAAGTCGAGGTGAAGTCCCGCGCCACGGGCGAAAAGCTGAACCTGTCCGCCGAAGCCGCCGTCAACCGGCTCGCCGGACTCTGAACGGGACGCTTCACGTCACGCGATGGCTGCAACCGGAGCAACAAGACCTTTCGCGCCTTTCGAATGGCTGCTTGCGTTACGCTATCTGCGCGCGCGCCGTCGCGAGGGGTTCATCTCGGTCATCGCCGGATTTTCCTTCCTCGGCATCATGCTCGGCGTCGCGACCCTGATCATCGTGCTTTCTGTCATGAACGGCTTCCGCAACGAGCTGTTTCACAAGATTCTCGGCCTCAACGGCCATGTGGTCATCCACAGCATGGGCGGCCGCTTCACCGATTTCGATGACGTCGCCGAGCGCATCCGGAAAGTCGACGGTATCGTGCACGTCATGCCCCTCATCGAAGGGCAGGCCATGATGTCGACGGCAGCCCTGGCCACCGGAGCACTCGTGCGCGGCCTCAGCGAATCCAATCTGAAACAGCTCAAGGCTATTTCGGACAATATCCGGATGGGTACGCTCGACGGTTTCGACGACTCCGAAGGCATCGCTGTGGGAACGCGGCTCGCCAATTCCATGCTGGTGAATCTCGGCGACGAGGTCACGCTCGTTGCCCCGCGCGGTGCGCAGACCCCGTTCGGGACAGCGCCCCGGGTGAAGCGCTACCGCATCGTGGCCCTCTTCGAGATGGGCATGTCCGAATACGACAACAGCATCGTCTTCATGCCCCTCAAGGAGGCGCAGAAGTACTTCAACAAGCCCAATCAGGTATCGGTACTGGAAATCGTCGTAAGCAATCCCGACGACGTCGGAGAACTGCGCGAACCCATTCTCGCCGCCGGCGGCCCGACCATATACGCCAGTGATTGGCGTCAAAGAAATTCAAGTTTTTTCAATGCGTTACAGGTTGAGCGCAACGTGATGTTCCTGATCCTGACCCTCATCGTGCTGGTCGCCGCGCTGAACATCGTCTCGGGGCTGATCATGCTTGTGAAGGACAAGGGGCCAGACATCGCCATTCTGCGCACCATGGGAGCGACACGGGGCGCCATGATGCGCGTGTTCTTCATCACCGGCGCCAGCATCGGCGTCGTCGGCACCCTCGGCGGCTTTCTTCTCGGGGTTCTGGTCTGCCTGAATATCGACACCATCCAGCGCTTCATATCCGCGATAACCAACACCGAGCTGTTCACGCCTGAGCTGTATTATCTTTCCCAGCTGCCGGCCGAGATGAACCCCCGCGAGATCGCCACGGTTGTCCTGATGGCCCTGACGCTGTCGGTGCTCGCCACGCTCTACCCGTCCTGGCGCGCGTCGAGACTCGACCCCATCAAAGCCCTTCGCTACGAGTGAGCGGGTGGACAAGCGCGCGACATCGCCGATTCTGGTTCTCCGCGATCTCCATCTCGGATTCTCGCAAGGCAACAAGACCGTCGACGTCTTGCGCGGCGCCAATGCCGAAGTCGACGCCGGCGAGGTGATCGCCCTGCTGGGCCCCTCCGGCGCGGGCAAATCGACTCTGCTGCACGTCATCGGCCTCCTCGAGACACCGGACTCGGGCGCGATACTGATCGACGGCGAGGACTGCGGAAAGATGTCGGACGCCGACCGCACGGCGCTTCGGCGTGGCAAGCTCGGCTTCGTCTATCAGTTCCATCACCTGCTGCCCGAATTCTCCGCCGTCGAGAACGTCATCCTGCCCCAGCTCATCCTCGGCCTGTCCTGGCCGGAAGCGCATAGGCGCGCCAGCGAACTGCTGAAGAATCTGGGCCTGTCCGAGCGCATGGAGCATCGCCCCGCCGAGCTTTCAGGCGGAGAGCAGCAGCGGGTTGCCATCGCCCGCGCGGTGGCCAACGCGCCGCGTCTCCTGCTCGCCGACGAACCCACCGGCAACCTCGATCCGGAGACGGCGGAGCGGGTTTTTCAACAGCTCGTAAAGCTGGTCAAAGGGGCGGGGTTGACCGCGATCATCGCCACCCACAATCTCGATCTGGCCGCCCGCATGTCCCGGGTCTGGCGGCTCGAAGGCGGCAGGATCATCGAAGAAGCGAACCTCCGTCGCTGACTGCAGAATCGACCAATTCCGGCGCCTGAGCCGGGGGCATTGTCTGGGATGGCACGCAAGTCCGCAAACACCACCGATTCGCTGTTCGTGCATTTGCGCGTGCATTCCGCATATTCCCTGCTGGAAGGCGCGCTCACTACCGAGAAGCTGGCTTCGCTAGCTACCCGCCAGCGCATGCCGGCACTCGCGCTCACGGACACCAACAACCTCTTCGGCGCATTCGAGTTCTCGGAGAAGCTGGCATCGGCTGGCATTCAACCCATCCTGGGCGTCTCGCTCGCCGTCTCCTTCGCCGACAAGAAGGCATCTGCCGCAAACGGCATGCAACCGGACGCCGCTGGTGGCGCCGATGGATTCATCGCGTTGCTCGCGAAGAACGAGACCGGTTTCGCCAACCTTCTCAAGCTCTCCAGCAAGGCCTTTCTGGACAGCGCCGACATGGACAAGCCCCACGTCAACATTGAGGACGTGGGACAACATTCCGAGGGCGTTATAGCGCTCACTGGCGGGCCCGACGGACCGATTGACCGCGCCATCGCCGACAACGTGCCGGAGCTAGCCCGCGCGCGGCTCGAACGTCTCAAGGACATGTTCGGCGACAGGCTCTACGTCGAACTGCAGCGTCACGGGCTGTCACGGGAGCGAAGGGTCGAACCCGAACTTTTGCAGTTCGCCTATGCCCTCGACCTGCCGCTGGTGGCCACCAACGAGGCCTTCTTCGCCTCCCAAGGCGACTTCGACTCCCATGATGCGCTGCTGTGCATCGCCGGCGGTACCTATGTGTCAGTTGACAGCCGCAGGCGCCTGAGCCCGGAGCATTATTTCAAGAGCTCCGGGGAAATGACCAAGCTCTTCGCCGACCTTCCGGAAGCCATCGCCAACACGGTCGAGATCGCCCGGCGCTGCGCCTATCGCCCGACGCCCCGGGAACCAATCCTTCCCTCGACGGGAGACGGCGACGAAGACGCCAGCCTCAGGCGCCAGGCGGAGGATGGCTTGCGCGCCCGCCTCGCCGCTCAGGGATGCGCCCCGGGAATCCCGGAAGAGGAATACTGGACCCGGCTGAACGAAGAGGTCGGCATCATCAGCCGCATGAAATACGCGGGTTACTTCCTCATCGTCGCCGACTTCATCAAATGGGCGAAGGGGCAGGGCATCCCGGTCGGACCGGGCCGCGGTTCGGGCGCGGGCTCCCTGGTCGCCTGGGCCCTCACGATCACCGACCTCGACCCGATCCGCTTCGGCCTGCTGTTCGAGCGCTTCCTCAACCCGGAGCGCATCTCCATGCCGGACTTCGACATCGACTTCTGCCAGGACCGGCGGGACGAGGTCATTCGCTACGTCTGCGAGAAATACGGCTCCGACCGCGTGGCGCAGATCATCACCTTCGGAAAGCTGCAGGCGAGGGCGGTCCTGCGCGACGTCGGCCGCGTCCTCCAGATGCCTTACGGGCAGGTGGACCGCCTGTGCAAGCGCGTGCCCAACAATCCGGCCGACCCGGTCAAGTTGAAGGATGCCATTGCCGACCGCGATACGGGTCTGCAGGAAGCCCGGGATGCCGACCCCCTGGTTGAACGGCTGCTCGACATCGGCCAGAGGCTGGAGGGCCTGTACCGTCATGCCTCCACCCATGCCGCCGGCATCGTCATCGGGGACCGCCCGCTGCTCGAACTGGTCCCGCTCTATCGCGACCCGCGCGCGCCGCTTCCCGCTACCCAGTACAACATGAAATGGGTGGAAGCCGCCGGACTGGTGAAATTCGACTTCCTGGGCCTGAAAACCCTCACGGTCATCGAAACCGCCAAGAACCTCATCAACAGGGGCGGCGGAGATTTCGACCCCGCGACCCTCCCTTTGGACGACACAGGTACCTACGAACTCCTGTCACGGGCCGAGACCGTCGGCGTGTTCCAGTTGGAAAGTTCGGGCATGCGCGAAGCCCTGCGCAAGCTGAAGCCCGACCGCTTCGAGGACATCATCGCCATGGTGGCCCTCTACCGGCCGGGCCCGATGGCGAACATCGAGACCTACATCAACCGCAAGCACGGCCGCGAGACGCCGGTCGACCTGCATCCGCTCATCGCGCCGATCCTGGAAGAGACCAACGGCGTCATCATCTAC
>JBFWSL010000125.1:0-10564 GCA_050248375.1 Hyphomicrobiales bacterium | reverse complement strand
GCATGTAGCCCGGATGGAGCGAAGCGCAATCCGGGAGCGGGAAGGACGGCGGTTCCCGGATTGCACCCCTCGGGCCGGCCGGAGGCCGGACCCGGGGGCTCCATCCGGGCTACGGGCCGCGGGACAGGAGAGAACTCGAAACCCCGGCTTCAGGCCGTATTACGGTGACAGTATTACGGTATTACGGTGACAGTTTACTAAATTTCCTCCGGTGGAAGGGTGCATCGACAATCTCGCATGGGAGGAAATTTAGTAAACTGTCACCGTAATGGATTTAGTAAACTGTCACCGTAATGCCGTAATGGTGTCACCGTAATGGTAATGCATTTAGTAAACTGTCACCGTAATGCTGTTCTTGCGCTGGGTCCCGGATCACGCGATGCGCTTTGCAAGCGCACGCGGTCCGGGACTTCTATTGTTTCTGCTGATCCCGCAAGGCCGGCGGCAGGGGCGCTTCCAGAAACCGTTTCGCGGCCTCTAGCTGCTGGGGGTTGTGCTGCTCGATGAGCTTCAGCGCGCGCCCGGCCAGTTCCTTGTCTCCGGAGAACTTGCCGGCCTGGACGGCGGCGCGCTGCACGGCGGCGTCCTCGGGAATGACGTCGAGCAGCCAGCGCACATGGGGCAGCGCCTCGTCGCGGCGGCGGGCGAAGTTGAGCGTGATGACGAGGCTGAGGCGGGTGTTGATGGCGTTGGGGTCGCGCTCCAGAGCCTTCTGGAAGAACTCGATGGCCTTGTCGAAATCGCGGCTGCGGCCGAAGGCCTGGGCGGCGAGGTCGAGAAGCTGGCGGTTGCGGCTCGCCTCGCAGGACGCGCTCATCTTCTCCGCGATGTCGGCGGGCAGGCGGTCGGCGACGCGGATGGCCTGCAGCACGATGTCGGAGCATTCGCGGTAGGCCCTGCCGATGCGCCCGCTCTCGGCCTCGCGGTCCGCGCCGGTCTCCTCGCGCAGCTCCGCGAACTCGGTCGCGGGCACGGCCTCGAAGCGGCCCTCGCCGCCGGAGGTGGCGATGGCGACCAGCTCGCCCTTCGCGTTGACCAGCGCGCCGCCGCTGTTACCGGGCTGGGAATAGGCGGTGTGGTGCAGCCGGGCGAAGGGCCTGTCCGGCGCGGGCGTCAGCAGCACATGGCCTTTCTCGAACACGCGCACCCGGCGCTCGGTGATGTCCTGGGCGACGGTGTAGACATCGCCGCCCTTCTCCACCGTGCCGGGGACCAGCGCCGGCCCTTCCGGCAGGGCCGCCTTCACCAGCACAAGGTCGCCGCCATAGGAGGTGGGCAGCACCTCGCCGGGGATGGCGGTGCCGTCCGGCAGGGTCAGCTCGACGGTCTTCTCGTCGGCGACCACATGGCGGTTGGTGACCAGCAGGTCGGGGCCGATGCGCACGGCGCTGCCATAGGGCGCGTAGGCGCCGATGCTGAAGACGCCGTCGCGGGCGGCGCAGACGGGCGCGGGCGCGGCGCAGCCGTCCTGCGCCGCCGCAAGGGGCGCGGACGGGGCCCCGGCGGCGGGAGATTCAGCGATGGCCGGGCAGCCGGTTGAAATCAGGAGCGGAATCGCCACGGCGGCCCCGAGCGCGCGGCGTGACACGGGCGCGGGGGAGCCGCTACACTCGCGCGAGAAAAACCCTGAGGAGGACGCGGTGGAGGACAACGGCAAGAACAGGAAGCAGCGCCGCGCCGAGAAGGCGCAGGAGCGCATCGGCACCATGGCCTTCCTGAAGATCGCGGACAAGTTCATCGACGTTGCCAACCGGGAAAACGCGCGGGTGAAGGCGACGGAGCTACACATGGCGTTCCTCTATGCCGCGGCACGCTACAACGCCTATGTGGGAAATGCGATCCTGCAGGTCGATGACCATGAAAAATTCGTCTCCGAGATGACCGCCCAGTATACGGAGATGCTGCGCCAGCATCTGGCCGACCCGTCGCTGGCGGGGGAGGCCTGAGCGGGAGGGTGGCCGCGCGACGCAGCCGGACCCCGGGCCTTCGCCGCGCCGAAGGGGATTCGGTCCCTTGCTTCGCCTCATACTCCCGAAACCCCGGACCTGATCCGGGGTCTATTCCGCCCTGGACCCCGGCTTGAAGCCGGGGTTTCGCTCCCCCGCTCCCGTCCCCTACTCCCGAAACCCCGGGCCTGACCCGGGGTCTATTCCGCCCTGGACCCCGGCCTGAAGCCGGGGTTTCGATTCACTGCTTCCGCCCCATACTCCTGAAACCCCGAACCTGATCCGGGGTCCACAGCGGCATGGACCCCGGCCTGAAGCCGGGGTTTCGCTCCCCGCTTCCACCCGGATCCCGCCTCAGATGCGGCGCTCCAGCAGGTCGGCGATGTCGTCATGGCCGGCCATGCGGGCGGCGGCGGCGGCGGACCAGCCGTCCTTCGCCCGGATGGCCGCGTTGGCGCCGCGCTCCAGCAGCAGTTCCACCAGCGACCTGTAGCCGTTGTTGGCCGCCCACATCAGGGCCGTGGTGCCGTCGTCCCCGAGGCCGTTGACGTCGGCGCCCTTGTCCATCAGCAGCGCGGCCACGTCGTCATAGCCGTTCTCCGCCGCGATCCTGAGCGGCAGCTTGCCGCCCCTGGCGGGGGCGTTGGGGTCGAGCCCCTGGTCGAGCAGCAGCTTCACGGCGGCGGCCTGGCCGGAGCGCACGGCCTCGCCCAGTGCGGTGGAGCCGCCGGGGCCCGCCACGGCGGCCGGCTTCGCGCCGGCGCGCAGCAACTCGCGGATCATGGCGGCGTTGCCCTGGCCGGTGGCGAGGGACAGGGCGGTGCGCCCGTCGGCGGCGGCGGCATTCACGTCCACGCCCTCCGACAGGACGAGCATCATCTTGGCCAGCACGCCGCTGTCCACGGCGGCCATCAGCGGGGTGTAGCCGTCGGGCGCGGGCTTGCCCGCGTCGGCCTCGTGCACCAGCAGTTCGCCCGCGATCTCGACGGAGGCGGCCTGCTGGCTGGCCAGCGCCCTGTGCAGGGCGGTGACCCTGTTCGAGCCGCCCAGGACATTGGGGTCGGCGCCCGCCTCGAGCAGCATGGTGACGGGGGCGACGGTCTCGCCGCCCGCCGCGATCATCAGCGCGGTCTCGTTGCGCTCCTTGCTGCGGGCCCCGGTGTCGGCGCCGGCCTTGAGCAGTTTCCCCAGCACCTTGTCCTTGCCGTAGCGGGCGGCCTCCATGAGCGGCGTCCAGCCCTCGTCGCTGGCCCTGTTCACGTCGGCGCCGCGCGAGAGCAGCAGGTCGACGATCTCCTCGTTGCCCTTGGCGGCGGCGACGATGAGGGCGGTATAGCCCTTGGGCCCGGCGATGTTGGCGTCGACGCCCTTCATGAGCAGGTAGAGCACCACGTCGAAGCGGTTGGCGTCGGCGGCGGCGAGAAACTGGTCGGCCTCGGAAAGGACGCGCCCGGGCTGGGCGGACTCGGGCTGGGCGGGCTCGGGCCGCGCGGATTCTGGCTGCCCGGGCTGGGGCGCGGATTGCGCGGGCAACGGTTCCGCGCCCGCCGCCAGCAGCAGCGCCGCGGCGCAGGCGGCCAGCGCCGTCCTAGGCCCGGCGCGGGGGATCATGGTCCGGGGCCTTTTCGGCCGTATCCGGGGCGGCCTCCGCGGGGGGCGCAGCCCCGGCGGCGGCCTCGCCGGCGTCTTCGCCCTCGCCGGTTTCGGCATCGCGAGCGCGGGCCCCGGCCGCCTCGCGCGCCTCGCGCTCCTTGCGGGCGGCGATGCGCTGCTCCTCGGGGCCGTACTCCTCGCGCTCGCGCTGGATTTCCTCGTCGGTGCGATAGCCCTGGCCGGGCTTCCAGGAGGTGACAAGCTCCTTCACCGCCAGCGCCGCGTCGGTGAAGTCCTCGCCGTAGTCCACCAGCCCGTCGAGATTGGCGAAGACGGGGTCGGAGGTCCACAGCTTGCGCAGGGCCTTCTGGCGCGCCCATTCGGGCACGCCCTGCTTCATGAACTGCTTGTAGTCGGACCGGGCGTCGAGGGCGTCGAAATCGAAGTCCCTGTAGGCTTCCTCGGCCTCCTCGGGCGTCATCCCGGGCGGGGCATCGCCCTCCTGCGCGCCGCCCGGCGGTTCGCGCAGCGCGACCTGGCCGCCCTCTGCGGCGGCGCGGGGCGCTTCGCCGGGGCGCACGGCCGTGCCGGCGTCAGCGGCATCCGGCCGCTCCGGTTTCTGCCCGGAGCGGGACTGCGCCTTGCGGCGGGCCCAACGGGAGAGGAAATCGTCGTCTTCAGCCATCGTTATCCTGCTCCGCCATGCGGCGGCGAAGTTCGTGCAGCGGTTCCTGGCCGAACTTGTGGTCCTCGACCTTGACCCTGTCGGGCTTTCGCTTCCTGAACTCCTCCTCGACATGGTGCTCGTCGACGAAGTCCGCCAGCCACCGATGAATGGCTTCCGGGATGGCCACGGCCTCCACGATCTCCTCGCCGGAATCCAGATAGTTCTGGGCCTCGAAGGGCGAGGCGGTGACGGTCAGTACCCTGACGGGCCAGGGCGAGTCCGGGTCGTCGTCGGGGGTCAGCACCACGTAGAGCATGGGCTGCTGGCATTCGAGATTGTACTTGTAGGCCTCGGTCTCCTTGCGGTGCAGCTCCAGGGTGACGGTGCCGGCGAGAAACTGCACCCACCCCTCCCCGTGCGCCAGTTCGCGCCAGCCGGCATCCGCCGGGGCTCCGGCGATGACCGCCTCGGGCCGCCACGCATAGTCCTGCCAGGGGCTTTCCACCTTGTGGCGGGCGATCACCACGCCAACGGGTAAGGAAGAAGAATAGGTCATTCGCTGCCGAGACCCCTCATTCGGTCCTTGTGGCTTATTCAGCAAGAGTATACTACCCTTTATGAAAATGAACACTGAGCTTGATTGCAAGTTACTGACAGGAAGGAGTTTTTCCCTTCCTGATACAGGGATGGAAACCAGTTTCGCATGACGCTTCACCTGAAAGGCCGCCGCGTTCTCGTGTGCGACTGCGAGCGCACCATGGAAATCGACGGCAAGGCCCTCAAATCCTTCCTCGGCGCCGAGGGCGAGCCGGCCGTTCACTCGCATCTGTGCCGGGCGCAACTGGACTCCTTCGGCAAGGCGCTCGACGGCGGAGAGCCGCTGCTGGTGGCCTGCACCCAGGAGTCGCCCCTGTTCCGTGAACTCGCGGACGAGAAGGGTGGGCGCGACATCCTGTTTACAAATATCCGTGAGCGCGCGGGCTGGGCGGAAGATGGCCGCAAGGCGATGCCGAAGATGGCCGCGCTGCTGGCCGAGGCCATGCACGGCTCGCGACCGGCGGGCACGGTGCCGGTGAAGTCGGAAGGCGTCTGCCTCGTTTATGGCTCCGGACAGGAAGCTCTGGACGTGGCGGAGCAGCTTTCCGGGCGCCTCAGCGTGTCGCTGATGCTCAGCGACGCCGGCGACGTGATCCCGCCCGCGACCGTCAACGTGCCCATCTACCGGGGGCGCATCGTGCGCGCGACGGGGTCGCTCGGCGCCTTCGACATAACCGTGGACGGCTACGCCCCGGCGATCCCGTCGTCCAGGTCCGGACTCGCCTTCCTGATGGAGCGCAACGGCGCTTCCTCGAAATGCGACCTGATCTTCGACATGTCGGGCGGCACGCCGCTGTTCCCCTCGGCGGAACGGCGCGACGGCTATTTCCACGTGGACCCGAAGCATCCCGCCGGCGTGGCCAGGGCCATGTTCGAGATCTCCGACATGGTGGGAGAGTTCGAAAAGCCGATCTATGTGAGCTACGACGCCGACATCTGCGCCCACGGGCGCAGCAACAAGGTGGGCTGCAGCAACTGCCTCGACAACTGCCCGCTGTCGGCGATCGCGCCGGACGGCGACCATGTGAAGATAGACGCGCTGGTGTGCGGCGGCTGCGGCAACTGCAGCGCCACCTGCCCGACCGGCGCGGTTGCCTACAGCTATCCCCAGCGCGCGGACCTGATCGCGCGCATCCAGATCCTGCTGCGCACCTATCTCGCCGCGAAGGGCAAGGACCCCGTATTACTGGTCCATGACGAACGCCACGGCAGCGGGCTGATCTCGGCCATGTCGCGCTTCGGGCGCGGACTGCCCGCCAACGTGCTGCCGCTGTCGGTCTACTCGGTCAACCAGCTCGGCCACGACATCCTGCTCGCCGCCGCCGCGGCCGGAGCGGGACAGATCGTGGTGCTGGCGCCGCCGGACCGGCCGGAAGAGCTGCCGGCGCTGCAGGGCCAGGCGCTGCTCGCCAACGTCTTCCTGAAGGGTCTCGGGCATGGCGAGGCGGACCGCGTGCAGGTGCTGGCCGAGCAGGACCCGGACGCGGTGGAAGAAGCCCTCCACGCGCCGGGCAAGGCACGGGCGATCAAGGCTTCCGCCTTCACCGCGGTCGGCGGCAAGCGGGAGATCGCGCGCACCATCCTCGGCAAGCTGAACGAGACCGCGCCGCAGCCGCAGGAGATCATCGCCCTGCCCGAACGCGCGCCCTATGGCCGTATCCATATCGACGCGAAGGGCTGCACGCTCTGTCTCGCCTGCGTCTCCTCCTGCCCGGCCAACGCGCTCGCGGACAATCCCGAACGTCCCCAGGTTCGCTTCACGGAAGCGGCCTGCGTGCAGTGCGGGCTGTGCAAGGCGACCTGCCCGGAAAGCGTCATCACGCTGGAGCCGCGCTACAACTTCCAGCCGGAGGCGCTGACGCCGGTGGTGCTCAACGACGAAGAGCCGTTCCATTGCGTGAGCTGCGGCAAGCCCTTCGGCACCAAGGCCTCGGTGGAGCGCGTGGTGCGCGAGCTGCAGGGCAAGCACTGGATGTTCCAGAACGAGGACCAGGCCAACGCCATCCGCATGTGCAACGACTGCCGCGTGGTGGCCATGAGCGAGCGGAAGGACAATCCCTTCGCCATGGGCGAGCGTCCCCGCATCCGCACCACCCAGGACTACCTGGACGCGGAGGAACAGGCCCGCGCCACCGGCAAGTCGGTGGACGACTTCCTGACGTAGGATCTGCCCGTTTGTCCGTGCTGGTCCGCGGTCACGCCTTGCCCGCCAGCGGCAGGTTGATGAGCAGGTTCTGCGGCTTCATCTTCACCTTCCTGTCCGGCGTCATGGCCAGCCCGAGATAGACCGGCTTGCCGCGCATGGCGGGCGAGACCGCGGAACGGTCCTCGATGTCCATGCGGAAGAGCGCGACGAGGCGCTGGGTGTCGGCGGCGCTCACCTGTTCGCCGTTATAGAGCGCGTTGAGGATGGCCGTGGCCTCGCGGTCCAGCCCGATGTGCCAGCTCCAGCTTTCATCCTGCACCGACTGGCGCGGCTGGATGCGCGTCACCAGCCCCGTGAAATGGGTGATCCAGGCTTCCATCGCGCGGGCGAAGGCGTCCAGCGCGGGCAGCGTGAAGCGGAAGTCGACGACCGTGTCGAAGCGGTCGGAGCGCGCCCAGTAGATGTCCTTGTTGTCGTCGTCGAGCACGTCCAGCTCGACGCGGCGCATGGGCGTGTCGCTGTCCATGAGCAACTGTCCGAGCCCGCCGGCGCCGCCGCCCTGGCCATACATCTCCACGATCTCCTCGTCCGCCAGCATGATGCGGCCATCGTCGTTGCTGACATTCTGCTCGCGGAAGAACAGCTCGGCGGCGCGCAGGCGCATGGGTTCGCCGCAGTTGCGCAGCAGGTTGGCGAGGATCAGATGCACCATCTGGTCGATGAAGACCGGCGGCAGCGCCAGGTTGCCCTCGCGCATCATGGCGAGATAGGCGCCCTCGATGGTGCCGGCGGCGGCGAGCCGGTCGCGGAAGCCGAGCACCACGCGGTAGTTGTCGGCCGCATCCGCGTCGGCGATCCTGCCGAGCCGTTCCGGCGGCACCTCCAGGAAGGGATCGGCCATCAGCTCCTCGAACAGCCGGTGCTCCTCGTCGCAGGATTCGTCGATGGGATGGATCTCCGGCCTCGTGTAGTAGGCGCGCAGATAGTCCGGCGTCACGTCGAGCCAGCCCTGCTTGTTGCGGGCGACGAGATGCAGCCCGGCGGATTTCCAGAAATCACGTTTCGTCATCGACAACATTCCAGATGCGGGCGTGAAGCGGGCTGCCGGAGGGCGCCTGGATGGTGCGGAACTCCTCCCTGATCTCTCCGGTCTCATCGAAGCTGCGCCGGACGGTGAACACCGTGTTTATGAGCGCCTCCTCGCAGAGGTCGAGGACGAACCGCATCTCCTCCCTGGCGGCGGGGAGCGCGGCCTGCACGTCGGGCGCGCCATAGCTGGCCACGAAATGGCGGGCGAGCAGGTTCTCCACCTCGCAGAACTGGGATTGCGTCATCTCGCCCACGGTGGCGAAGGTGGAGCGGCCGAGCGAAGGCAAGCCGAGGAACCCGTTGGCGAAGGCCTGCTTCAGCTTGCCCGTCACCTCATCCGGCGCGGCAGATGCGAAAGAGAAGGCCCCCGAGACCGCCCATTCCTCGGGCGGGGACGCCTGTTCGAACACGAACTCGTCGGAGGTATCGAAGCGGATGGTCCTGAGGAATTTCATGGCCATCCTCAGCGCCGCTCGAAACGGTCGAGCAGCGCGAAAGAGATGTGCCTGCCGTCGCGCCTGACGAGCAGATTGCCGCCGTCGTCGAGGCCGACGAAGGCGCCGGTGACGGATTCGCCGCCGGACTCGACGGTGATGTCGCCGCCCCGCTCCTCGGCGCGGTAGGTCCAGGACTCGTGCACCGGCTTGAAGCCCTCGTCGTCCCAATGGTTCAGCCAGGTCAGGAAATGCCGGCAGAAGGACTCGATCATGTCGGTGCGGGTGAGTTCGCCGCCGCCCTCCTCGCCAAGCCAGGTGATATCGGGCACTTCGCCGGGCTCTGGGTCCTTCGGCCCGCGCATATGGCGCATGCCGAAACCGACCACCAGCCAGGCGGGCGCCGTATCGGGTGACGCATCCTTCGGCAGCGCGCCGCGCACGACACCGGCCTCTCCGCCGTTGATGCGCACGATGTCCGGCCAGGTGAAGGTCTGGCCGACCTGGGGCGGCGTCAGCGCGCCGATGCTGTCGCCGACCGCCACCATGAGCAGCGGCATCATCTGCACCGCCGTGGCGGCAGGAACATCGGGCTCCAGCACGATGGCCAGGTCGAGAGTGTAGGGATTGCGGCTCCACACCACGTCGCCCGCGCCGAGCCTGCCCGACACGGCTCCCCCGCAAGCGGTCTCGAAGGCATCCTGGTCGCTTTCGACCGGATGTCCCTTGAGCAGGGGCGGGAATATGGGATCGGGGATCTTCATGTGTGCGGATCGCGCGCCGCCGGGGGCATCAGCCGAGGTCGATCTCGGTCTCGACCACGTGGTTCAGGCCGGTGCCCTCGGCGGTGAGCACCACCTTCACCTTGAGCGTGCCCTTGCCGCCGAGATCGTTCTCGCGCACGACCCGTTCGATCTGCTGCTGGGAGGTGACGCCAACCTGCTTGAGGAACTTGCGCATCGACATGTTGAACTTTTCTTCGTCCATCGGAATCTCCTTTCGGTCCTGCCCCGCCATCAGGGCTTGAGAGTGAGTGTGCGCGCCTCGCCGGAGCGCAGGATTTCCACTTCGATCGCCGTGCCGGACGTGGCCAGAGCGAAGGCGCTGATCAGGTCGCCGGGCGCGGCGACGCGGCGGCCGGCCGCCGAAACTATGATGTCCCCCGCCGCGAAGCCCGCCGCCTCGCCCGGGAAGCCGGGGGCCACGGCGACCACGCGGGCGCCGGCCCGGCCCGTCTCGCCCTTGCGCGGCCAGGGCTCCATGCGGAGGCCGCTGGCGGGCCAGGAGATGCCGCCGCCGGATTTCAGCTCCCCGGCGACGCGCAGGGTGAGCGCCGAGGAGACGGCGAAGTTGACGCCGATATTGGCGTCGGAGGCCTTGGTGAAGATCGCCGACAGCAGGCCGACGAACTTCCCCTCCCCGTCGACCAGCGCGCCGCCCGAAGCGCCGGGGTTCACGGCGGCATCGGTCTGGACGAAGTCCTCGATGCCATTGAAGCCGGTGCCGGCGCGGTTGACGGCGGAGACCACGCCGCAGGTGACGGACAGGCCGAGGCCGAAGGCGTTGCCGATGGCGCAGACCCTGTCGCCGATGGCCGGAGCCGTTTCCCCGACGGCCATGGGCGCCAGCGCCGAGGGCAGCTTCAGGACGGCGATATCGGTGGCCTTGTCGCGCCCCGCGATCTCGGCCTTGAGGATATCGCCATCCGCGGTGCGCACGCGCACGGAGGTTGCCCGGTCGACCACATGCAGCGCGGTCACAACGGTGGTTCCGTCGAGCAGCACCACGCCGCTCGCCTCGGGCTCCTCGGTCCGGCGCGCATCGGGCGGCCAGTCCGGCAGGACACTGACGACGGAGCGCAAGGCGGTCTCCAGCGGCGGCGAGGCCACCGCGGGCTGTGCCGCCGCGGCCGCGCAAAGGAAGGCCATCACCACCGGCCGCCCCAGATGCGCTAATGGCGCGCGCTTCACCCCGCTATCAGAGGCGGACGCTGCTGGTCTTGGACGAATAGACCGAGCCCGCCGACATGTCGACCGCGTTGAGCACGGCGGCGGCGACCGCCGTGCAGATGGCCAGCGCGGCCAGGCTGAGG
>JBFWSL010000124.1:0-10603 GCA_050248375.1 Hyphomicrobiales bacterium | reverse complement strand
CCAGGACATGGAATCCCAGCGCCGGGACGCGGCCTTCGTGCGCATGGCGGCGCCGGCCCGGGTGGAGGCCATCCGCGACCAGCATGACTCCCTGCAAAGGGCGCTGACCGAGAACCAGGACGCCCTCATCGCCATGAAGGCGATCTCCGAGCAGCTTCTGCGCACCATCGCCAGCAAGGTCAGCCGTCCAGATGCCGGACCGGAAGTCTATGGCCGCAATGCCGGCATGACCGGCGGCCTGCCGACGCGCACCTCGGCGATTTCCGTGGATACGGCGCTCTAGCCGCCCACCTTCCTCCTCCGCAGCGGCATGGGCGGCACCGGCCCGCGCCGACCGCGCAATCATGGTTAGCGCCCTCTTGCGGGCCGCGCCCGGAACGTCGGATTCCACCGGTTGCGGACGGCTTCTCAGGTTAAAATTTTCTTTTATTTTTTAAAGGCTTGACCGGCACCGCGTGCGCGCGGCGGCAGCCGCCCCGCCCGTTAACCCCACATTAGCGCCGCACACGCACAATCCCGGGGTCTTCTCCAGGAGGGGGAGACATAGTGAGTAATCCTATGTCCTAGGAAAGGATAAAAGTAAAATGGCTGACAATATCGTTCTTTCTTCTGCGGTGCGGAACAACCTGCTCTCGCTGCAGAAAACCGCCAGCCTGCTCGGCAAGACGCAGGAGCGTCTGGCCACGGGCCTCAAGGTCAACAGCGCTCTTGATGATCCGACCGCCTTCTTTACGGCGTCCTCGCTCAACAGCCGCGCTGGTGATCTGAATCGCCTGCTCGACTCCGTCGGCCTGGCCGTCCAGACCGTCGAGGCGGCCGATCAGGGCATCTCCGCCATCACCAAGCTGGTGGAGAACGCCCAGGCGACCGCGCGTCAGGCCCTGCAATCGCCTCCGGTGTCCATTGCCGCCGAAGTCGAGGGCACGGGTGCCGCGCTCGACGCTGACGTGAATGAAGTCCATGTCGGCACCGGCACGTTCGACACCTCTGGCGGCGCGGGCAGCTTCACCGTCAACGGCGAGACTATCAACTTCGCCCTCAACGCCACCATCGGCGATGTCACCACTGCCATCAACGATGCGATGGACGCGGCCGGCATCGATATCACCGCCACCAATGACGGCACAGACATCACACTGACGGCCGGCAACCCGGACATCGATATCACGCTCGCAGGCGCTGATCTCGCAGACGTTGGCCTCGACACCACCACCGAGACCGCGGGCGTCAACCTGCTCACGCAGGCTGCCGTGACCCAAGGCCAGACCCTGACCGTCACGGTCGGCGGCGGCACCGCCCAGACCATCACCTTCGGCACCGGCGCGAACGAGGTTTCCTCGCTGGCCGAGTTGCAGGATGCGCTGGAGGGACTGACCGGCGTGACGGCGACGGTCGATGTGGATGGCAATATCTCGGTTACCGCCGAGCAGGACGACGAGTCCATCACCATCGGTGGCACCGCGACGCTTGGCAACTTCGGCCTGGCCGCCGGTACGACCAATCCCACCGCGGGCGTCAACGCGAACCGGGCGGCTCTGGAGACGCAGTTCAATGCGCTGCGCACCCAGATCGATCAGCTCGCGGCGGACGCGACCTTCAACGGCGTCAACCTGCTCGCTGGCGATGACCTGAGCGTCATCTTCAACGAGGACGGCTCCAGCTCGCTGTCGATCGACGGTGTCAGCTTCAACTCCGCCGGTCTCGGCATCGGCGCCGTCACCACCGGTGATTTCCAGAGCAATGCCGGCATCGAATCGGCCATGGACGAGCTGTCCACGGCGATCAGCACCCTGCGTTCGCAGGCTTCGACCTTCGGCTCGAACCTCTCGGTCGTGCAGGTGCGCCAGGAATTCACCAAGAACATCATCAACACGCTCCAGACCGGTGCGGCCAACCTGACTCTGGCCGACACCAACGAGGAAGGCGCCAACCTGCTGGCACTGCAGACCCGCCAGCAGTTGTCTTCCGTGGCGCTGTCGATGGCGTCCCAGGCTGACCAGAACGTGCTGCGTCTCTTCTAAGAGCGTAACCGTTCGGACGAACTCGGGCGGCGGGGGCGACCCCGCCGCCCTTTTCTTTGCCTGCGGCCCGCCTCCCGAACCCCCGGACCGGCAAAGGCGCCGGCCGTTAACCGGCGGTTAGCATTAACGAATTACAACTGGGGTGCTGCCCGTCGCCGACCCGGAACGCGAACCGGCGCTTGCGCTGGCACGGATTTGCTAACCCGAACCGGATACACAATCGTTTCCTGGAAAACGGACTTCCTGAAATGGCGCTGAAGGTCGAGATCAAGCCTGGCGAACGCATCATCATCGGCAATGCCCTCGTCACCAATGATGGCCATCGCGCCAGGCTCTACATCGAGGGCGATGCCCCGATCCTGCGGGAGAAGGACATTCTGCGGCCCGGGGACGCCGATACGCCCTGCAAGAAGATCTACCTCAGCGTCCTCAACATGTATCTCGCGGACAATCCGGGCGCGCATCACGGCACCTATTTCAGGCTGGTGCGCGACGTGCAGCAGGTCGCGCCGAGCACGAGCGAGCTTATCGACGCCATCCACCGGGAGATTCTGGCCGGATCCTACTACAAGGCCCTCAAGGCCGCCAAGAAGCTGATTGCCTACGAAAAGGAGCTCATGGAGAATGCATCAAGCACATAATGCCTACGCCCGGACGACGCGGATGACGGAATCGCCGCGCCAGTTGGAGTCCTCGCTGCTGCTGAAATCAGCCAAGCAGCTCCAGGACGTCCATGACAACTGGTCCGGCGACATCGAGCAGCTCAAGAACGTCCTGTTCTACAACCGCCGGCTCTGGACGGTGTTCGTTGGCTCCGTCTGCGCCGACGACAACGAGCTGCCGCTTCAGCTCCGGAACAATATCGCCAACCTCGGCGCTTTCATCTTCAAGCATTCCATCGAGACCCAGTACGATCCGCGCCCCGAGCGCCTCCTGCCGCTCATCAGCATCAACCGCGAAATCGCCGCCGGCCTCGCCGCGGGCGCCTGAGCCCCGCGCGGAGCCGCCCTCCCCGCACGAATGCGTGGCGGGGCCGACCACATGGACCCCGGGCCGTCGCCCGGGGTTCCGTCGTTTCGGGGTTCCGTCGTTTTATGAGGCAGGAGAGGTTGCGAAACCCCGGCGCAAGCTTGTCCCCGCGCAGGCGGGGAGCCGGTGCCCGATCAATTATCGGGCAGGGGTTCGCCCCTACAGGAAGTTCACAAGCGACAGGCGGCTGAGGCTGACCGAGACCTGGAGGCTCGCCTCCAGGCGGTTCTGTAATGTCAATATCTGCGCGCTGACCTCATAGACGTCCGCGTTCTCGGTCTTGTCCAGAATGCCCTGAAGCGTGTTCAGGGTGGCCGTATGGCGCTCCGCCGTGCGGCCCATGGTCACCTTCGCCACCGACAGCTCCGTCACGAACGTGTCCATCGACTGGCTGGCGCCGGTGAAGGTCAGCACCGCGTTGGTGCGGCTCCTCAGTTCCTCGTAGGCGTCCGGCGCAGCCGTGTCGCTGGACGAGAACGTCATCACGGACATGGCCGCGAAGGCCTTCACCACGTCCCTGAGCGCCGGTTCGTCCGCCCGCGCGCCGTAGTTGATGGTGATGGAGTCGTCGACCTTGACCGACGCGCTGGCCCGGGCCGAGGTCGAGGACACCTCGCCCTGATACCAGTAGATGGTGTTCGCCGGCGTCGCGTCGATCATCGCCGTCGCGGTATCGAACGGCGGCCCATCCACCCGCTGCGGCGGATTTGAAGCATCGAAGTTGAAGAAGTCGTTGGCCGCCTGGAAATGCGACGCCGCCGTCAGCGACCGCTGTGCCGCCGCCTCGACGCCGGTTCCCAGCGCCGCCGCGAAATTGGCGGCCGTCTCGGCCGCGTCCGCTCCGATCAGGAATTCGCCGGGCCCCGCCGGGCCCGCCGTCCGCGCCACCAGCAGCAGTTCGTGCTGGGTGCCGTCCGGCTGGTCCAGCGTGATGCGCACCGTCTCGCCGTTTTGCGGCTGGCCGGTGAACTGCGCGCTGATCTCGGCCGGGGAGCCGCCCGGGCCCGTGACAGTCGCGTTGCTCAGGGTCGAGTGCACCGCCGCCAGCTTGAAGCCGAAGGGGCTGCCGGCGGCGTCTTCCGCCAGCGTGGCCGCGTTCGGAGCCGCCACCAGCGTCCCGCTGGTCAGCCCGGCCAGCGCCGCGGCGCCGGCATCGATCTCGGTGATGGAAATGGAGTCGGTGACATTGGGCGCGGTGAGCTGCAACTGATTGCCGCCGACGATGGACGCCACGTCGGACCCGAATGCCGCGTCTATGGCAGCCTCCAGGTCGGCCAGGGTGTCCAGGCCGCCGTCGGAAATGTCGAAGGTATGGGCGTTGCCGCCGATGTCGATGGTGATCTGCCCGGGGCCGGCCCCGCCGATGTCGGCCGGATCGGCGACGGCCCCCCCGAGCACCGTGGCTGCGGGAAGGCCCACCATGAGCCGTCCGCGCCCG
This sequence comes from Hyphomicrobiales bacterium, assembly GCA_050248375.1. GTDB lineage: Bacteria > Pseudomonadota > Alphaproteobacteria > Rhizobiales > Methyloligellaceae > JAYZVT01. The sequence goes on along the minus strand of JBFWSL010000124.1, from coordinate 6,115 downwards.
TCGGCGCCGAGATCCGCCTGCAGGCGTTCGCTGGCCACCTGCTTGAAACCCGCCAGCGCCCCGGCCCCGTCCATGATCTCCTTGGCCGAAAGCACCGGCGGCGTCTCGATGTCGCGCCCGCCGTAGAAATAGCGCCCGCCCACATTGCTGTTCATCAGCGACAGCACCTCGTCGAGGCGCGCCGCGATCTCCGTCTGATAGATGGTCTGTCCGCCGGCCTGCAGCTCGAACCCCACCTCCAGCGCGTCGGTCTTGGATTCGCTCGCCAACTGGCGCATGCGCTCGGCCGACTGGAGCAGCACGTCGAGCCGCACGTCCACCTGGGTGATGGAAGCCTTGTAGGCGGTGAGCTGGGAGAATTCCTGCCGCGTCGCCAGCACCAGCGTGCGGTTGAGGCCGAGCTCGCTGTGCAGCGTCACCTTCTTTCCCGACGCAAGCTGTTCATGCAGCCTGGAAAGCTGCTCCCGGGCATCGAGAATGCTGCGGTTGATCCCGAGCGTGGGCGACAGGGGGGAAACGCTCATTCAGGCCTCCTAGAGCCGGAACAGGATGTCGAACAGTTCGTCGACCACCTGGATAACCCGCGCGTTCGCGGAGAAGGCATTCTGGAGCTCGATCAGGTTCGACAGTTCCTGGTTGATGTCCACGGCCGTCTCGTTCTGGAAGCGCGCGGTCAGCGACGACAGCACCGCGTCCCGCGCGGCATGCTCGCGCCCGATGGCCTCGGCGCGTCCGGTCTGCATCGAAACCAGCCGTTCCGTGAACTGCGAGATCGTGCCCGTGAAGGGCGAAGTCGCAAGACCGATGCCGCTCGAGGGAGAGAAAGTGATCTGCTGCTCGTTCAGGCGGGCCAGCAGCTCCAGCGGCCGGGTCGGGTCGCCGAGCGGCGTCTCTGGCGAGCTGTTGTAGCGGACAAGCAGCTCATTGTTGTTCACCACCTCGGTATTAACCGCGATGCGGGAGGCGAAGCCGAGCTTCTGGTTGCGGTAATCCAGGCTGCCGGAATAGGCCGTCGGATTGTTGCTGCTGTCGACGAACAGGGCGAGTTGCGCGCCGTCGTCCTGTGTCGCCGTGGAGGTGACGACGGCCGAAGCCGCGTTGATGTCGGTAGTGTTGGCCGCGCCGTCATCGAGGAACTGGAGCACCGTGCCGCCGGGGTTGGACACCGTGACGGCGCCCCCCAGGGCGGCATCCATGGCCGCCGCCGCCGCCGCGATGCCGCCGGAAAAGTCGATGCCGATGACGATGTCGTTCGGGTTCGCGGTGTGGTCGTTGGCAAGCGGCAGCGCACCGGGGTCGTCCACGCGAACAAAGCTGTAGGTCTGCGGCGTGCCCGGCGGCGTCGTGGTCACGGTCACGGAAATGGCGTTGCCCGGCTGCATGCCGGCCACGTCGAGGTCGAAGCCCGTCTGCGGGCCAACCGTCGCGGGCGCCCCCTCGACGGTCTTGCTGGAGAACGCCGTCGCCAGTCCGTGCGCCAGCTCGTCGAGCTGGGCCTGCGCCTCCACGAGAATGTCGTCGCGCAACTGCACCAGCGCGCCGAGCCGGCCGGAATTCAGCACCCCGTTGCGGATCAGGTCGATGGCATAGCCGTTGCCGGAGCGGATCAGTATGGTGCCGACGCCGCGCTCGGCCGGATCGTCGCTGTAGAGCGACCCGGCGGTGACATTGCCTTGCTGGTCGAACTGGAACTGGACGGCCGTGCCTTCCAGCAGCGCGTTGCCGGAGCCGGTATAGACGGAAACCGTCCCGTCGGAGCGTTCGGCGACGCGGATCTCCAGGTACTGGGAGATCTGGTCGATGAACTTGTCCCGCTGGTCCAGAAGGTCCGCGGGCGGGGAACCGTTGCCCAGCGAACTGCCGAGCCGCTGGTTGATGGATTCAAGTTGCCGCAGCGCCTCGTTGATGTCGTCCACGCCCTGGGCGATCGAGTCCTCGGCCAACTGGCGCAGCGCCTGCACCTCGTTGCTCAGGGAGCGCAACTGCTGCGCCAGAACCTGCGCGTCCGCGACCACGTCCGCCCGGGCCGCGTAGGACTCCGGCGACGTGGAAAGCTGCTGCAGGGCCGAGGAGAATTCGTTCATGACCGTGTCGAGCGCGGTCGGGCCGCCTGGCGAACCGAACAGCTCGTCCAGACGCTCCAGGAACTGCTTGCGCACGTCGACGCTGCCGAAGGCTGCGGTCTCGATGCGCATCTGCGCCTGCAGGAACTCGTTGACATGGCGCGTGACGTCGAGCGCCCGCACACCGACGCTGCTGCCGCCGGCCAGGCGGATGTCCTGCTCGAGGGTCTTGCGGGTATAGCCCGGGGTATCGGCGTTGGCGATATTCCTCGCGACGACGTCCAGCGCGGACTGCGTGACGCTCAGTCCGGACTGCGCTGCCCCGAGTACATTTGTAAGACCCATGCTACCGCCTCGGCCTGTTGACTCCTTCCGGAACCGTATGCGCTACCGTCGGCTCCGGAAGGGGTCTGTTACGCGCTACCTGATCATGTTGAGGGCTTCCTGGACCATCTCGTCGGCCGTGGAGATGATCCGGGTATTCGCCGCATATGCCTGCTGCGTGACGATAAGTTTCGAGAACTCGTCCGCGATGTCGGTGTTCGACCCCTCCAGCGCGTTGCCCACTACGCGGCCAAGCGCGCCGATGATCGGGGCGCCGGACTGGGGTGTGGCGCGGAAGGCGCCGCCATCGGTCTTGGCCAGGCCCGCGTCGCCGTTGAAGCTGGCGAGCGCGACCTCGGCGATGTCGATGGCGCGGCCGTTGGTGTAGTTGGCCACCACCCGGCCATCATCGGAGACCGCGATGCCGACGAGTTCGCCCGCGGCGAAGCCGTCCTGGTTGATATCCGTCACCTTGACCACGCCGTTCGCGTCGGCGAACTGGGTCAGGCCGCCCGAACCGTGCACAAGGCTGATATCGCCGAGGTTCAGGCCGTTGATCGTCAGGCCGGTAATGGTCGTCTGCGTGACGGCTGGATTGAGCTGGCCGTTGGCGCCGAAGGCGTAGTCCGTGCCTACGTTCACCCAGGACGGGGTGGTGCCCGCCGCATTGGTGTTGGACAGATAGAACAGGTTCCAGGTGTCCGTGCCGCCCGTGGTCGGATCGACCGCGCCTCCGGTCATGCCAAGTCCGGCGACCGCCGCCGCGTCGCCGCCGATGGCAAACGACGTCGTGTAGTCGTCGGCCGTGAGGCGGAGCTGGTTGCCGCCAACGGCGCTCGCGGTGGTAAGCCCGCTCAATGTCGCCGTGCCGTTGATGGCGTTGACCAGGTCATCCAGGGTGTTCACTTCGCCCGGGTCCGTGCCGATGGTGAAGTCGTAGTCCACGCCGTTCACGGTGATGCGGAACAGGTCGTTGACGCCACCCACGTCGTCGAAGCCGGCGATACCCGCACCGAGGTCGAGCGGGTTGCCGATCGCTGCGCCCGTCTGGGCTGCTGCCATGGCATTGCCCGCGACCTTGCCCCAGCGGAACTGCACATTCACCGATGCGCCCGCCTCGTCAAACGCGGTGATGGCCCCTCCGGCGATGGTGGAGTCGATGAAAGTCGCCGCCTCGTTCGCCTGGACATAACCGGCGCCGCCCACGCGCGGATCGACGCTGAAATGGGCCGCGTTCAGATACTCGCTGCCCGGCACCGTCGGATCGGAATTGGCCGTCAGCGGGTAGTTGGCGAGGTTGGCGCGGTAGGTGATCTGCGTGGTCTCGCTCGCCGGCAGGAAATCGTTCGACACGCGCACCACGGTCGGCGAGGAGCCGGTCGGGTTGCCCGTGACCGGGTCGATGGGCAGGCCCATCAGGAAGTAGCCCGCGCCGTTCACCAGATAGCCGTTCTCGTCGAAGGTGAAATCGCCGCGGCGGGTATAGAGATTTTCGCTGCCGAACACCGGCAGTCCGTCGATGGTGTCGGTCTGGTCGGCGATGATGAAATAACCATCGCCATTGATCGCCATGTAGGTGGACACGTCGTAATTCGAGATGTCGCCCTGGATCGTGTTTGTCGAACGCGAAAACGCATTCACCACGCCCAATGCCTGCTGCCTCGCCGAGCTGTCGGGAACAAAATCGACGAAGGACGCATCGCTGCGCTTGTATGCGGTGGTCTGGGAATTCGCGATGTTGTCGGAAATGCGCTCGAGGGCGTAGGACTGCGCCCGCAGACCCGTGATCGCCGTGGTCATCGCGCCGAAAATACCCATAACTTCCTCCTTCACTGCCGGCGCGGTCGGCCGGACGCAACTGAACTCGCCCATGCCTAGCAAGCCCGAGGCCAGTTTTTTCAACCATTTCTTTCAATGGGTTAGGCATTGCCTAGAGTACCCTGCGGGGCACTCGGCCCGGCAGGAATTGCCGGATGGGGAAACACTTGCCGGGCAGGCTGCGACGGTCCGCCTGTCTTGCCGCGTCAGCGCCAAGCCAATAGTCTGCGCCCGCTTCCGCACGCCACCAGAAGGACACGCGCGACATGAAATTCGAAGGCACCGACAGCTACGTGGCGACGGAAGACCTCCGTGTCGCGGTGAACGCCGCCATCGCGCTGGAGCGTCCGCTGCTGGTGAAGGGGGAGCCCGGAACCGGCAAGACCGTGCTGGCCCACGAGGTGGCCGAGGCCCTCGACGCTCCGCTGATCGAATGGCACGTCAAGTCCACCACCAAGGCCATGCAGGGCCTCTACGAGTATGACGCGGTCAGCCGCCTGCGCGACTCCCAGCTCGGCGACGAACGGGTGCACGACATCGCCAACTACATCCGCAAGGGCAAGCTCTGGGAAGCCTTCGAGATGGACCGGCGGCCCGTTCTGCTCATCGACGAGATCGACAAGGCCGACATCGAGTTTCCGAACGACCTGCTACAGGAACTCGATCGCATGGAGTTCCACGTCTACGAAACCGGCCGGATGGTCGCCGCCCGCCAGCGCCCGGTGGTCATCATCACCTCGAACAACGAGAAGGAGCTTCCCGACGCCTTCCTGCGCCGCTGTTTCTTCCACTACATCCGCTTTCCCGACGAGGACACCATGCGCGAGATCGTCGAGGTGCACTTCCCCGGCCTCAAGCAGCGCCTCGTCTCCGAGGCCCTCAAGATCTTCTACGAGATGCGCGAGGTGCCCGGCCTGAAGAAGAAGCCGTCCACCTCCGAGCTGCTCGACTGGATCAAGCTGCTGCTCAACGAGGACATCTCGCCCGAAGCGCTGAAGGAACGCGACCCGCGCAAGCTCATCCCGCCGCTGCATGGCGCGCTGCTGAAGAACGAACAGGACGTGCATCTGTTCGAGCGGCTGGCCTTCATGGCCCGCCGCGAGTCGCGCTAGGACAGCGGCAATGAGCGACACACCGAAAAGCGGCGACGGCACCCTCGCCTACTACTCGGGTAACGCGGAAGCCTATGCCGCCCGCGAGGTCTCCGGCCGCAACCGGCATTTCATCGAGACCTTCGCGCGCGACATCGCGCCCGGCGGCGCCATCCTCGACCTGGGCTGCGGCGCGGGCTGGGCCGCGTCCATGTTCGAGCGGATGGGCTACGACGCCCATGCCTGCGACGGTTGCCCCGAGCTGGCCGCCATCGCCTCCCGGAAACTGAAGCGGCCCGCCCGTGTCGTCCGCCTCGAGGACATAGACGACGCCTCTATCTACGATGGCATCTTCGCCAATGCCGTTCTCCACCATCTGCCCAAGGATGCCATTCCCGGCGCGATGGCGCGCATCTCCCGCGCGCTGAAGCCCGGCGGCCGGCTTTTCGCCAGCTTCAAGCAGGGCGAAGGCGAGCATGCCGACAAGGTCGGGCGCTTCTATTCCTATTGCATGCCGCAGGAACTCGAGCGCCTTGTCGAGGCCACTCCCGGGCTCGCCTTCGACCGCATCGAGACCCAGGAAGGTCTCGATTTCACGGGCGAGCCCCAGGTCTTCCTGGGAGTCTACGCGCACCGTACAGCGTAAGGCCGCCCCTCACGGCGGCGTCAGCGACATGTAGTCGAAGACCAGATTGTCCCGGAAATAGCTCACCGCCCGGCAGGAATTGTCCCGCCTCGGCGCCGTACCCTGCATGACCACCCGCCGGTCGCCGGTCTGCACCGAGCCGCTGACCGGGTAGGCGGCCGTGCCGCAGACCG
>JBFWSL010000123.1:0-10711 GCA_050248375.1 Hyphomicrobiales bacterium | reverse complement strand
TGTACAAGGCGATCCGCCAGCATCCCAGCGTCGTCAGCATCTACGGCGAGCAGCTCGTCAACGAGGGGCTGGTGACGGCGGAAGAAGTCGACAGGATGAAATCCGACTTCCGCGACCGGCTGGACCAGGAATTCTCGGTCAGCCAGGCCTACAAGCCCAACAAGGCCGACTGGCTGGACGGCAAGTGGTCGAGCATCAGCCTGGCGGAAGAAGGCGCGCGCCGGGGCAAGACTGGCGTGGAGATCGACCGCCTGAAGGACATCGGGCTGGCGCTGTGCAAGGTGCCGGAGAACTTCAACGTGCACCGGACCATCGGCCGCTTCATGGACGGCCGGCGCAAGATGATCGAGGAAGGCACCGCCATCGACTGGTCGCTGGGCGAGGCGCTGGCTTTCGGCTCGCTGCTGCGCGAAGGCTTTCCGGTGCGCCTGTCGGGACAGGACTGCGAGCGCGGCACCTTCTCCCAGCGCCATTCGGTGCTGAACGACCAGGAGACGGCGGAGAAATACACGCCGCTTCAGCACCTCGCGCCCGACCAGGCGAAGTTCGAGGTGATCAACTCGATGCTGTCGGAAGAGGCGGTGCTCGGCTTCGAATATGGCTACACGCTGTCGGAGCCGAACGCTCTGGTGATGTGGGAGGCGCAGTTCGGCGACTTCGCCAACGGCGCGCAGGTGGTGTTCGACCAGTTCATCTCCTCGGGCGAGCGCAAGTGGCTGCGCATGTCGGGCCTCGTCTGCCTGCTGCCGCATGGCTACGAGGGCCAGGGGCCGGAGCATTCCTCGGCCCGGCTGGAGCGGTTCCTGCAGCTCAGCGCGGAAGACAACTGGCAGGTGGCGAACTGCACCACGCCGGCCAACTACTTCCATATCCTGCGGCGGCAGTTGCACCGCACCTTCCGCAAGCCGCTGATCCTGATGACGCCGAAGTCGCTGCTGCGTCACAAGCGCGTGATATCTCCGCTGGCCATGATGGGCCCGGACACGACGTTCCACAGGGTTCTGTGGGACGACGCGGAGGTGCTGAAGGACGAGAAGATCAAGCTGGTCAAGGACGACAGGATCAAGCGCGTGGTCATGTGCTCGGGCAAGGTCTATTACGACCTGTACGAGGCGCGCGAGAAGGAAGGCATCAGGGACGTCTACCTGCTGCGCATGGAGCAGCTCTATCCGTTCCCGGCGCGGGCGCTGATCGACGAGCTGAAGCGGTTCCCGCAGGCGCAGATGATCTGGTGCCAGGAGGAGCCCAAGAACATGGGCGCGTGGTCCTTCGTCGAGCCGAATCTGGAGTGGGTGCTCGAAAACATCGGCGCCAGGCACAAGCGTCCGGTCTATGTGGGCCGGCCGGCGTCGGCGGCGACGGCGACGGGGCTGATGCAGAAGCACCTGCATGAGCTGAACACCTTCGTGAGCGAGGCGCTCACGGTCTGATTGGGTCCGCGGCGGCGGCGAGCGGACAGAAAGGTCTGGAGGTCATGGCGACGGAAATCCGCGTTCCCACCCTTGGGGAATCGGTCACCGAGGCAACGGTCGGCCAGTGGTTCAAGAAGGCCGGCGAGGCGGTCAGCGCCGACGAGCCGATCGTGGAGCTGGAGACCGACAAAGTCACCGTCGAGGTGCCGGCCCCGGCGGCCGGGGTGCTGGCGGAAATCTCGGTGAAGGCGGGCGACACCGTGGAGGTGGGCGCGCTGCTCGGCCAGATCAAGGAAGGCGCGGGCGGGGCGAAGGCGCAGGCCAAGGCCGAGCCCAAGCCGGAAGCCGAGGCCAAGCCTGAACCCAAGTCCGAATCCAGGTCCGCCGAGCCCGCACCGAAGCCGGAAGCCAAGCCCGCCCAGGCCGCCCAGCCGCGCAGCGCGGCGGCGGACACGCTGTCGCCGGCCGTGCGCAAGATGGTCGAGGAAAAGGGCATCGATCCCTCCAAGATCGCCGGCAGCGGCAAGGACGGCCGCATCCTCAAGGAAGACGTGATGAACGCGCGCGCCGGCAATGGCGGCTCCGCGCCCCACGCGGCGCCCGCGCCGACGGCCGCTCCGGCCGCGCAACTGCGTGCGCCGGTGCCGCTCGACGACGAGGCGCGCGAGGAGCGGGTGCGCATGACCAAGCTGCGCCAGACCATAGCGCGCAGGCTGAAGGACGCGCAGAACACCGCCGCCATGCTGACCACCTTCAACGAGGTGGACCTGTCGGCGGTGATGAAGATGCGCGGCGAGTACAAGGAGCTGTTCGAGAAGCGCCACGGCGTCCGGCTCGGCTTCATGGGCTTTTTCGTCAAGGCCTGCATCCAGGCGCTCAGGGAAGTGCCCGAGGTGAACGCCGAGATCGACGGCACCGATATCATCTACAAGAACTACTACCATATCGGCATCGCGGTCGGCACCGACCGGGGGCTGGTGGTGCCGGTGGTTCGCGACGCCGACATGCTGTCGCTGGCGGGCGTGGAGAAGTCCATCAACGAACTCGGCCGCAAGGCGCGCGACGGGCAGCTCGGCATCGAGGACATGCAGGGCGGCACCTTCACCATCACCAATGGCGGCGTCTACGGCTCGCTGATGTCCACCCCGATCCTGAACGCGCCGCAGTCCGGCATCCTGGGCATGCACAAGATCCAGGAGCGGCCGGTGGCGATCGGCGGCAAGATGGAGGTGCGCCCGATGATGTATCTGGCGCTCAGCTACGACCATCGCGTGGTGGACGGCAAGGGCGCGGTGACCTTCCTCGTCCGCGTGAAGGAAAGCCTGGAAGATCCGCAGAGACTCATACTCGATCTGTGAGGCGTCGCTTGAGGGCGGCTGTGCGCAGCGTTCATCTTCTTGCCGGACTGCCGGTGGCTCTGCTGCCGGCAGCGGGGCCCTCCACCGCATTTTCGCAATCGCGCCTGGCGCCGGTCGTCGGCAATTCGGGCGATGGCGGCGCCGGCAGGCTCCAAGGCGGCGTTCCCGCCGTCAGCCGGGGCCAGTCCACGCCCGCGCTTCGCGCCGATGACGGGCTGCGCGGCTTGCGCTCGAAGGCCGATCCTGCTTGAAACGACCGGGAACGGCCGCGCCGGCCGCAACATACGAGGAGCCAGAGACATGCCCGCCTACGATCTCATCGTCATCGGCACCGGCCCGGGCGGCTATGTGTGCGCGATCCGCGCCGCGCAGCTCGGCATGAAGGTGGCGGTGGTCGAGAAGCGCGGCACCCATGGCGGCACCTGCCTCAATGTCGGCTGCATCCCTTCCAAGGCGCTGCTGCATGCGTCGGAGGTCTATGAGGAGGCCGGCCACGCCTTCGCCGACATGGGCATCAAGGTGAAGCCCGAACTCGATCTGAAGAAGATGCTGGCCTTCAAGGACGAGGGTGTGAAGGGCAACGTGCAGGGCGTCGATTACCTGCTGAAGAAGAACAAGATCGACGCGCATATGGGCGCGGGCAGGATCGTCGCGCCCGGCAAGGTGGAAGTGACGCCGGCCAAGGGCAAGGCGGAGACGCTGGAGACGAAGGCCATCGTCATCGCCACCGGCTCGGACGTGACGAAGCTGCCCGGCATCGACATCGACGAGAAGAAAGTGATCTCCTCCACCGGGGCGCTCGAGCTTTCCCCGGTGCCGAAGAAGATGGTGGTGGTCGGCGCCGGCGTCATCGGCCTGGAGCTCGGCTCGGTGTGGCGCCGGCTGGGCAGCGAGGTGACGGTGGTGGAATTCCTCGACCGCATCACGCCGGGCATGGACGGCGAGGTGTCGAAACAGTTCCAGCGCATCCTTTCCAAGCAGGGCTTCAAGTTCAAGCTGGGGCACAAGGTCACCGGCATCGACACCAAGGGCAAGGGCTGCAAGGTGGCCATCGAGCCGGCCAAGGGCGGCGATACCGAGACCGTCGACTGCGACGTGGTGCTGGTCGCCATCGGCCGCGTGCCCTACACCGAGGGGCTTGGGCTGGAGCAGGCGGGCGTCAAGACGGACGACCGGGGACGCGTCGTCACCGACGAGCATTTCAAGACCAGCGTGGACGGCATCTACGCCATCGGCGACGTGATCGCGGGGCCGATGCTGGCGCACAAGGCCGAGGACGAGGGCGTGGCGGTGGCCGAAATCCTCGCCGGCCAGGCGGGCCATGTGAACTACGGCGTCATCCCGAGCGTGATCTACACCTACCCGGAGGTGGCGAGCGTGGGAAAGACCGAGGAAGAGCTGAAGGAGGCCGGCGTGGTGTATGCCGCCGGCAAGTTCCCCTTCACGGCCAACGGCCGCGCCAAGGTCAACAGGACCACGGACGGCTTCGTGAAGATTCTCGCCGACAAGACCACCGACCGGGTGCTCGGCGTGCACATCATCGGCGCGGACGCGGGCAACATGATCGCGGAAGCCGCGGTGCTCATGGAGTTCGGCGGCTCGGCGGAGGACCTGGCGCGCACCTGCCACGCGCATCCCACACTGCCCGAGGCGGTGAAGGAAGCCGCCATGGCGGTGGCGGGCCGCGCCATCCATATGTGATGCGGGCCTATGTGATGCGGGTCGGGCGCGCCTCGCGGACGGGATCCGCGCCATGACGAGCTTCTCGGCTCCCACCCCCATCTTCCGCATCTTCGACGAGGCAAAGGCGAGGGAGTTCTACCTCGACTATCTCGGTTTCGCGGCGGACTGGGAGCATCGCTTCGGCGACAACTTTCCGCTCTACATGCAGGTGTCGCGCGGCGGTTGCCGGCTGCACCTGTCGGAGCATCATGGCGACTGCTGTCCCGGCGGGTCCGTGCGCGTGCAGGTGAAGGACCTCGACGCGTTCCATAGCGAGCTTGCCGCCAGGAACTACAAATTCGCCAGGCCCGGCGTGGAGGAAACGCCGTGGAAGACCCGCGAGATGAAGGTCGGCGATCCGTTCGGCAACCGGCTGATCTTCTTCGAGCCGCTTGCCGGGTAGACGGGCCCCCGGGCGTTCAGTCCCGCTTGTCCGCCAGCACCGAGGCATGGAGCACGCCGAGGCCGGCGATCTGCAACAGCGCGTTGACGGCATGGCCGGCTTCCCAGCGCAGCCGCGTGTCCGACCAGTCGGGCGGCACCGGACCGTTCAGCCATCGCGCCAGTTCCAGGTTGGCCGGAAAGACGACCGCCCACCACAGACCGAGGGCGAGGGCGAAGAGCGTCGCCGCCAGGGCGGTGTAGAGAAACACGGCCCGCGGACCGTTCCGCAACCTCCAGGCAAGCCAGACGCCGAGCGCCACCGTCACCACGACGATGACGGCGCCGATGGTGCCGAACATGCGGTAGAGGCCGCCTTCCACCGTCGAGCCCACCCACAGGTCCCGGTCCCAGCCGATACGGGCGGGCAGTTCCATCAGGTGACAGAAGGCCATGCCCGTGGACAGGGCGGCCAGCATCATGGTCGCGAAGCGAAGTCCCTTGGCGGGCAATCCGGATCTCCTCGGGCGCAGGCGGCACCCAGGGGTAAACCCGCGCGGGGGGAGGGGGTTCCTGCCGCAACGATGGCCGCTATGAGGCGGTCTCTGCGGAAGGCGGAGAGTCCTTCGCGACCGCCCGCGCCAGCGCCGGGCGGGCGTTGCAGCGGGCAAGCCAGGCATCGACCGGATCGCCCGCGGGCAACAGGTCGCGTTTCCATTGGCCAATGCTCGCGATCAGCAGGTCCGCGGCGCAGAACTCGTCGCCGAGGAGATAGCCGGAACGGTTCAGCGTCCCCTCGATGCGGCGGTCGATCTCGGCGCGGCCGCGATAGGTCCTCGCCAGCCCTTCGTGACCGGCAAGGCCGAAGGCCTGGAAGTGAATCACCGGCTCGATGACCCCGGCATAGTAGGCCAGCCAGGTGAGGTAGGCGCCGCGCAGGCGGTCGCCCACGCGCGGCGCGAGGTCCGTCTCAGGAAACAGGTCGGTGAGGTAGAGGATGATGGCGGCGGATTCCGTGACCAGCGCTCCGTCGTGAACCAGGGCGGGAACCTTGCGGTCGGGATGCGGGTTGGCCAGATCGGCAGCGCCCGAGCCGTCCATGCGGGGAATGTTGCAGTAGACGACCTCGAAGCCGGCGCCGAGTTCCTCCAGCAGCCAGAGAATGCGGGACGAGCGCGACAGGGGTGCGTGGTAGAGCGTCAGCATGGAACCTCCCGCGACGTGACAGGACAGGCTTCACGGTTTTCTGTTGAACCTGGATCAATATAAGGAACAATATATGAACATATATATCGAGTCCAATACAGAATCACCTATTCCCCAACAAAAGCCCGGTCATTGGCTTATTTGCTACATATATTAATCAGTATATACGCTGAATCAAAAGCTGAACCACAGTCTGTTGCTCAGAAGACATCGGCGATAAGGAGCGCGCCGGTCACCGCCAAGGCCGCTACCCAGAGCAGGTCGAAGTTCACCCAAGTACTCCGCAGGACGGCAACGCCGAGGCACGCATATACGATGACGGCGATGGCGGCCGTGGTCGCCAGCATCGTGATCGTGTGAATGCCTACTCCGGCAAGCGCCGACGTCAACGGCGACGCGGATGCGGTGCTGGCGCCGCTCCCGCCCAGGCATGTCTGCATGAGCGCCGGCCATAGCATCAGGCCGGCGCCGTGTGCGGTGGCCATCAGGAACGACCAGACGGCAAGACCCCAAAGCCCGACCTGCATGCCGAAACGCACCCGATGCCGGTGCCCGAAGCGCCAGTGGTAGGCCGCCCATGCGAGGAGTGTCGCGCCGGCGCCGGTGCGCACGAGGTCGTGCGGCACGAGGGCGCCGGCGGCCACGAGCAGGCCCGCAACCGCGGCAATCGACGCCGCGTGGCCGATGGCGATCGGCAGCAGAGACACCATGACCACGGTCCGGCTCTGCCGATGAAGGCCGAGCGCCACCGCGAACAGCCATCCCATTGCCGGGTTCAAGCCATGAAAGGCGCCGAGCCCCGCAAGAATCAGCCACGGCGGCCCTTCGTCCATCTCCGGCCTACGGATAGCAGTAGGAGTCCGACGAGCAGTCGCCGCCCTCGAGGCGAACCTGATGAGGACGATGCGGCGCCGGCCATTGCACGAAGAACTTCGGATCGAAGGCGATGCCGCCGCCCGGGTCGGCATCGAGCTTCACCATCCAGCCCTCGATGCCGTCCGGATAGAATTGCGGGTCGATGGCGCCGTAGAGGGAGTTGGTGAAGTAGACGCGGCGGCCGTCGCGGCTGATCTCGACCATCTGCGGGCCCCCGCTGAGCTTGCCGTTCTTGGCGCCGGGGTGCGTCGCCTTGGAGACGATGCCGCCGATGCGCACCTTGCCGGTGAGCTTTGGGTTGAAGGGGTCGGACACGTCGTACTGCTGCAGGTCGCCCGTGCCCCAGCAGGCCACGTAGAGGAACCTGTCGTCCATCGAAAGGTCGATGTCGGTGACGAGTGGCGGCACGGCCTTGAAACCCTTGAGCAGCGGCGGCAGATCGTCCTCGTTCGCCGGTTCAGCCGGAATCTCGATCACTTTCTTCACCGCCCATTTGTCGCCGTCCTTGTACCAGGTCCAGATCGACGAGGAGAGGTTCTCGAGGCTGACGACGCAGTTGACGAACCCGTAGGCCTTGGTGGGGTCGTGCGCGGGCCTCAGTTCGAACACGAGCTGATACTTGTCGCCGAAGTCGATGGTCTGCATGTGCTTGCGCTTGTGCAGGTCCCAGAAATGCAGGCGGCGGCCGTAGTTGGCGCCGAGCAGGACCTCGGGGATCAGGCCGTTCTCGAATGTATCCGGCGTTCCCCATTCGCTGGTGACCAACGTGTCGTGGCCGAGATGCCACCAGGCATCGTAGGCGAAGTGTTGCGGGCCGCGATCCATCTCCCATTGTCCACGCACGTCGAACGTCTCGTGATCCATCAGGAATACGCCGCCGGGCCCCTTGCCTTCGCGATTGCCGAGAGCGGCAACGTAGATTCCCTCGGGTCCGCAATGGACGGTGTGCGGCCGCGTGTAGCCTGCCTTATCGGCCACCTCTGCGGGTTCTATCACCTTGATGATCGTCGGTTTGCGCGGATCGGGCTTCGTATCGAGGATATGAATGCGCGAGGATCGCAGGCCAGGCACGACGAGGTAGCGCCGCTCGACATGCGGATGGGGCGCGTTGGGACACAGGCACGACGAGCAGGCGTTCCATCCGAAGTGATGAAGCTCGTCGCCGATATTTGGCATCTGTGTCGTGGCGATGATCCGGGAATAGGTCTTCGATTTCGGATCGACGTCGACCACCGCCAACGCATCCGGCGTCTTGCGATCCGGATCGAAGGCGGCGACGTAGGCTAGCGTCTCGGGGGGTGCCTTCATGGCCATGCGAGGCGAAGGGTAGAAACTGGGATCCGGTTTCCAGGCAGCCATCTCGTGCTCTCCTTTTCCACTACATTTGGCGGGCCAGACCGCTGTCACGTGCCGTTCAAGCCGGTCTGCCGGATATAGCAGGCGATTTTCCGCGGCGACCGCCTTCGCGTGCGTCATTGGCTCCATGTGGCGGGCGCGGTCATGACTACGGCGGACGCGCGTCGGCCAGGCGGTCGGAAGCCTATAGGCGATCAGGCACGTCAGAAGCGGCCCGAGGGCCGCATCAAGGAAGACATCGGTCGAGTAGCGAATGATGGTGACGGAATTCGGTGACGAACGCGTCGTCACGAACCAGCGCCGGCACCTTTCTGCCGGGGCTTGGGTCGGCGGGACCGGGAGCCCCCGGGCCGATTTCGTAGCCGGCGCCGAGCTTTTCCGGCAGCCGGAGCATGCGGAACGAGCGCGACACGGGCGCGTGACAGAGCGTCGGCATGACATCTCCCCCGCTCCAATATGTGTGAACATGCCCGTGGTGTCCAGGACAGAATCGTCCCCTCTCCACCGGACGGAACGCTGTTGACTTATTTGCTCTATATGTTAATTAATGAGTATGTTAAATGCAGACCGGCAGATGGACGCGACCTTCGCCGCGCTGGCGGATCCGACCCGCCGGGCGATCGTGCTCCGGCTGGCGCGGGGCAGCGCTACGGTCAACGAGCTGGCGGAGCCCTTCCCTATCTCGCTGCCGGCGGTGTCGCGGCATCTGAAGGTGCTGGAAGGGGCGGGGCTGATCCGGCGCGAGGTGGAGGCGCAGAAGCGCCGCTGCCATCTGCGGCCCGAGCGGCTGAAGGAAGCCGAGGCCTGGATCGAGGAGGCCCGCCGCTTCTGGGAAGGGACCTTCGACCGGCTCGACCTCTATCTGAAGCAGTTGCAGTCGAAGGAAGGACAGGGCGATGACGCGTAGCAGCGTTGCCGACGCGCGGGCGAAGGAGCCGGCATTCTTGTTCTCGCGGGCATTCGATGCGCCGCGCGAAACGGTCGAGCGATCCTGAATCAACAATTAAGCGAGTTTGACAATGAGCGTGAAGAGCAGGAATTCCGAAGGCGGGTTCGTTTTCCGCATCACCCATCTGGCGGATGCGCCGCGCGAGTTGGTGTGGGACGTGTTCACGAAGCCGGAGCACCTGAAGCACTGGTGGGGGCCGGAAGGCTTCATGCCCAGCCATTGCACGGTCGATCTGCGGCCGGGCGGCCGCTTCCACTACCGGCTCAGCGGCGAGAGCGGTCCGGACATGTGGGGCAAGCTCGAGTTTCTGGAGATCGCTCCCCCGGAGCGGATGGTCGGCATCGTCTCCTTCTCCGATCCGCAAGGCGGCATCACCGTGCACCCCATGAATCCCGACTGGCCGCGGCGTATCCTGTCCACAACGACCTTTACGGAGAAGGGCGGCAAGACCGAGGTCACCGTGACCTGGGTCGCCTACGAGCCGACGGAAATCGAGCGCAAGACCTTCGAGGATGGCAGGAACGACATGCGGGCCGGTTTCGGCGGGACCTTCGTGCAACTCGATGCCTATCTGGCGGCGCTCAAGGAACAGGGCTCGCAGGCGTGATCCGGATTCCGCTCCGCTCCACCCGGGTTCTTTGCTGGACCCCGGCCTGAAGCCGGGGTTCAGGCCCTTCCGAGAAGACGAAACCCCGAACGGCGAGTCGAGGGGCGTCCGCATATGGACCCCGGCCCGAAGCCGGGGTTTCGGAATTGTGCGCCGGCACAGCCCGTAGCCCGGATGGAGCGGAGCGGAATCCGGGATAGCTTCCCGTTCCCGGGGTTGCGTTCGCTCCACCCCGGCTACTTGCTCAGCTTCTCGGAGAAAGGCGAAACCCCGGACCTGGTCCGGGGTCCGGAGTCCGGCAAGGGGGGAAAGCCTAATCCAGCGTGGTGCGGAAGCGCAGCAGCGCCAGTCCCATGGCGATGACGGTGAAGGCCAGAAGCGCGGCCACGTCCACCGTCATGTCGGCGAGGCCGTTGCCCTTGAGCATGATGCCGCGGACGATGCGCAGGTAATGAGTGAGGGGCAGCGCCTCGCCGATCCACTGCGCCCATTGCGGCATGCCGCGGAAGGGGAACATGAAGCCCGACAGCAGGATGTTGGGCAGGAAGAACATGAAGGTCATCTGCACCGCCTGGAGCTGGTTGCGGGCGATGGTGGAAAAGGTATAGCCGACGGCGAGGTTGGCGATGGCGAACAGGGTGGTCAGCACCAGCAGCAGCGTCAGGCTGCCCAGCACCGGCACCTCGAACAGCGCCCAGGCGGCGATCAGGATGATGGCTATCTGGAGGAAGCCCACCAGCACGAAGGGCAGGATCTTGCCGATCATGATCTCCAGCGGCCGGATGGGCATGGAGAGCTGGTTCTCCATGGTGCCGCGCTCGATCTCCCGGGTCACCGCCAGCGC
>JBFWSL010000122.1:0-10722 GCA_050248375.1 Hyphomicrobiales bacterium | reverse complement strand
TCTGCATCTTGACCAGGTCGCCCTCCTCGTAGCCGATGAGGTGATAGTCGAAGGAGGCATAGCCGCGCGAGACCGACTTCAGCCGGTCGTAGAAATCGAACACCACCTCGTTGAGCGGCAGCTCGTAGACCACCATGGCGCGGGCGCCGGCATAGGTGAGCTGCTTCTGGCGGCCCCGCCGGTCCTCGCACAGCTTCAGCACCGAGCCCAGATGCTCGTCGGGCACCAGGATGGAGGCCTCGATCCAGGGCTCCTCGATGCGGTCGATCTTCACCACATCCGGCATGTCGGCGGGGTTGTGCAGCTCCTTGAGGCTGCCGTCGGTCATGTGGATGCGGTAGATGACCGAAGGGGCCGTGGTGATGAGGTCGAGGTTGAACTCGCGCTCCAGGCGCTCGCGGATGATCTCCAGATGCAGCAGGCCGAGGAAGCCGCAGCGGAAGCCGAAGCCGAGCGCGGCCGAGCTCTCCGTCTCGTAGGTGAAGCTGGCGTCGTTGAGGCGCAGCTTGGCGATGGCGTCGCGCAGGTCCTCGAACTGGTTCGAGTCCACCGGGAACAGCCCGCAGAAGACCACCGGCTGCGCCTCCTTGAAGCCGGTGAGCGGCTTGTCGCAGGGCTTCTTCTCGTCGGTGATGGTGTCGCCGACGCGGGTGTCGGCCACCTCCTTGATGGCGGCGGTGAAGAAGCCGATCTCGCCCGGCGCCAGCTCGTCCACCTTCTCCTGCTTGGGGCGGAAGATGCCGACGCGGTCCACCAGATGCGACGTGCCGGCGCGCATCATCTTGATGCGCATGCCCTTCCTGAGCACGCCGTCGATGATGCGCACCAGCACGACGACGCCCAGATACGGATCGTACCAGCTATCCACCAGCAGCGCCTTCAGCGGCGCGGCGCGCTCGCCCTTCGGCGCGGGCAGGCGGTGCACGATGGCCTCCAGCACGTCCTCGATGCCGATGCCGGTCTTGGCGGAAATCTCCAGCGCCTCCGAGGCGTCCAGCCCGATGACGTCCTCGATCTGGCGGCGAACGCGCTCGGGCTCGGCGGCGGGCAGGTCGATCTTGTTGAGGACGGGCACGATCTCGTGATTGACCTCGATGGCCTGGTAGACGTTGGCGAGCGTCTGGGCCTCCACGCCCTGGCTGGCGTCCACCACCAGCAGCGAGCCCTCGCAGGCGGCCAGCGAGCGGTTCACCTCATAGGCGAAGTCCACATGGCCGGGGGTGTCGATCAGGTTCAGCTCGTAGGTCTCGCCGTCCCTGGCCTTGTAGTCCAGGCGCACGGTCTGGGCCTTGATGGTGATGCCGCGCTCGCGCTCGATGTCCATGCTGTCGAGCACCTGGGCCTTCATCTCGCGCTCGGTGAGCCCGCCGCAGAACTGGATCAGGCGGTCGGCGAGCGTGGACTTCCCATGGTCGATATGGGCGATGATGGAGAAGTTGCGGATGCGGTCGCGAGAGGTCATGGCAGGCGGCTTTTAGAGCCTTTTTCCGCTTCGGGGAAGCGGCTTCGGGGCGTGCCCGCCTCCCCCGCCCCGCTTCCGGGGGACAAAAGATTCGCGTTCTGCGGGGACCCGATCTGGAGCATGATGGGCCCGCATGCGGCATTGGCTCGAATCGTGCCCCCCATACCGGGGCATCGGAGGAAGTTGGCAATGTTGAAGAAGATTGTTTTCGCGATCTGTGCGTTCGGCTTCGTCGGAGCGGTCACGCTGCCGCTGGCGACCACTCCGGCCGAGGCGACCTTCTGCAAGAAGGAAGCGACCTACAAGAAGGGTAGCTGGTGCGCCTTCTGGACCGGGAAGAAATAGCGCCTTCCCGACC
This sequence comes from Hyphomicrobiales bacterium, assembly GCA_050248375.1. Classification (GTDB taxonomy): domain Bacteria; phylum Pseudomonadota; class Alphaproteobacteria; order Rhizobiales; family Methyloligellaceae; genus JAYZVT01. The sequence continues at coordinate 8,902 of JBFWSL010000122.1, read as the reverse complement.
GGCATGAGTGCGAAGCGGCCGGCTCGCCCCGGCCGCTTTTTCCATGCGCGGAGGAAGCCGGTGCCGCAGCCTTCCCGGCGCCCGCGGGTCGCCGGAAAATAGGCGCAAATCGCCGGTATTTCTTCGGAACTTACAAACTTCCCTGTTGTTTCCTTCACATCCGCCCGCGCGGCCCGCGTGCCGCGCATTTCAATCAACAGGGAGTAAGTTCATGTTCAAAAAGACCATTTTCGCGGCCGTCGCGGCCTCGATTGTCGGCGCGGGTGCGATCGGCGCCGGCAGCAGCCCGGCGGAAGCCACCTTCCTGAAGAAGGACCGGGCCTATGACAGCAAGGCCGCCTATTACGACGGCCGCGAGCGCAAGGGCCTGCTGTGGTGGAAGGACAAGGACCGCAGCCACGGCTGGAAGCACAAGAAGCACAAGAAGCATTACGTGGAGCCGGCTCCGCAGTACAAATACAAGCCGATGAAATAGCTCCCCCCCTCGCGGGACAGGCGGCCGGGCCAGCGCCCGGCCGTTTTGCTTTCCCGCGCACAAAAGGGGCTGAACTCGCTCCGGCTTCGCGCTAGATTGCGCGCTGGAAGATCGAGGGGAACCATCCATGAACCGCCTGTACGCGCCGCTCGCCGCCGTCATCATCGCCTGCGCCGCAGCCGCGCCCGCATTCGCAACCGACAGGTGGATCGACCGCGCCAACGCGAAATACGAGTATCTCTACTGGAAGCCCGCCTGGGCCTATCACCCCATCCGCGGCTATGACGGCTGCAAGGACGGCCTGCTGATCCACAAGCAGCGCTGCCGCGACAACTACTTCCAGCACTACAAGCGCCCGCATCACAAGGCCGCCGCCTACCGCGCCATGAAGTAGCGCCCGGGGCCGCATGGCCCGGACGCCTTTCCGGCCAGGGCCGTAACATTGCTTCACGCCATGTGAAGGCGATGCGGAACCGTTCGCGCCCTTCGCGCGTTTTCCTGACATCACGAGGCGCGGGGGACCTCTCCGCGCAACAATTCCCGGACGCAAGAGAAGAGATCCGGCATTCCGACGGCCGATCCGCCGCTTCGGACGAGGGCTCTCGCGGGGAACAGCAGGAAAGGAGACGCGCAATGATGAGGAAGATGATTTTCACCGCCGCGGCCGCCGCCATCGCCGGCGGCGCCTTCATGGCTTCGCCGACGCCCGCCACGGCCGACGTGAGCGTGCGGCTCGGCGTGCCCGGCGTGCATATCGGCGTGGGCGGCTATCACGGTTACAACAACCGCGCCTACCGCCACAACTACGGCTATTACGGCCGCAGCAATTGCTGGACCGAGCACAAGCGCGTGCGGGTCCGCTACTACGACAACCGCCGCGACCGCTGGCGGGTCAAGTGGGATACGCGCCGTGTGAGGGTCTGCCGCTAGCGCATCATCCGGCCGGGTGGACTCGCCTGGCCGGCAAGAGGATGCGCCAGATCGATAGCTTGAGCATGATCCTGTCGGAAAAGCGGTATCCACTTTTCCGGATCATGTCCTAGCGGCGGGGATCGCCACAGCGCGAACGGTTTCCGGCGCACCAGTCTCCCCGGTGCCGCCGGGAAACGTGAGGCCGGCTCTCTCGCGAGGGCCGGCCTTTCACATTGAGCACGCGGGATGTCAGGACTTCGGGCCCCAGAGCTGTTCCAGCCGCTGGGCGCGTCCGCAGGCCCACTTGTAGTAGGTGTATCTGCCCGCGTTGGTCTTGTAATAGTCCTGGTGGTAGTCCTCGGCCGGCCAGAATTTCTTCAGCGGGAGGACTTCGGTATAGATGGTCTTTCCCAACGTCCTGCCGGCCTCCTCCTTCGTCTTCTCCGCCAGCGCCTTCTGCGCGTCGTTCACGGCAAAAATGCCGGTGCGGTACTGCATGCCGCGGTCGCAGAACTGGCCACCGCGATCGGTGGGATCGACGTTGTGCCAGAACACATCGAGCAGCTTCCCGTAGCCGACCGTGGCGGGGTCGTATTTCACCTCGATGGCTTCGTAATGGCCGGTGTTGCCCCAGCCGATGTCCTTGTAGGTCGGGTTCTCGGTGTGGCCGCCGGTGTAGCCGGAGACGACCTCCTTGACGCCGTCGACCTTCTCGAAGGCCTCCTCCATGCACCAGAAGCAGCCTCCGGCGAAGACGGCGGTCTCGAGCGTCTCTCCCGCCGCGCGTTGCTGCGCGGCGCCAAGCATCACCGCCACCGTGAGCAGGCCCGCAGCCAATATCTGTCTCATTTGCCGTTTCCTTGCATAGATCCCGCCCCCGCCACTCGTGACATTATACGGCCGCCGGGCCGATCCGGTTTCAGGATTCCGCCGGGGAAGGCTAGCCGGCGTAGGGCCGCCGCAATGCGGCATTGGCCGCTTCCACCAGCTTCCTGGGGGTGAAGGGCTTGGACAGCAGGGTCGTGCGCGGCGCCTCGCGGCTGAGGGTGGCGGCGTCGGCATAGCCGGAGACGATGACCACGGGCAGGTCGTCCCAGATGTCCCGGGCACGGCGGGCCAGCTCGGCGCCGGTCATGCCGGGCATGGAATAGTCCGTCAGCAGCAGGTCGGGGCGGGACTTGCGCAGCATCTCGAGCGCGGCGGTCCCGTCCCGCGCATGCACGACGACATGACCCGCGTCGCGCAGAACCTCGGCCATGGTGCCGCGCACCTTCTCGTCATCGTCCACCACCAGCACCCGGCGGCGGCCCTTGGGGAGCACGCCGCTGCCCGCGCCGGCCTGCTCGGCGGGCGCATCGGCCACGGGCAGGGTCAGGATTATGGAGGTCCCCTTGCCGGGCACGCTGCGGATGTCCATGTCGCCGCCCGACTGGCGCGTGATGCCGAATACCTGCGGCAGACCGAGGCCGGTGCCCTGCCCCTTGGGCTTGGTGGTGAAGAAGGGCTCCATGGCGCGCTCGGCCACCTCGGGCGTCATGCCGACGCCGGTGTCGCGCACGACGATCTCGACGGAACGGGCCAGGGCGGAGTGGGGCCACGCGCTGATGGTGAGGGAGCCGCCGTCCGGCATGGCGTCGCGCGCGTTGAGGGCGAGGTTGACGATGGCCAGCTCGAGCTGGTCGGCATCGCTGGTCACCCACCGCACGGCGGGGTCGATGCCGATGTGCAGTTGCATGCGCGAACCGAGAGTGCGCGCCAGCAGCGTCTCCAGGTTGGCGAAGATGACGCGCAGATCGACAGGCCCGATCTGGATGACCTGGCCACGGGAAAAGGCCAGCAGTTGCCGCACGAGGCGCTCGCCCCGGTGCGCGGCTTCCAGGGCGTGGGTCGCGAGCCGCCTGGCCTTCGTATCCATTTCGCGCTTGAGCAGCAGATCGAGGCCGCCGACGATGACCGTCAGCAGGTTGTTGAAGTCGTGCGCCACGCCGCCGGTGAGCCGGCCGAGCGCCTCCAGTTTCTGGGTCTGGATCACCATCTGCTCGGCCTGACGGCGTTCCTCCAGATCGCGGCGGGCGTGGATGAACAGCCCGACGGCGGCGCCCAGGACAAGCAGGGTCGCGAGCACCAGCGTTATCGAGGAGTAGAAGCGGGGGCGATCGAGAAGGGTGGAGTCCGCGGCGATGTGGCTGGACCAGCCGGTCAGCGCCGAGGTGTGATAGGCGGTGTAGTTGACGAAGCCCTCGTAGGTGCGGCCGTCGTAATAACCCTCGCCGCCCTGCTCGACCGCACCGCGCACATACTCGGTCGCCGGAGTACCCAGGCGATCCTCGTAGTCGATGCTCCGGCCGATGAAGTTTCCCTTGCGGTCGACAATGGCGGAGACGGTCCCTTCCGGCGCGTTCTCCATCATGATGTCCTGGAACACCTTGGGATCGAGGCCGACGCTGAGGAGATAGGGTCCGCCGCCCCGGGCGTCGGCGGTCACCCGCAGATGCAGGAAGAGACAGGGGCAGCCGTTGCCTTCGCGCATCATGTCGCCGACAGCCCAGCCTTCAGGCGGCGCCGAGGAGGGGATGCCGGCTCGAATGGGAACCGGCCCGGAGAAGGAACGGTCGGTGCCGAAGCGCTCCTCGCCCGCCGCAAGGTCGGATATAACGGCGAAGCGCCAGCCAACCTGATCCTGCACGAGGGACTTCGCCCTCTCATGCGCGGATTTCCAGTCGCCCGAGAACATACCCCCCGCCGTCGCGAGGACGCGCATGGCGGTGAGATCGGCACGGATGCGGCTGTCGGCCAGGGCGTCGATCAGCCGCGCGCGCTCCAGACTCTCCCGCTCGACCTGATACCGGTCGTTCTCCAGCGCCGTGTAGACCGTGCTGGCGACGAACACCACCAGCGGCAGCGCCAGGGTGGCGGCCAGCAGCAGGAAGGAGCGTTGCGCGGAGCGTATGACCACCTGTCAGCCTCTCCCCCCGGGCCTTGCGGACGATTCCGGCCCGCAGGCCCGGCTCCGGAAGGACCCGCGAGCGCCGGTCCCGGCCTGCCCGGAGGGGAAAAAGGCCCGCAGATCGAATTGTCCAAAATTTACCCAAGCCATTGTGGTAAGGGGACTAATCCCGATAAATTGTCCGCGCGGCCCTGTTTACTGGTCGAAATCACGCCCCAGCCGGGCAAGAAAGTACAACACATGAGCAGCCACCGGGTTCTGGTCGTCGAGGACGAAGCGCTCGTTTCCATGATCCTGGAAGAGATGCTCGCCGACCTGGGCCACACGGTCGTGGCGACGGCCGCGACCTTCGAGTCCGGTGTTCATCTCGCGTCGCAGGAAGATTTCGACGTCGCCATTCTCGACCTGAATATCGCCGGCAAGGAAAGCTACGAGATCGCCGACATCCTGATCCGCAGGGAACTTCCCTTCGTGTTCGCCACCGGCTACGGACTGAGCAGCCTGAGGGAAGCCTACCGGAAGTGGCCGACGCTGGAGAAGCCGTTCCGGGCCGAGCAGCTTCACGACGTACTGACGCGGCTGTTCGCCAGCGCCTGACCGGGTTCGCGCCCGGAAACGAGCGGCCGGACCCGAAGGCCCGGCCAGGACACTTGGCGCGCGGCCGGATCAGGCGGCGGCCATCTCGTTGAGGAAGCGGTCGATGGTCTGGCGGAGTTCCTCGGCCTGGCGGGCCACGGACGCGGAGGCGTGCTCCACCTGGTTGACCGACTGGGTCGTCTCCGACACCGACGCGGACAATCCCTGCATGTTCTGGCTGGCGGAGCGGGCGCCGTTCGCCGCGAGCTGCACGCTGGAGCTGATCTCGCTGGTGGAGGCGCTCTGCTGCTCCACCGCCGCGGCGATGGCGGAGGAATAGCTGTTCACCCTTTCCATGCGCTCGGCGATGGAGCGGATGGCTTCCACCGCCTCGCCGGTAGCCCCCTGGATCTGGGTGATGTGGCCGGCGATCTCCTCGGTGGCCTTGGCGGTCTGATTGGCGAGGCTCTTCACCTCGTTGGCGACCACGGCGAAGCCCTTGCCCGCTTCGCCCGCGCGCGCCGCCTCGATGGTAGCGTTCAGCGCCAGCAGGTTGGTCTGCTCGGCGATGGCCTGGATCAGGCTGACGACGTCGCCGATCTTCTCCGCGGCGCTGGCCAGGCTCTCGACACGGCCGGTGGTTGCGTCCACGCTCTGGCTCGCCTCGGAAACCACCTCCGTGGCTTCGGCCACCTGGCGGCTGATCTCGACGATGGAGCTGGACAGCTCCTCCGCGGCGGCGGCGACCGATTCCACGTTGCGGGTGGCGTCGCCGGCGGCCTCGGCGGCGTTGCCCGCCTTGCCGGAGGTATCGGAGGCGACCTCGGTGAGCACCTGCGCGGTCTGGCGCATGGCGTCCATGTTGGACGTGACCGAGTTGAGCAGGTCGCCGACCGACGTGCGGAACCCGGAGACGAGCTGCTCGACGCGCTTCTGGCGGGAGGCGCGCTCGGCGACCTCGCTTTCCTGCTGGCCGGTGAGACGGGCGCGCTCGATGGCGTTGTCGCGGAACACCTCCACGGCGCGGGCCATGTCGCCGATCTCGTCGCGGCTGGTGGAGCGGGGGAACTCGCTCTCCAGGTCGCCCTCGGCGAGGCGGCGCATATGGGTGATCAGGCGTTCGAGCCGCAGGGTCAGGCCCTTGTGGATGACGACCCAGCCGATCAGCAGCATCAGCACGACGCTGACGATGCCGCCGCCGATCATCTTGGCCTGGTCCAGGGAAAGCGCGTTGCGCATGAACGCCGCGGCGTCCGCGGCGCCCTTGCGCTGGTCGGTGATGACGGTCTCAAGCACCTCGCCCACCTGCTGGGTGGCGTCGTTGAGGGCATGCATGACCAGCGACGACTGGTTCTCGGCCTGGAACTCGCGCTTGCGCAGGGAGGTGAGGCCGGCCTTGGCGTCGGCGAAGCCGAGAATAAGGGCGAGCTTGCCGTTAACATTGGCGTCGCCCAGCACGTCGGCGGCGGACTGAACCTTGACGGCGAGGCCGCCGATGCGGTCCTGCAGCGGCACGAGCTGCTCCTCCTCGTCGGCGAGCGCGGCGCGCACCAGCACGGCGACAAGCTGGTGCAGGGTCGATTCCGCCTCCAGCGCGGCCTTCAGCTTCTCCACGTTGGCGGCCACGGCCTCGGCCGCGCCGGCGCTCTGGCTGAGGGCGCGCTCGCCGGCGATGACGGCGTCGAAATAGGCGTCGTCCACGATCGGTATGAAGGCGCGGGAGATGTCCTCGTGCTCGGTGAACAGCTCGGCAAGGCTTTCCGTCTTGCGGCGGGTGGCGGCGAGGCGTTCCTTGGTGGCGCCATCCAGCTTCTCCAGGCTCGTATTCAGGGCCTCGATGGTGGCGAGCAGGGTGGACTCGCCCACGGCAAGATCGTTCTGCTCCACGAAGTCCTTCACCGAAACCGAAAGCTGATCGGCCACCTGCACCAGCCAGCCATAATCGCGGGCGCGGTCCACCTCGTTGCGGGCGCGGCCCAGGCTGGAGGCGGCGGATACCACCTGGTTGGCCTCGGTGGCGAGCTTGGCGGCGCCGGAGACGGCATTGATCTTGTTCTCCGACAGGTCCTGGAAGCTGTCCTTGGCGCGGCCGAAGGAGTAGATGCCCGTGCCGGCGATGACGATGGTGATCGCCGAGATGGCGAAGATCGCCATCAACAGCTTGTGGCGCACGCGCAGGGCGCCGCCGGCTCCCAGTACGCCGCGGTCTTTTCCGTCCTGCGCCACGGCTGCGGACGGCGCCTGAGCCGCCTTCTTCTTCAGTCCGAACATGATCTCACACCCTCTCGAGAAGTCGCGCGCGCGGCGCCGTTTCCTGCTGTCCCCGTGCGGTTCGGCTACATGGCGGCTCCGCCGACCGGGCGGAAGCTTCCATCGGAATTGATTACGGTGAGGAAGACCTCATCCATGCCCTGGTTGTCCTCGGGGCCGTAGGTGAGCTTGGTGCCGTCGAGATCGAACACGCCGGTCTTCCAGATGGTGTCGAGGAAGGACTGGCGGCTCGGGTTTGGGCCGGTCTTGTCCAGCGCCATGACGACGAGGCGGCCGACCATGTAGCCCTCCAGCGACACGAACCCGGGTTCGGCCTTGGGATCGTGCGCCCTGAGCGCGGCCTGGTAACGCCGGATCAGCGGGATCGAGCTGTCCCAGGGGAACGGCACCACCTGGGAGACGATGACGCCGTTGCCGTCGTGGCCGAGTTCCCCGGCCAGCGCCTTGGAGCCGACGAAGGAGATGTTCACGAAGACCGGATTGAAGTCGATGCTGCGGGCGACCTTGATGAAGGTGGCGATGGGCTTGTAGGCGCCGACCATCACCACCGCGTCGGGCCTGGCCTTGCGGATGTTGATGAGCGCGGTCTTCACGGCGGTGGTGTTGCGGGTGTAGGTGCCCGTCGCCACCAGCTCCTTGCCGCGCTTCTTCAGGGCGGCGGTGACGCCGGCGAGACCGACCCGGCCGAAGGCGTCGTCCTGGTACAGCAGGGCGATGCGCTGCATGCCCTTCTCGTCCATCAGGTGCCTGATCCAGGCCTCGGTCTCCGCGCCGTAGGTGGCGCGCACGTTGACCACGTTGCCGAGGCCGGCGTCGCGCAGGAAGCCCGCGCCGGTGAAGGGCCCGACATAGGGAACCCTGGCTTCCGTGGCGATGGGCTGGGTGGCCTTGGAGGTGGGGGTGCCGACGGGACCGACGAGGGCGAACACCTTCTTGTTGTTGATCAGCTCCTTGACCGCGGCGATGGACACCTCGGGCTCGTAGCCGTCGTTCATGCTGATCATCTCGATCTTGCGGCCATGGACGCCGCCGGCGCTATTGGCCTCCGCGAAGGCCGCGTTCATGCCGAGCTGCATGCCGAGCCCCAGCGCGGAGGCCGGGCCCTCCAGGGCCGCCGCCTGGCCCAGCAGGATCGTGTCCCTGGAGACACCGTCCTCGGCCCCGGCCGCCGTAACCATGGCCCCCGCCATGACGAACGCCACGAACACGCGGTTTACGCGCGAGAAGACCCCCATTTATCCACCCTCCGGAATACTTTTCACCTTGCCTGGCGAAGAAGATCGGCGGTCGCGGTAAACAAGCTCTTGATTCCGCCTGTTCCGGAGTCAAAAAATTCACCATATAGACTGATTTTACACGCTCTGGTTGCAAATATACTTGAGACAACTACTTATAGTTGGTCCATCGCAACTTCCGGACTTCTGGATTTCGGCAAAATTCGATTCGAGGGCGGCCTCGGCGGATATTGGCGCCGGCCGCGAAGAAAAACCTGAAATTTTTTCGCGGGCGGTCCCGCCGGGGGCGCCGGGGCCCCCCGGTGAGGCGGGGGCGGATGTCCATTTTTCCCGGAATTGCGCCATTCCGCACGCCGCGGGCCTGAACGCGGGATGAACGCCCGCCTCAGCAGGGGTTCAGCGCCCGCCCGCTAGTCTCGGCTCCATGATCGGGACGGGAACGAACTTCCCCTCCCTCACCGACAACGGAACCCGATGAGGAGTTCG
>JBFWSL010000121.1:0-10727 GCA_050248375.1 Hyphomicrobiales bacterium | reverse complement strand
TGAGCGCGGCAAGCAACGCGGCGGGCGAGAGTGTCTTGCCGTCGAGCGAAACCGGATTGCCCTTCTCGAAGCCGATCTCGATCCCGGTGGTCTTGTCCGGCGCGTCCTGGGGGGCGACGGTGCGCATGAAGACATAGTCCGGGGGCTCGGTGGCCGGGTCCTCCAGCACCTTGCCCTCGGACGACGAGTGCAGCAGGTTGGCGTCCACCGAGAAGGGGGCCTCGCCGCGTTTGTCTTTCGGCACCGGGATCTGGTGCTTCTCGGCGAAGGCGATCAGGTCCTCGCGGGACCTGAACTCCCATTCGCGCCAGGGGGCGATGACCTTGATGTCCGGATCGAGGGCGTAGGCGGTTAGCTCGAAACGCACCTGGTCGTTGCCCTTGCCGGTGGCGCCGTGGGAGATGGCGTCGGCGCCGGTGTCGCGGGCGATCTCCACCAGCCGCTTGGCGATGAGAGGCCGTGCGATGGAGGTGCCGAGCAGATAGACGCCCTCGTAGAGCGCGTTGGCGCGGAACATGGGGAAGACGAAGTCGCGCACGAACTCCTCGCGCAGGTCCTCGATGTGGATCTCCGAGATTCCCATCATCTCGGCCTTCTTCCGCGCCGGCTCCAGCTCCTCGCCCTGGCCGAGGTCGGCGGTGAAGGTCACCACCTCGCAGCCATAGGTCTCCTGCAGCCATTTCAGGATGATGGAGGTATCCAGCCCGCCGGAATAGGCGAGCACGACCTTGCTGATGTTCTTGGCCCTGGCCATGAGGAAAATCCCGCGAGAAACGATCTGGCGGCTTATAGGACGCGGGCCGCGGCGCGTGCAAGGGCGCGGACGCGCCTATTCGAGGAACTCGGCCATGTCGGGGATGCGGGTAAAGGCGATCTTGGTGCCGGTGAATGGCGCTTTCAGGTCCGGGTTGACGCCGAACCAGACGGTGTCGCGGCCATAGCGGCGGTTGATGGTGTCTATGGCGAAGGAGAGCCGCGTGCGGCGGGCCCAGTCCTGGCCGGGCGTGGCGGGGCCGGGCGCGGCGGGGCCGGCGAACAGGTCGGCGGGGGTTTCGGCCACGGGCAGCAGGTCGAGCAGGGTGACGCCGGTCTTGAGCACGCGGGGGTGCGTGGTTTCCCGTTCCATGCGATCCCACAGACGCTCCACGGCATCAAGCAGCACGAGGGTGTCCTGGGTGCGCATGACGCGCATCTCGTCCGCCCAGCGGGGGCCCTTCTCGAAGCGCATGCCCAGAACCAGACGGGCGCAGGTGTAGTCCAGCCGCCGCATGCGCGCCGCGGCCTTCATGGCCAGCCGGCGGGCGATCAGCCGGGCCTGGGCGCGGGGACGGAACTGCGTGGCCATGACATGGCTGTGGCCGATGCTGCGCCGGGACGTCTCCATGTCCGGCAGTTCGTCGCCGTGCAGCGCGTGCCAGAAGCGCTCGCCGCCCACATGGCCCCAGACGCGCCGGGCCTGCCTGGGGGTCAGCGCCCACAGCGCCGCCACGTCGGCGATGCCGGCGTCGAGCAGGCGGCGCTCCATGCCGCGGCCGATGCCGTGCAGGCCGGTGAGCGTAAGGCCGAGCAGGGGTCCCGGCAGGTCGTCGCGGGTGAGGACGACAAGGCCGTCCGGCTTCCGCAGGTCGGTGGCGACCTTGGCCAGGTAACGGTTGGGCGCCAGCCCGATGGAGCAGCGGATGCAGGGACCGAGCCGCTCGCGCAAACCCTGCTTGATGCTCATGGCGATCCCGCGCGCCGCCGCCAGCTCGCGCTGGGGGCCGAGCAGCCGGCAGGCCATCTCGTCGATGGAGTGAACCTTTTCCACGGGGATGTGGCGGTCGACCTCCCGCAGAATGCGGTGATGCATCTCCACGTAGAGATCGTGGCGGGCCTCCACCACCACCAGCTCCGGACACAGCTTCCTGGCTTCGTAGATCCTGGTGCCGGTCCGGATGCCGAAAGCCTTGGCCTCGTAGCTGGTGGCGATGGCGCAGGTGGACTCGGTCATCACCGGGGCGACGGCGACGGGGCGGCCCTGAAGCTCGGGCCGATCGTTTTGCTCGACGCTGGCGAAATAGCTGTTGAGGTCGAGGAACAGCCAATCGACGCGGCGATCCAAACACATCGCGTAACCTGTATGCCGCGCGGACGCGGATGGCTTTCAAGGTCCCAGCATTCCGGCAAGAGGCACGAGACTAGCAGCGATAGAACAAAAAGCGAACAAAAATTCCGTGCAGGTCCGAACGCCGTGGACAACCGCCCGGATTTCCTTGCTAGACTAAGGCCTCTCCCCGGGGACCAGACCCATGCAGACGCTCGACTTCTGGTACGAGTTCGCCTCGACCTACTCCTATCTCTCGGTCATGCGCATCGAGGAGCAGGCCCGGAAGGCCGGCATCTCGGTGCGCTGGCGCCCCTTCCTGCTCGGACCCATCTTCGCCGCTCAGGGCTGGCAGACATCGCCCTTCAACCTGTATCCGGGCAAGGGCCGCTACATGGTGCGCGACATGGAGCGCATGTGCGCAGCCCGCGGGCTCGCCTTTTCGCTGCCGGAGCCCTTTCCCCAGAATGGTCTCAACGCGGCGCGCCTCGCGCTGCTCGGCGACGAGGAAGGCTGGGTTGCGCCGTTCAGCCGGGCGGTGTTCGCGGCCCAGTTCGGAAAGGCGCGCCAACTCGACGACCGGGCCATGCTGACGGAATGCCTGGAAGCGGTGGGGGCCGCGCCGGCCCAGTGCTTCGAGCGCATCACCCATCACGATATCAAGGACGGGCTGAGGGCACAGACCGACACGGCGCAGGCGCTGGGCATCTTCGGCGCGCCCTCCTTCGTGACGCCGGACGGCGAGCTGTTCTGGGGCGACGACCGGCTGGAGCAGGCGATCGCCTGGACACGGGCTCCCGGCGGAAACAAAAGCCCGGCCCCGCAAATGCGGGACCGGGCGTGACATCGGTGCGGGCGTTGCCTAGTGGCAGTTGCGGAAGCCGCCATAGCCGCCGCCATAGCCGCCACGGCCGTAGCCATAGCCGTAGGACGGCTGCGCATAATAGCCGGCATGGCCGCCGTAATAGGCGCTGTAGCTGTTGTGATGGGTCACGGGCGCGGCCGGCTTGACCACGGCCTTGGGCTCGATCGTGGCCACCGGCACCGGCGCGGCCACCGGCGCAACCTGCGGCGCGGGAGCGGCGACAGGAGCGGCGGCGACCGGCGCGGGCGCCGCGAAGGTGTTCACACGGGGCGGCGCCGCGTCGGTGAAGGTCACCGCCGGGGTGGCGGCGGCCACCTTGGGACGGCCAGCCTTGGGGGCCTCGACGAAGGTCGTCACCGGAGCTGCGGGGGCGGTCGGGGCCTTGGGAATCTGGATGCGGGCGACGCCGCCTCCCGGAGCGGTCGGGGCCTTGGGGACCTGGATGCGGGCGACGCCGCCTCCGGGAGCGGTCGGGGCCTTGGGGATGGCGATCTTGGGCTGGACCTCGATCTGGCGCGATCCCGCGACCACAGGAGCCTTGGGAGCAACGAGGCCCTTGGGAACAGAGCCGCCGCCGGTCTGGGCGGAACCCACCGCGACGGGGGCCGAGCCCCTCTTCAGCCTCACGTCCTTGTCGGCGGCGAGCGCCGGGGTGAAAGCCATCGCCAGGCCGGCGGCCAGCATGGACGCGGCGGCGCGGCGGGCAATGGCGGTCTTGTTCAGCTTCGTCATCATTGGTCCATCCTCCAATAAATCTGGCCTCGAATAGCGGTCATCCATCCGCTGTTGTGTCCGTTCTAGCGGCTTCCGCTTGAACGCAGCCCGAGCGGGCCGTTCATGTGGCGTTCATGCGCGGAAACGCCTTCTCGGGGCCGGGTCATGGCCCCCGCCCGTCGCTTGACCGGCCTCATGCCGGCGGGCCAAGCTTGCGGACGGCGGCCCCGGTGCGGCTTGGAAGGACGCGGTATTCCCATGTTTTCGCTTGGAAAATGCGGAACCTGGCGTCAATGGCGCGTGGCCCTGGCGGGCGCGCTCATGGCCGCGTGCCTGCTGGCGGGCCCAGGCCGCGTGCAGGCGGCGGAGCCTCTGCTGCAGCTCGACACCGGTGGCCACATGGCGCTGGTGCGCTCGGTCCTGTTCACCTCTTCGGGGGAACTGGTCTCGGCCAGCGACGACAAGGCGATCCGCGTCTGGGACCTGGAGAGCGGCCGCACCCTGCGCACGCTCAGGGGGCAGGCGGCGGAAGGCAATTCGGGCAAAATCTATGCGCTGGCGCTGTCGCCGGACGGGCGGCTGCTGGCGGCGGCGGGCCGCATGCGCGAGGGCGCGGGCGGCGACCATCCGGTGCGGCTCTACGATTTCGCCAGCGGCCGCATCGTGGCGCTGCTGCGCGGCCATTCCGACGCGGTGCTGTCGCTGGATTTCTCGCCGGACGGGACGCGGCTGGTGTCGGCGGGCGCCGACGATACCGCGATCCTGTGGGATGTGGCCAATCTCAGGTTCCTGCGGCGGTTTTCCGGTCACGGCGGCGACGTGAACGCGGTGCGTTTCGCCCGGAAAGGGGCGGCGATCGCCACCGCCAGCGACGACAAGACCGCGCGGCTGTGGCGGATCAGCGACGGCGCGGTGCTTGGCACCATGACCGGCCATGCGGACAAGGTGATCGCGCTCGCCGTGTCGCCGCGCGACGGCAGCATCGCCACGGCGGGCTTCGACGGAACCGTGCGGCTGTGGAACGGCGCGACGGGGGCGGCGATCAGGACCGTGGCGGCGACCGGGGCGGAAATCATGAGCCTCGCCTTCTCGCCCGACGGCTCGGCGGTTCTCGCCGGTCCGGGCGGCAAGCCCTACGCGCCCCGCGTCATCGAGGTGGCGAGCGGCGAAACGCGGCTTACCCTGGAAGGGCACGACAACATCGTGCTGGCGGTAGCCTTCGCTCCGGACGGCCGCAGGCTGGCAACCGCGGGCGGCAGCGACAACGAGATTCACCTGCGCGACGCCGCGACCGGCGCGCTGCTGCGCAACCTGACGGGAACGGGGCGCTCGGTCTGGTCGGTCGGGTTCGCGCCCGACGGCAAGAGCATCGCCTGGGGCAATACGCCTGCTCCCGGCGCGCCGTTCGAGGCGGGCGCGCTGGAATATGTGATGCGGCTGCCCTCCGGCGACGGCGCGACGGGCGAGCCCCGCCCGCTCGGCGTGGAGGCGTCGCCCTTCGTGCGTGCGGCAGCCCTGAAGGGATCCTTCGCGCTGAAACACAGGCCCGGCGGAGACTTCGGCTATTTCGCCAACCTCGACGTCATCGCGGACGGCAAGGTGATCGCCAGCATCGAGCGGGGCGAGCATGACGGCTATGCCCACAATGCCTACGGCTTCACTCCGGACGGGCGCACGGTCATCGCCGGCGGCGGACATGGCTTCCTGACCGCCTACGACCTGAAGGGCAACCGGCTCGGAGAGTTCGTCGGCCACACGGGCGACGTGTGGGCGCTGGCGGTGTCTCCGGACGGAAAGCTGCTGCTGTCGGGCAGCGACGACCAGACCGTTCGGCTGTGGAACATCGCCACCCGCGAGAACATCGCCACGCTGTTCCATTCCTCGAGGGGGGAATGGGTGCTGTGGACGCCGCAGGGCTACTACGCCGCCTCGCCGGACGGGGACGCCCATGTGGGCTGGCAGATCAACCGGGGCGAGGACCGGGCGGCGAAATTCGTCACCGCCGCCCAGCTCAAGACCCATTTCTACCGGCCCGACATCGTGCGGGAGGCGCTGCTGCGCTCCAGCGCGCGTGGCGCGCTGCAGCGGATCAAGGCGGGCGCCTTCTCCCTCGACGAGCTGTTCCGCCGCTCGCCGCCGGAATTCGCCGTGCTGACGCCCGGCCCGCGCAGCTCGGTGACACAGGGCCCGGTGGAGGCGCGGCTGCGCTTCGAGGACGGGCCGGAGCCGGTGGAGGGCATAGAGGTGGTGATCAACGGCCGCCGGGTGGCGGCGCTCACGCGCGGCAGCGGCAGCGACCGGTTTCTCACCCTGCCGCTGGAGCCCGGCGCCAACCGCGTCCTGATCGAGGCGCGCAATGCGGTCGGGAGCACGCGGCGCGAGATCGGCGTGTTCCTGCGTGGCGGGGAAGCGCCGGCGCGGCGCGGCACGCTCTATCTGGTCTCCATCGGCGTGGACGACTACGTCAACTTCCCGGACCGGAGCCTGCGCTTCGCCGGCACCGACGCGCGGGAGATGCACCGCCGGCTCATCGCCGCCGCCGGGCCGCTGCACGAGCAGGTGGCCAGCCTGCTGCTGGCGCGCAACGGCGACGCCCTGCCCACGGCGGAGAACATCCGCAAGGCGCTGGCGCAACTGAAGGAGGCCGGGTCCGACGACACGGTGATGCTGTTCCTGGCCGGCCACGGCATCAACGACGGGCCGGACTATCTCTTCCTGCCCTCCGACGCGCTCTACAAGGACAAGGCCTGGAACCGCTCCAGCGTGATCGAGTGGCAGGTCCTGCAAGGCATCATGCAGTCGAGCCAGGGCCGGCGGGTGATGCTGGTGGACACCTGCCATTCGGGCAACGCCTTCAACGCGCGTCTGGTCAAGGACGCCGCCGACGCCAGCATCGTGGTGCTGGCGGCCACCGACGCGGACACGCTCGCGGAGGAACGCGAGGCGCTGGGCCACGGTGTCTTCACCCATGCGGTGCTGCAGGGGCTGAAGGGCGAGGCCGACACGGTGGCGGACGGCGAGGTGCAGGCGAAGGAACTCGGAGACTTCGTCGGCAGTACGGTGAAGCAGATCACCAAGGGCAAGCAGGAGCCGGTGTTCCACCTCTCCGGCGGCGTGGACTTCGTGATGGCGAAGTTCTGAGGGCGGTTCGGGAAGCCCGTCGCGCGGATTCCGGAAACTCGGGTATCCTGCGGGGACGATGAGCGCCGGTCATACAGACTGGCCGCGGGTGGTGGCCCATGCGGACATGGACGCCTTCTACGCGGCGGTGGAGCAGATGGACGACCCCTCGCTGAAGGGGCGTCCGGTTCTGGTCGGGCCCGACAGCGGCCGCGGCGTGGTGCTCACCGCCAGTTACGAGGCGCGGCCCTGGAAGGTCGGCAGCGCCATGCCGATGGCGCGGGCGAAACGGCTGTGCCCCGAGGCGGTGATCGTGCCGCCGCGCTTCGAGCGCTACCAGGAAATCTCGCAGGAGATCATGCAGGCCTTCGGGACATTCTCGCCCCATGTGGAGGCGATCAGCCTGGACGAGGCCTTCATCGACATGAGCGGCGCGGAAGCGATCTTCGGCGAGCCGCGCGCCATCGGGGAGAAGATCAAGCAGGCGGTGCGCGAGGCGACGGGCGGGCTGACCGCGTCGGTGGGCGTGTCGGGCACCAAGTTCGTGGCCAAGGTGGCGAGCGGCCACCGCAAGCCCGACGGGCTCACCGTGGTGCCGCCCGCGCAGGCGCGGGCCTGGCTCGCTCCCATGCCGGTCTCGGCCCTGTGGGGGGTGGGTCCGAAGACGCAAGCGCGGCTGCACGCGCTGGGCTTCACCACCATAGGGCAGATCGCGGCGGCCGATCCGGCGCAACTGGAGGCGCGGCTCGGGGGCGCCGGGCGGCACTTCCACGCGCTGGCGCACGCCACCGATCCGCGCCGGGTGGAAGGTCATCGCCGGTCCAAGAGCATCGGCTCGGAACGCACGCTGTCGCAGGACACCGGAGACGCGGGCGAGATCGCGCGCTATCTGCGCCGCTCGTCGGAGGAGGTGGGACGCCGGCTGCGGCACAAGGGCTACCGGGCGGCGGGCGTGCGGATGAAGCTGAAGACCCACGACTTCCGCATCCTGACGCGGCAGGCGGTGCTGAAGCCGCCAAGCGACGAGGCGAAGGCGCTGCTGGAGGCGGCGCTGCGGCTGCTGAAGGAATTCCGCGAGCCCGGGCCGTTCCGGCTGGTGGGCCTTGCCGCCTACGACCTGGTGAAGGAGGAGGAGACGCCGCAGCTCGACCTGTTCCCGGGGCCGGCGCGCAACCGGAAGCTGGAGACCGCGATCGACGCGCTGACGGCGCGTTTCGGCCGGGACGTGCTGCGCTCGGGCGAAGACCTGGCGCGCGGCCGCACGGCGCGGATCACGCCCAACCTGGATTTCCTCGACGAGGATGACGATGCGGGCTGATCCCTGGCGGCGGGAACAAGCCTCCGGGCGGCGGCGTTTGCACGGCAAGGACGAAGCAACGGACAGGAGACCGTCATGCCCTATAGAAGAAATGCCGAACTGCCCGAGGCGGTGAAGGACCACCTGCCGGAGCATGCGCAGGACATCTACCGCGAGGCCTATAACAGCGCCTGGGACGAATACAAGGATCCCGACGACCGGCGCGGCGACGCCAGCCGCGAGGAAGTCTCGCACAAGGTCGCCTGGAACGCGGTGAAGGCGAAGTACGAGAAGGGCGACGACGGCGACTGGCATGCCAGGGGCTGAGGCGCGGCCGGGCGCGGCATCATTGCCGATTGCGGATCCGATGCTCCCGCCGGACCGGCGCGGAGGTGTGGCTTTGCCAGGAACCGTGTGTGCGCGGAACCTCATTCCCCGGCGATACGGCCCGCGAAAAAAATCCTCGCGGGGCGGAAAATAACCCCGTCTGTATGTCAACAATCACAGTACGAAGCCGATTAAGGCTATGATATTTATATAAAACTGAGAAGGGGGCAGCGCTTAGCCGAAGGCGAGCGCAACGCGGGAAGCATAGGTTTATGAGGGATGTGCCAACCAAGCCGGAAGCACAGGCTTGGGACTTTGTGAAAGAACTCGAACAGACTTCGAATGCAGACGCTGTCCTGGACTTGATGGAGCGCTACCTCTCACTCCACAAATACAAGACGCTGATGGTTTCGAAGGTTCCGTTCCCGGGCGAACGTCTGGACGATGTGGTGATCGGAATCCGGTGGCCCGCGGAATTTCTGGAGATCTATCGGGAAAACCGATACGAGCAGGACGATCCGGTCTTCTACCGTTGCCGGCATTCCCTGTTCCCGTTTGTCTGGTCGGAATCGACGCTCGCCAACGACGCAAGCGACCGCGGGCGGGAAATGCTCCGGACTGCACGGGCATTCGACATCGTCAAGGGCTTCGCGGTGCCCATCCACGGGCCAAAGGGCTTCGTCGGCTGTGTCAGGATGTCAGGTAGCAAACCTGATATTGATTCACGGACGATCGCGTTCCTTCACCTCCTGGCCCAGTACGGATTCAAGCGGCTCCTGGGCGCCCGCAATCCGCACGCCTTCCATTCCCCGCTGACGCAGCGGGAGCAGGAAGTGCTCAAGCTTGTGGCGTTGGGCCAGTCGGCACGCTCGATAGGAGCCATGCTTTCCATCACCAAGCGCACCGCCGACGAACATGCGTCGAACGCCGTGCGCAAGCTGGGGGCGACGAACCGGACCCATGCTGTGGCCATCGCGATTCGCGACAAAGTCATCGAATTATAAGTCCGCATACCGTTCCATTTTGCACTGATACAAGTGCCAATTTCCCAGGGCTGTATATTTGAATATCATTCAATACTGCAATTCGCGCGGCAGGTTGCTGCCGGAGAACCCGAAATGGTTCCCAAGAGCTTGATTAAAATGGTGTTTTACTTTGCTATGGGGCGGCAAAGTCGACATGCGGCGAGCTGAATAACCGCGGCGCGGATTGCATTTCCGGAATCCGTCTCAGGATGTGGCCCCCGGAGGATGCATTCATGCAAGGAGTCGATGGCTTACCAAAGCAACCCAAGAGAGACTGCCGAATGGATCGCGGGGCCGCAGGCCCGGCCTCGGACCCGCAGGACGCTCCGCATCAGGTGGAGCTGATCGGCGCGATCCTGGAGGACAGCCGCGATTTCGAGGAATTCCTCGAGCTTTACTACTGGAGCCGCGAGCCGGAAGTGCTCAGCCTGTTCCGTTCCCTGGCTCAGCTTCCCCTCCCCACCCGAAAGGCTCTCGAATTCTTCTTCTCGCAGGGCGGGGACTGCGCGGTCCCGTCCATGGAGAGCGAGAGCGGCGGCTGGAGGCTGACGCTGAGATCCGATGCAAGGCCGGCACGCCAGACCGATAGCCGAATACTGCCTGCCTGAGCTGCACACGGTCCGGCCGGACGCGATCAATTGCCGGGGGCGTCACGCCCTGCGTCTGGCCAGCAGCCAGTAGACGAAGCCTCCCGCGAAGCCGGCGGCGGCGAAGAGCGTGGTGTAGGCGGCGGCCGGCGGACCGGCCTCCGGCCCGGCCATGAAGGGGATGACGGCCAGCGACGCGCCGCCCGCGAGCACGTAATAGATCCAGGACCGGATGCCCAGTATTTCTCCCGCGATCACGGCCAGCAAAGCGGGCAGCGAGGTGAGGGCGGGAAACAGGGCGATGAAGGCGAGCGCGCCGCCGATGATCTCCGCGCCCGCGTCGATCACGGGATCGCCCGGCGCCATCTCGCGCAGCACGCCGCCCGCCCATGTGCTCACCAGCATGAACAGCACCATGACGGCGACCGAGGCGGAGACGACGAAGGCGATGAAGACGCCGATCCAGCGCAGCAGGGTGTCGAGGATCATCGGGCGGACAGGCTCGCGCGCGGCTTGACGCTGGCCGACTTGAGCTGGCCGCAGGCGGCCATGATGTCGCGTCCGCGCGGGGTGCGCACCGGGCTGGCATAGCCGGCGCGGTTCACAACCTCCGCGAACTTCTCGATCCGCTCCCAATCGGAGCACTCGTAAGGCGCGCCGGGCCAGGGATTGAAGGGGATGAGGTTGATCTTGGCCGGGATGTGCTTCA
>JBFWSL010000120.1:0-10744 GCA_050248375.1 Hyphomicrobiales bacterium | reverse complement strand
TCATGTCCATGGATTCCTGCAGGTCCTGGCCGAACTCGAGGAAGCGCGACAGAAGCTGCATGTGGCCGAAAGCCTGGTAGTCGCCGCCCATGACGCCGAACGGCATCACCGCCCGGCCGTCCTCCGTCACCATGCCGGGAATGATCGTGTGCATGGGCCGCTTGCGCGGCGCTATGCAGTTGGGATGCTCCGGGTCCAGCACGAAGCCCTGCCCCCGGTTCTGCAGCATCACGCCCGACTCCGGCGCGAAGATGCAGCTCCCGAACGGATGGTAGAGCGTGTTTATGAAACTGCAGGCGTTGCGGTCCTTGTCCACTACCGAGATATAGACCGTGCTGGCATGGGCCTTCGCCGAATAAGCGGCCCGCGCGCCAGGCTCCGTCGCGGCGCGGATGTCGTCCCTGTGCTTGGCGGCATGGGCCTGCGACAGCAGCATCTCCACCGGCACCTCGGCCCGGTCGGGATCGGCGACGTAGAGAGCGCGGTCCGCATAGGCCCGCCGTCCCGCCTCGATCTCCGCCACCACGCGGTCCAGCGCCAGCGGCCCCTCCCCGGTCCGGAAGCCTTCGAGGATGTTGAGCAGCAGCAAGGCGATGACGCCCTGTCCGTTGGGCGGGCACTGATGGACCTCGTAGCCGCGATAGCCGGTGGAGATGGGAGTGACGTAATCGCCTTTCACCTCGGCGAAATCCTCCAGAGTGTGCAAGCCGCCCATCCGCTGCAGCAGGGATACGATCTCATCCGCCACCGGCCCCCTGTAGAACCCGTCCGGGCCCTGCTTCGCTATTCTTTCCAGTGTGTTGGCCAGTCCGGGCTGACGATGCACGGAGCCCACGGGCGGGGCCTTGCCGCCCGGCAGGAACATCTTGACGGCCTCGAAGTCCTTCTTCAGCGCCGGCGCCTCCACCGCGATGTCGAAGGACACCCGCGAGGAAATGGGATAACCGTCGCGCGCATAGCGGATCGCCGGAGCAAGCAGTTCCGCCAGCGGTTTGGTGCCGTGATCCTCCAGCAGCGTGGCCCAGGCCTCGATGGCGCCGGGGACCGTGACCGAGTGGGGCGAATACCGTTCGATCTGCCGGATGCCCCGCTCCGCATACCAGCCGGCCGTCGCGGCGGCCGGGGCGCGGCCCGACCCGTTATAGGCGACAAGCTCCGCGCTTCCCAGCGGCGCGAAGAGGCAGAAGCAGTCCCCTCCGATGCCGGTCGACTCCGGCTCCACCACGCATTGCACCGCACAAGCCGCCACCGCCGCATCCAGCGCGTTGCCGCCATCGCGCAACACGGCGACGGCCGCCTGCGTGGCCAGCGGATGAGAGGTGCAGGCCATCCCTTCCCTGGAATGAACGGGGGAACGGCCGGGCCGGGCGAGGTCTCGCAAGATTGCGCCTCCTTGGTCTGCGGCAGCGATGCTATCGCGATCATCCCCGCCGCGCGAGCGCGTACATAGTCCCAAATTGAAAATCAGTTGCTCGAAAATTGGGCTGTTTTCATCGCCTTGGCGATTGGAACCCGGGGTCACATTGCGTAACATCGTGGCCGGTGGGCCGGTGCAAGCGACCCAACAACCGGGGAGCATGTGTCGCAGTCCAGCTCAACTCAAGGAGACACACATGCGTAGGTTTGTTGCGCCGGTCCTGGGCGCCATCGCCCTGTTTGCGGCTTCTCCCGCAGTATCCGCTGAAATCCCCTGCAGCACCGCCAAGCTGATTGTCCCGTGGGGCGCCGGCGGCGATACGGACGTTCTGTTCCGCGCCTTCGTCAACGCGGCCAATGAAGCCGGCGCCAAGCCCCAGCTCCAGGTTGTCAACATTGGCGGCCAGGGCGGCAACAAGGGCGCCAAGGAGGCCAAGGCCGCCGCCGCCGACGGCTGCACCCTGTTCGCCATCCACCAGAGCGCCATCACCAGCTATTTCAACGGCCGCGTGGACTTCGCCTGGGACGCCTTCGAGCCGGTGACCCTGCTCACCCGCACCCCGGCCATCATCGGCGCCAACCCCGGCACGCCCTACAAGGACGCCAAGGAGATGGTGGAGGCCGCCAAGAAGGCTCCCGGCACCATCACCGCCGGCGGCACCGCCGGTTCAACCAGCCATTTCATCTTCCTCATCCTGGAAGATGCCGCCGGTATCAAGCTGAAGCACGTGCCCTATGAAGGCACGCGCGAACGCATGACAGCCCTGCTCGCCAAGAACATCGAGCTCGGCGAGATCAACCTGGCAGCGGCCCAGAAATACATCACCACCAACGAGTTGAAGGCGCTGGGCATCGCGTCCGACGCCCGCGATCCCTCGCTGCCCGACGTGCCCACCCTCAAGGAGCAGGGCATCGACATGATCTTCGCCACCGACCGTGGCGTGGTCGCGCCGAAGGGAACGCCGAAGGAAGTGATCGCCCATTACGACGCGCTGTTCCAGAAGGCCGCCAAGGATCCGAAATTGCTGGAGTCCATGAAGGTCGGCGGCACGCAGGTCATGGCTTACGGTCCTGACAAGTACAAGGCCTACATGGATGACATCTTCGCCCGCTGGAAGAAGGTGGCCGAAGCTGTCGGAATGCTGAAGCGCTAGGCGCTCGGCGGGAGGGGAGATATCCGGCGGTCCCGTTGGGGACGGGGCCGCCGGCAATTCGCATGGCCAAAACAACGAAAGCGCCGCCGCACCCGGCGCCGCGGATCAGTCGCGACACCTGGGTTTCGCTCATCCTGCTTGCCTTCTGCGGGCTGATGATCCACGCCAGCTTCGCCATCCCCGCCACCGAGTATGTGCAGTTGCAGCCTTCCATCTGGCCGCGCGTGGTGCTCGGCCTGCTCACCGCCTCGACGCTGCTCCTGCTCCTGCGCAGCATCGTGGCGCCAGCCCCCGGGCCCGCACAGGCGCAAGCCCCCGCCATTCCCCCGCTCGAACGCTACCGCAACGCCTTCTGGATATTCCTGCTCTTCCTCGCCTTCCTGCTGGCGCTGCCCTGGACGGGAATGCTGCTGACCGGCATCGCCTTCGTCTTCCTGTGCCTCGGCATCATCGGTCCCCGCAGCCCGCGCAGCCTGCTCATGCACCTGGGCATCGCGGTGCTGACCGTGGGCTTCATGTGGGCGGTCTTCACTTTCGTGCTGCACGTCTTCCTGCCCGAGGGCAGGCTGATGCCGCATCTGTGATGGAGGCCGTCAGTGCTTGAGACCCTGCTCCAGGCCTTTCTCGAGGTCGCCCAGGTCCAGACCATCGCCCTGATGCTGCTGGGCGTCTGCGCCGGCCTCATCGCCGGCGCCATTCCCGGCTTCACCATCGCCATGGCCGTCGTGCTGACGCTGCCCTTCACCTTCGGCATGTCGCCCGCCCAGGGCCTCGCCACCATGCTGGCGGTCTATGTCGGAGGTCTCTCCGGCGGCCTCATGTCGGGCGTCCTCACCGGCATTCCCGGCACGCCCGCCTCCGTCGCCACGACCTTCGACGGCTTTCCCATGGCCCGGGCCGGCAGGCCCGGCATGGCGCTTGGGCTGGGTGTATGGGCCTCGTTCTTCGGCGGCCTTGTGAGCGCCGTCCTGCTCGTGGCCTTCGCGCCCCTGCTCGCCCGCGTCGGCCTCGAATTCGGCCCCTGGGACTATTTCTCCCTGGTTCTTTTCGCGCTGACCATGACCGCCAGCCTGGCGGGCGAGAACCTGCTGAAGGGCATCATCGCGGGCTTTTTCGGCCTGTTCGTCGCCACCGTCGGCGAGGACGACTTCGCCGGCGTGCCGCGCTTCACCTTCGGCATCGACACGCTCAACTCGGGATTTCCCTTCCTCCCGGTGCTGGTCGGCCTGTTCGCCTTCAGCCAGCTTCTCAGCGACGTCGAGGACCGCGCCATCGCGATCAAGCCGCTCATGGACACCGCCAAGGCCAAGGTGGTGCGTGTCGAGCATCTCGCGGCCATCCGCACCATCTTCGGCTCCTGGGTCAACCTGGTCCGCTCCGCCCTGATCGGCTCGCTCACCGGCGTGCTGCCCGCGGCCGGCCCCGCCATCTCCAACATCCTCGCCTACGACCAGGCCAGGAAAGCCTCGCCCACGCCCGAGAAGTTCGGCACCGGCCACCCGGACGGCATCATCGCCTCGGAATCCGCCAACAACGCCACCGCCGGCGGCGCGCTCATCATGATGATGGCGCTGGGCATTCCCGGCGACATCGTCACCGCCGTCATGCTCGGCGCGCTCATCATCCACAACATCGCCCCGAGCCCCACCTTCATCGCCGACAACACCCAGCTCGCCTACGCGGTGTTCATCGCCTTCTTCCTGGCCCACTTCGCCATGGTGGCGGTGCAATCCGTGTGCCTGCGCGCCTTCCTGCTCATCGTGCGCATCCCCATGTACATCCTGGCCGTGGTGATCATCCTCTACTGCGGCATCGGCGTGTTCGCGCTGAACAACTCCATCTCCGACATCTGGGTGCTGTTCATCTTCGGTATCGTCGGTTACGTCATGCGCAAGGCCGGCTTCCCGCTCGCGCCGATGATCCTTGGCGTCGTGCTCGGCAAGGTGGCGGAGTTGAACCTCGCCCGCGCCACCGCCATCTCCGACGACTACACGCTGTTCTTGAGCCGGCCCTGGTCGCTGTTTTTCATCATCATCGCCGCCTTCTCGCTGGCCTTCCCCTGGTACCAGAGCCAGAAAGGCAAGCAGGCCTGGACGCTCTATTACGGTCCGGTAATGGTGCTCGCCTCCAGCGTCCCGCTGTTCATGATGCAGGGATGGGTGCGGCCGTCCATCGCCGCCGTGCTGGTGGCGCTGGCTGTCTATCAGCTGTGGGCCGCGACGCGCGGCAGGACCTCGGCGGACTGACTCCCGGGCCGGCTATTTCGCGAGATAGCCGCCTTCCACGGGTATCAGCGCGCCGGTGATGTAGGCGCTGGCCGGCGAGGCCAGAAACACCGTCGCCCCGTCGATATCGCGCAACTCGCCGTTACGACCGAAACAGGTCGCATCCGCGTGCATGCGCGACAGCTTGCTGTCGGCGAAGACCGGACCGGTCAGTTCGGTCGGGAAGAACCCCGGGATCAGCGCGTTGGCGGTGATGCCGTCCGCCGACCAGGCCTGCGCCATGGCACGGGTAAGCTGCCCCACTCCGCCCTTGGAGGCGCCATAGGCGAAGCCGCCGGAGAAGGCGCGGAAGGTCTGCAGCGAGGCAATGTTGATGATCGAGCCACGTCCTTTCGCCTTCATGCCCGGCACCAGGGCGCGGGCAAGGAAGAACGGCACCGACAGGTTGAGCCGGATGGTCCGGTCCCAGCTCTCCGGCGTCACTTCATCGGGCGGCTCGCGCAGGTTGATGCCGGCCGCGTTGACCAGGATGTCGGGCGCGCCGAAGGGCTCGGCCGCGGCCTCCGCGCAGGCGGCGACGGCATCCATGCCGGCCAGCAGGTCGGCTTCCACGGTGGCGGCAACGCCGCCCTCCGCCTCGATCTCGACCCGGGCGTCCACGAGCGCGCCGGTGCGCCGGGCGGCGAGCACGACGCTGGCGCCCGCGCGGGACAGCGCATAGGCCATGCGCCGCCCCAGCCCCGAGGAGCCGCCGGTGACCAGGGCCACGCGGCCTTCCAGGCTGAACAGCGACTTGAGGTAGGTGTCGCCGGCCATGGTTCAGTCCGCCGCCGTCAGGTCGAAATTCTCGCCCGGGAACCACTTCGCCAGCCGCACGTCGGTGGTACGCGCGTGGGCTTCCATGCCTTCCAGGCGCGAGATGCGCGCCGCCGCCGCGCCCACGGTCTTGCTCGCCTCCCGCGACATGCGCTGCCAGGTCACGGTCTTGAGGAACTTGCCGACGGAAAGGCCGCCGGTATAGCGCGCCGCGCCCTTGGTGGGCAGGATGTGGTTCGGACCCGCCGCCTTGTCGCCATAGGCGACCGTGGTCTCCTCGCCCAGGAACAGCGAGCCATAGTTGCCGAGCGACATCAGCCACCAGTCGAGATCGTCGCAATGCACCTCCAGGTGCTCTGCGGCATAGCGGTCGGACAGCTCCACCGCCTCTTCCCGGGAACCCGCGACAACGATCTCGCCATAATCGCGCCAGGCATCGCTGGCGTTCTTGGCGTTGGCCTCGGGAAGCTCGGCGATCAGCTTCGGCACCAGGTCCAGCACCGTCTCGCCCAGCGCCTTGTCGAGAGTGATCAGCCATGCGGGCGAGTTGTAGCCATGCTCCGCCTGGCCGACGAGGTCGGCGGCGACGATCTCGGGATCGGCGGTGTTGTCGGCGATGACCAGGATCTCCGTGGGGCCGGCGAACATGTCGATGCCGACCCGGCCGAACAGGATGCGTTTCGCCTCGGCCACGAACTGGTTGCCCGGACCGACCAGGATGTCGGCGGGCTTGCCCGTGAACAGGCCGAAGGCCAGCGCCGCGATGCCCTGCACGCCGCCAAGGTTGAGGATGGTGTCGGCGCCGCACAGGTCCAGGCTGTAGAGGATGGCCGGATGGATGCCCGACCCCGGCTTCGGCGGCGAGCAGGCGATGATGTTGGGCACGCCCGCAACCTTCGCCGTGGTCACGGACATGATCGCCGAAGCGATATGGGCGTAGCGCCCGCCGGGCACGTAGCAACCCGCCGAGTTCACCGGGATGTTGCGGTGTCCGGCGATCAGGCCGGGAGAGAGTTCCGTCTCCACGTCGAGGATGGCGTTACGCTGCGCCTCGGCGAAGCGCCGCACCTGCTCGTGCGAAAACCGGATGTCGTCCTTGAGCTTGGCGGGCACCTGCTTCGCGGCAGCGGCGCGCACCTCGGCAGAAACGACGATCTCGCCGTCCCACTTGTCGAAGCGTCTCGCGCAGTCCCTCGCCTTGTCCTCTCCGCCCGCCTCGATTTCCGCAAGCATGGCCGCCACTTGCGCGCGGGTGTCTTCCTCGCCCGTCGCCGCGGTCTTTTCAGCTTTCTTGAGATAAATGCCGGTCATCGCCTTCCCCTCCCTGGACCGCCGCACATTGCCGTATGGCGTTCGGCGCGAAAAGGGGTACCGATGCACTGGCAGCGGAAAATACGCGTGCGCAAACGGCCCGCACCGGTAAGGCGCGGCCCGTCCGCGTCTAAGGTCAGGAACGAATGCTAGCCGGTAACCTTGAGGTTAACCGCAGCCTTCTTTCCGTTCCGGCCAGTTTCGAGCTCGTAGGAGATCGTCTGGCCTTCTTTCAGTGTGTCCATACCGGCGGCCTGAACCGCGGTGATATGGACAAAAACGTCTGGTCCGTCCACGTCCGGCTTGATGAATCCATAGCCTTTCGTGGTGTTAAACCACTTCACGACACCCGTTGCCATTCCAATTCCAATCGTCAGTCGTAAACCGGCCGGCGCCGCGGCTGGCCGGCATCGTCACCTGGCACGCACCAAACCCTCCCCTTCGAATGCGAAATTCAGGTCGCCGCGTGCCCCTGCGGCATCTGCCCTTTCGCCCACCTGCGCGATTTAGTCAATCGAATTTATCCGCAGGCGGACTTGCGCAAGGCTATTCTCGCACAAGCGAAATAACGCATATTGCGCATGCGCATGCACGCAGGAGCGTGTTCCGCACTATGCAAATGTTGACTGGACTTGACCTGCGGGCGTCCCCGCCCGCCACAAGAAGAACGCCTGGCTCATCATGCGCATTGAAACTCTTACTCCCGGAAATGGCCTCGAAGACCGCATAGGCGATATCGCCCGGCTGCGAATCCAGGTGTTCCGGGACTGGCCGTATCTCTATGACGGCGATCTCGACTACGAGCACGGATATCTCTCCAACTTCGCGCGCTCCCCGGGCGCCGTCTGCATCGCCGCGATCGACGGCGACAGGGTCGTCGGGGCCTCAACCGGACTGCCCGTTGGCGACGAGCACGAGCCCATCCGGGCG
The DNA here is from genome assembly GCA_050248375.1 of Hyphomicrobiales bacterium. Classification (GTDB taxonomy): domain Bacteria; phylum Pseudomonadota; class Alphaproteobacteria; order Rhizobiales; family Methyloligellaceae; genus JAYZVT01. The sequence continues at coordinate 2,892 of JBFWSL010000120.1, read as the reverse complement.
CCGCTGCGCGAGGCGGGCTTCGATCTGGCCCGCGTCTTCTATCTGGCGGAGTCGGTGCTGCTGCCCGATTACCGCGGCCGGGGCGTGTACCGTGCCTTCTTCACCGGGCGCGAGGCGCACGCCCGCACACTCGGCGGCTTCGACTGGACCGTATTCTGCGGCGTCGAGCGCCCGGCCGATCATCCCATGCGCCCGGCCGGCGTGCAGCCTCTCGACAGCGTCTGGCGCCATTTCGGCTACACGCACCGCCCGGACATCGTCTGCCATTTCGCCTGGAAGGACCTTGGCGAGGCGCGGGAGACGCGCAAGCCCATGAGCTTCTGGACCAGGCCGCTGGGGGACATCTCCGATGGCGGCTGACGCTTTCCGCATCGCTCTGGCGCAATACCCCATCGGCCGGCCCGCAAGCTTCGAGGAATATGCCGCCAACCTGGGGCAGTGGGTCTCCCGCGCCGCCGCAGAAGGGGCGGAACTGCTGGTGTTCCCGGAATACGGCTCCATGGAGCTTGCCTCCCTGTTCGGCCCGGAGGTCGAGGCCGGCCTCGACCGGCAGATCGCCGAGGTTGCCGGACTGGAATCGCGGGTGGACGAGTTGCACTCCGCCCTCGCCCGCGAATCCGGCGTGTATATCCTCGCCGCCTCGATCCCAGCGCGGACGGCGGCGGGCCATGTGAACCGCGCCCGGCTGTTCGGGCCGCGCGGCGGCGTCGGCCGCCAGGACAAGACGGTGATGACCCGCTTCGAGAACGAGGAGTGGTCGGTCATGCCGGGCGCCGGATTGCAGCTTTTCGAGACCTCGCTCGGACAGATCGGCGTGTGCATCTGCTACGACATCGAGTTCCCGCTCGTGGCGCGCGCTCTGTGCGAGGGGGGAGCCGAGCTGCTGCTGGCGCCGAGCTGCACCGACACGGCCGCGGGCTATCACCGCGTCCGCACCGGAGCGCTCGCCCGTGCCCTGGAGAACCAGTGCCATGTCGCCGTGGCGCCGACAGTGGGCCTCGCACCCTGGTTGCCCTCGGTGGACGTCAATGTCGGCGCGGCGGGCCTGTACGGACCGTCAGATACCGGCTTCCCGCCGACGGGCATACTGGTCGAAGGCGAACCCGACACGCCGGGATGGGTCTACGCGGAGGTGGACCCCGCCCGGGTGCGCAAGGCCCGCACCGAAGGCCAGGTGCTCAACAGCCGCGACTGGCGGCGCCAGCCGGGCGCCGGCGCCCTTGCCCTGCCACAACCCGGGAGGATGCGGGTCGACTAGCCGCGGAGCGTCTTCGCGATCGCCGACGCGATCAGCCCGCCGGGCTCCCGCAACTCGTCGAGAATGGAATAGTGGTGCCGGCCGGCGACGATCTCGAGCCGGACGTCTCCGCCAAGCGGTTCCAGCGCGGCTGCATAGTCCCGCGACTGCCGCACAAGCTCCGGCAACTCGTTACCGCCCGCGAACATCCGCATGGGCGCCTGATCGCGGGGCAGCAGCCGCGCCGGGCTCAGCGTCTCCACTTCCTTCTGGGTCAGGCGCAGCTTGTCGTTGATATAGCACAGCGCCATGGGCTCCAGCTCGAAGATGCCGCTGATCGGGAACGCCGCCCGGACCGCGGGATGATCGGATACCACGGCCGTCAGGTGACCGCCCGCCGACCAGCCGCCCACACAGATCCGGCTGCCGTCGTAGCCCAGGTCTTCCCCGTGCCCTTCCAGGAAGCTGAGCGCGGACCGCATCTCCGCCACGATCTGCGTCAGTGTCGCTTCCGGAGCCAGCGTATAACCGACCACCGCCGTATCGATGCCCAAAGGCGCCAGGCCTTCGGACACGAAGGAGAACATCTCCTTGTCGTTGCGCTGCCAGTAGCCGCCATGAATGAAGACGAACAAGGGCGATCCGTCGCGGCCGGACGGAAACAGGTCGAGCTTCTGCCGCGCCTGCGTGCCATAGGCAATGTCGAGCTTCGCGTCGCTGCGCGACCGCGCCTTCGCGCTCAGCGCCTGCCAGCGCTCGAGCCATTCCGGGCTGTCCTTGACCGCGAGACCGTTATTGTAGGCCGCGTCGAGCGCCGCCCGGTTCATGCCGCGATATATGTCCGTGTTCGATAACTGCATGACTCACTGGCTTCCGGTTGCTGTGATCTGCTATTGGCCCGGTCGCTCGGCCACCAGGAAGAGGCGCGGAAAGGCGAGGAGCACGCGTCCGTCCGGCATGGGGGGATACCCCTGCCTCACCGTCTCCAGATACGTGTCGAGAAACAGCGCCCGGTCGGATTGGTTCAATCTCGTCAGGTAGGGCCGCAGGCCCGAGCCCTTGAACCACTCCACAATGGCCTCGGGGCCGGCCAGAGCGTGATTGTAGACCGTGCGCCAGATGTCGATGCGTCCGCAGCATGGCTGCAGCATGCTGTAATACGCCGATGGCGAGGCAATCCCGCTGCGTTCCTCACCCGCTCCAGCGAGCTTGCCGGCGAACTCGGGCAGCGCCGCGACCTCGCGCATCGCCCGGTGGGAGGGTTCGTCCATGTTGTCGGGCATCTGGATCGCCAGGCTGCCGCCGGGCTTCAGGCATGCGGCCAGACGGGGAAACAGGCGCGCATGGCCAGGCAGCCAGTGCATGACCGCATTGGAAAAAATGACGTCGTAGCGATCCTCGGGCTCCCATGCCGAAATGTCGGCCACTTCGAAGCGCAGGCCAGGAAGTCTTTCGCGCGCCTTCTCGATCATGTCGGTTGAGGAATCGATGCCCTCCACGGCGGCTTCGGGATAGCGCTCCACGAGCAATTCGGTGGAATTGCCGGGACCGCAGCCCAGGTCCACGGCACGGCCGGGCGACAGGTTCCTCACCGCGTTCAGCAGGTCGCGGGCCGGACGGGTCCGTTCATCCTCGAAGCGCAGATATGGTCCGGC
>JBFWSL010000119.1:0-10775 GCA_050248375.1 Hyphomicrobiales bacterium | reverse complement strand
CCTCGTCGAGAATCTCGCCCACGCGGCGCAGCACATCGCCGGTGATATCGGTGAGGGTGGGAGAAGCCCGCATCAGGTCGAGGTCGTAATTGGGCGCAAGACCGAGCGGCTCGAGCACCCGGTCGAGCAGTTCGCGGTGCTGGGCGGTTACGCAAACGGTCACCTCCACGCCCGGCTGCTTCTGCAGTTCGAGGACGACGGGGAAACACTTCACCGCCTCGGGGCGGGTGCCAAAAACGACGAGGACCTTCACGAACGTACCTCTTCGCACGCGGCCGGGCGGGCGGCGAGACGGCCGATCAGGGCGCGCGCCAGCAGAAATGCGTATTCGGTGTTGGAGAACAGGTAGCGCCGCCACATGCGGCGGGGTTCCTGGGCGAGGCGGAACAGCCACTCCAGCCCGGCCTTCTGCATCCAGACCGGCGCACGGGCGACGAGGCCCGCCTCCACGTCGATGGTGCCGCCGACGCCCATGAGGAAAGGCACATCCATCGCGTCGCGCCAGGCGTGCAGGAAGTTTTCCTTGATAGGGCTGGAGATGGCGATGAACAGGCAGTCGGCCCGGGCGCCGCGGATGGCGGCGGCGATGGCCGGCTCTTCCGCCTTGCCGAAGTAGCCATCGCGCCAGCCGGCGATGTCGAGGCGCGGCAAGCGGGTGCGCAGCCCGGAGACGAAGGTTTCGAGCACCTCGGGCCTGGCGCCAAGGAAATACGGGCGGAAACCTTGCGCTTCGCACAGGCGCAGCACGTCCATCATCAGGTCGGCTCCGGCCACGCGCTCCGTGACGGGGAGGCCGAGCAGGCGCGCGCCCCAGACCACGCCCATGCCATCGATATTGATGAGGTCACTGCCGGACACGTCACGGTGCAGGTCCGCGTCCTTGCGCATGGCCACGAGCTTGGCGACATTGATGACAACATGCTGTAACCGCTGCCGGCGGCGGATCGCGCGCTCGATCAGCGCCAGCGTCTCCTGCCGGTCATAGAGGTCGACGGGACAGCCCAGGAATCGGGCGCGCCTGCTGGCATCGATGGGAAAAGGGGACAGCACTGTCGTGGCTCCGAAGTCTATCGCTTGCGGCGACACTAGACCCCGGGCATGTAACGCGCAGCGATGATCCCCCTTTAACCTTAAGAATGGCGCTGCAATTCATCCGATTTTTCTGAGCATATGTTAATCATGTGCGTATTTATACTATAATATTTTTGGAATATAATCCGAGATTGATTCAAAAGTACTTTGGTTAATCGTGAAAAGTTACTGGATGTCCGCAGAATTTCGCCGAAAATCGGCCAGTGAATCGGAAAGTAACGCGGCGGAATTGGCAGCAATACCGGTGACGGGATCGTGGTGCCGGGCCCCGAAGCGGCCCCAGACGCGCCGCAATCGGCGGAAGATCGCGGCGGGCCGGAGGCGCGCCCGCGGGCACTGGCCGGAGTCAAAACCCCGTGACCGGGCAGCCGGGCGCGCCAGGCCCTGAAACGGGCCGGCGGACCGCCCGGGGGGCGATGGCGGTGGCTTAACCTTCAGCGCAGCCGCGCGATGCACCGGCCTGCGGGACGTGTTTATTTCAGACGCAGGAAAACCAGTTCAGGCGGAGACCGAGGCCCTTGATCACCCATTTCGTTTCCCAGTCGCTGCGCGATTGCGTCGCCGCGAACGTGCCGCTTGCTATGGGGCGTTCGAACATCCGCCCGGACGCGGAACATCTGGAAGCGGCGGTGGCCTGGCTGATGAAGTCAATCGAGGCTTGCGGCGGCAAGGCGTCGTCGAAGGGCTACCGGTTCCTCAAGGGCTGGATGCCGCCCTATCCGGAGACCAGCGGCTACATCATTCCGACGCTTCTGCGGCTGGCGCGCAGGACCGGCGACGAGCGCTACCGCGACGCGGCGCTCGCCATCGGCCGCTGGCTGGCCGGCATCCAGATGGACAATGGCGGCTTTGTCGGGCGCGAGCTGGGCGTGCTGCGCAAACCGGTGGTGTTCAACACCGGCATGATCCTGCTCGGCCTGTCGGCGCTGCTGCGGCACACGGGCGACCAGAGCTTCGCGGAGCCGGCCCGGCGGGCCGCGGATTTCCTGGAGTCCTGCATGGACGACAACGGATGCTTCGTGCGCAACCTGAGCAACGACATCGTCCATACCTACAATGTCCGCACCGCCTGGGGCCTTGCGTCCTTCGGCCAGATTTCCAGACAGCCCAAATATATTTCGGCGGCGCTGAGCAACGCCCGCTGGGCCGTGGGGCAACAGCTCGAGAACGGCTTCTTCCTCAACAACACCTTCAAGCCGGGCGGAAACGCCAACACCCACGGGCTCGCCTATGTCATGCGCGGGCTGCTGGAGATAAACCGGCTGACCGGCGACCGGCTGCTGCTCGACGCGGTGCGCCGCAGCGCCGACCGGGTCGTGTCGCTGCATGGCGTCAACAAGCGCATCGCGGCGGAGCTGGGCCAGAACTGGGAGTACCTGTCCTCCCATGTCTGCCTGACAGGGTATGCGCAGCTCGCCATTATCCTTTTCAAGCTCTCCGCTCTCACCGGGGAGGAGCGTTACCTGAACACCGCGCTGTCGCTGCTGGACGAGGTGGCGGCGACACAGTCGCTTCACAATCCGCGCGCGCCGCATTACGGCGGCATCAAGGGTTCGATGCCGATCTACGGGCGCTACGCGATGCTGCAATATCCCAACTGGGCGACGAAGTTCTTCATCGATGCGCTGCTGGAAAAGCAGAAGGCATGGGCGGGCTATGCGGATCGCGTTCCTGTTTAACTACCCGCTGGTCGACAACAGGCCCTGGAAGCAGAGCCTGATCGAGGGGCTTGCGCCGGAGCACGAACTGCTCGCGATCTTCGGCAAGAGCCGCGTGCGCGACTATGTGCGGGGCTACCTGCGGCGGCGCAGCGAGATCGACGTGGGCGCGCGCATGCGCAGCACCGGCGAGGCGAAACCCGCCCGGCGCACGGTTCGGGTGCTCAGGTCGCTGGGCGTGCCCTGCGAAACGGTCGCGAGCGTCAACGATGCGGACTGCCGCCAGCATCTGCGCGAGTTCCGCCCCGACATGGTGGTGACGGCGCTGGATCACCCGCTTTCCGCCCGGACGCTGGAATGCGCGCCCTTGTTCCTGAATGCCCATTACGGCGTGCTGCCCGACATCAAGGGCTGGAACGCGACCGAATGGTCGCTGCTGGTGAAGGGCAGGCTCTCGGTGAGCCTGCATCAGGTAGCGAAGGGTATCGACACCGGCGAAATCTTCATGATGCGCGACGTGGAGGTGCGCCCGGGGGATGGCCTCGAGGATCTGCGCGCGCGCTGCCAGGAGGTGGCGCTCGGCATGTACCGGGATTTCTTCGCCGAGCCGGAGCGCTATCTCGCCCGACCGCTGCGCAACGAGGGCGGCCGCGTGTATTACGCCATGAACCGGCAGCTTAAGGGCCTGGTCGCGAACATGGTGCGATCGGGGCGTCTGTCTTGAACACACATTCGCCAGCGGAAGATTTCCGGCCGCGGCCGCAGGCGGACACCGTTTCCGGCCGGCTCGGATGGTATCTGCGGCGTCTCGGGGGAATGAGCGCGGGCGAGATCGTGCATCGTGCAGGCGAACTGGCGAAGAAGGAAATCTCCGCGCGGCGGAGATTCGACTGGAGCGATTTCGACTGCGGCGACGGGCCGGTTCCCGCGCTGCCGCTGCCCGAACATTTCGCGACCTGCCCGGAGAGCCTGGTGGCACAATGGCACGAGGTCGCAGACCTGGCGCTCGCGTCGAGGCTGCCGCTGCTCGGCCGGACATTTCCCGCTCGCCGCTCGCCGCGGGACTGGCACCGGGACCCGGTGACGGGCGGGCTGTGGCCGTCCGATGTCTACTGCTTCAAGGTGCCGTTCCGGCACATGGGCGCAATGGGCGATCCGAAATATGTGTGGGAGCGCGGCCGTCTCCAGTATCTGCAGCCCATCGCGGCGCTGGCGCGCAAGACCGGCGACGACACGCTGGTGCGGTTCTGTCTCGACGAGATCGAAAGCTGGATGGAGGGCAACGGGCCCTTCAACGGCCTCGGCTGGGCCACGGGCATCGAGGTGGCGCTGCGCATCGTCTCGCTGGTCACGGTGGCGGGCTTCCTCGGGGAGTTGAACATCCCCAGGCAGACGCGCCGCCGCCTGCGGGCCTGCCTCAACGCGCATGGCTGCTGGCTGGCGCGCTATCCTTCACGCTTCTCCTCGGCCAACAATCACCTGATCGCGGAAGCCGGCGGGCTGTTCCTGCTCGGCATGCTGGCGCCCGACTTCAAGTTCGCGGGCCGCTGGGCGAGGGACGGGCGGCGTATCCTCGCGGCGCAGGCGGCCAAGCAGATCCTCGCCGACGGCGTCGGGGCGGAGCAGTCGCCGACCTACGCGGCGTTCACGCTGGAATGGTACCTGCTGTGCGACTGGCTGGCCGCGCGTTCCGGCGAGCCCCTGCCATCCGCCGTGCGCGAGCGGCTGGCGCTGGCGGCAGAGCATTTCCGCTGGCTGCTGGATGACGGGGGAAGCCATCCGGGCATCGGAGACGACGACGAGGGCCGGGTGTTTTATTCGGGCCCGGCCGAGGATCGCCATGTGGCGTCCATCGCGGGCTCGATCTCGGCGTATCTCCGGCGGCCCGGCATCGCGCCTGCTCATCGCGAGGGGCATCTGCGCAATCTCTGGTTCGGTTTCCCGGGCGAGGGCAAGGCTCCGCGAGGCGTGAAGTCCTTCGACAGCGGCGGCTATACGCTGCTGCGCGAGGAGGCGGGCGGACGCGACGTCCTGCTGGCCCTGGATCACGGTCCGCTCGGCTATCTCTCGATCGCCGCGCATGGCCATGCGGACGCGCTGTCCGTCTGGCTGCACCTGAACGGGCAGCCGGTCCTGGTGGACGCGGGCACCTATCTCTATCACTCGGGCGGCGAGTGGCGGGACCATTTCCGCTCCACTCGCGCCCACAATACCCTGATGATAAACGGCGCCAGTTCCAGCCGCATGGCGGGCGCGTTCAACTGGTCACGGAAGGCGAAGGCCTGGCGCGAGACGAACTCCGCGGCGCTAATCGAGGCGGTTCATGACGGCTACCGGAAGGATTTCGGCGTGCTGCACCGGCGCAGTCTGACGAAGGCCGGCGAAGGCGTGTTCCTGCTCCGCGACAGCCTGGAGGGGGCTTCGGCCAAACCGCTCGACGTGGAGATCGGCTTTCTGGTGCACCCGGATCTCGAGGTCATGACCGTGGAAAACGGCGCGCAGGTCCGCAAGGGCGGCGAGCTGTTGCTGGAGATGACCGCCGGCGCCGGCCTCGTCCCCTCGGTGCAGAAGGGCGAGGCATTTCCCCCGGCGGGCTGGTATTCCCCGGCCTTCGGGGAGAAGGTTCCCGCGCCGCGCATCGTGTTCGCGCGGCGATGCCAAGCACCGGCCGATTTCGAAATCACCCTGCGGATCGGCTGAGGCCCGCTACCCGCGCCGCCCGTAGAGCAGGGCGGAGAGCAGCGACGCGGCCAGGGTGTAGGCGATCAGGAAGCGCGGCGTTTCCAGGCCCACATGCAGGGCGATCTCCACCGCGCCCAGCACGAAGACGAACATGGCCATGGCGACATGCGCGCGGGTGAGCGGGTCGCCCGAGGCAATGGCGCGCAGCCCGGCGGCCAGCAACCCGATGTTGAACAGCAGGAAAGCCATGCCGCCCAGCAGGCCGGTGCGGAAGAACAGGTTCACGAAGGAATTGTGCTGGGTGCGCATGTAGATCAGGTCGTAGGGCTGGGCCCCCGCCGTCCAGGCCTCGCGCGCCGCCTGGGTGACGCGCATGGCATGCTCCAGATTTTCCGCCGCGACGGGCCGGTAGGGCGTGCCGAAGCCGATGCCGAGCATTCCCGACTCCCACAGGGCGGCAAAGTTGTACTGCCAGCCGGTGAAGCGCCACCAGGCGTTGTAGTCCTCCTTGAGGAGGTCCGGGTGGATGGTGCCGGCGGCGAGCAGCAGGGCGAGTGCGGCGAAGATACCCATGGCGGCGAGGCCGGCCAGATTGAGATTGCGGCAGAGCAGGGTGGCGGCGGCCAGCACGGCGAAGCTGATGGCCCCGGTGGTCGCCTGGAACAGCGATCCGTAGCCGATCGCCAGCGAGCCGAAGAAATAGGTGCAGAGAAGGGCGAAGGGCAGCCAGGGCGAGCCGCGCCCGAGCATGACGCGGGCGAGGTAGACATAGCCGAAGATGAGCCAGATGGTGCCCTTCTCCAGATACAGATTGTAATCGTTGAACTCCTCGAACCCGGGCGTGCCGAGCAGATATCCGGTCGACCAGTCGCCGATCATGATCATGAGGGCCAGGGGAACGAAGTGGCGCACGCAGAAGGTGGCCAGGGTGTCGTGGAAGCGCCGCCAGAGCACCTGGCCGGCGATGACGCCGAGCGGCAGCAGCGCCAGAAAATAGGCCTGGCGGAGGATGAAACGGTCGTCGCGCGGGAAGGCGGCGAGCGCGGGAAAGTCGAGCCATGACAGGGCGAGCGAGGTGAGCCCCGCGATCATCAGGAACAGCAGGGCGATGTCCGGCCCATGGCAGCGCAGGCGCAGCCCGCCGCGCAGCAGCGCGAGGCCGGACAGGGCGAAGATGGCGCCGAAGGCTGGCAGGGTGCCGGCCATGGTGCGGAAGACCTGGTCCGGAAATGCCGTGCCGACGAGAACCCAGCCTAGCAGGATCGTGGCGAAAAGGGTTTCGAGCGCGTGCACGCGCTCCGCGGGCAGTATGGTCGGACGCCGCCAGGCGGCGCGGGTATAAGCGGTGCTGCTCATGTGGCGGCTCCGCGCGCATCGGTGACGCGCCCGCCTTCGTGCCTGGAAATCAGCAGCCAGGCCAGTACCGGCAGCCGGGTGAGCTGGGCGAAAGCCATGATCGCGGCGAGCGCGACGATGGTCAGCTTTCCCGCGCCCGCCGCCAGCATGGCGACGAGCAGAGCGGAGGCGACGGCGAGGACCAGTATGTTGCTGAGCAGCAGGGCCTCGTGATGGCCGGCGGCGTTGCAGACCGCCTTCACCAGGAAACGGACGCCGCGCGCGGCGACATAGAGCCCGAACAGCCAGGGAAGCAGCGCGACACCGTCGAGCGGGACCGCATAGATCCATGGAACGACAACGAGTCCGGCGATGGCGAAGGCGAGGCCGGCGGCGGCGCAGGCGAGCGCCATAAGGGACACCTCGCGGCGGGGCAGGGCGCCCTCCTTGAGAGCGTTGAACAGGTGGTTGGTCACCGGCACCCCGACCAGCAGGTACAGCGCCTCGACGCGGGTGGCGAGGTCGAAGAACAGGAAATAGACGCCGACGCCGAAGTCCGTGCCGACATCGAACTGGCGGATGACGAACTTGTCGATGAGCAGGGTCAGCACGGTCGCCAGATTGGTGAAGATGGCGATAGCCAGAACCCGGGCGGTTACATCGCTGCGCACGGCTTGCTTCGCGCCCTTCGAGAGGCCGGCAAGGGCGCTGTTGAGAAGCAGGCCGTAGTTCGTCAGCGCGGCCACGAGGGCGGCGGCGGCGAAGGAATGGTCGATGTCCAGACCGGCGAGCTGAAGGGCAAGGAATATGGCCACCAGCAGCACCTGGTAGACCGTGCGGATGGCGCGGATCTTCCAGTTGTCGGCGGCGGTGATGAGCACGCCGATGGACGACTGGGAGCGGTAATCCAGATAGATGGCGGCCATGATCGGCAGCACGACCCAGGGGTCGATGCGCTCCGAGACCACCGAGAAGGCGACACCCGCCACCAGTATCAGCACGATGTTGAGCGGGTTGAAGCGGCGGTTGAACGCGTCGAAATCCCGGCGCGTCTCGGTGGCCGAATGAGCGATCAGGAAGCCCTCATAGGCTCCCAGCGAGATCAGTGCGGTGACGGTGTTCAAGAAGAAGGAGAACTCGCCATAGCGCTCGATGCCGAATTCCCGGGTGTAGAGAATGGAGAATCCGATGAAGACCAGCGCACCGACGGCGAAGAAAGCACCGTTGCCGAGTGTATTGCGGATCAGGTTGCGTCGCGCGGTGGTCATGGTCCTGGCGGGGCCATCCGTCCCTGCTATCGCCTCGCGTGCGCCTTGATGAAGTCGGCCACGATGCGGACGATGCCGCGCGACAACAGGTCGTCGAGGCTGTCCACGAAGATGTCGATGTCGTATCGCGTGGCGATCAGCGGCGGCTCGAGGCGGATGACGTTGCGGTTGTACTCGGTGAAGGCGACGAGAATGTTGTAGTCGCTGAGCAGCAGGCTGCCGACGAAGCCGCACAGGCTGCCTTTCAGCTTCGCGTCGAGCATGGAGACCGCCTGGCGGATGCCGAACGGCATGGTCTCGCTGAAGTCGCGGAACTCCAGGCCGACCATCAGGCCCTTGCCGCGCACGTCCTCGATGATCCGGGGATGCTTGCTCTTCAGGTCGCGCAGACGGGCCAGCAGGTAGGTGCCCTGGCTGGCGGCGTTGTCGATCAGGCGCTCGTCATAGAGGATGTTGAGGCCCTCGATGGCGGTGCAGCAGGCCTCGCCGATGCCGCCGAAGGTGGCCGGGCCGTGGATGAGGGCGGTCTTCGGCTCGCCATAGGCCTTCATGTAGACCCCGCGGCGGGCGATCATGGCGGCCATGGCGCATTTGCCGCCGCCAAGCGACTTGGCCAGCGCGGTGACGTCGGGAACCACCCCTTCGTGCTCGAAGGCGAAGAACCTGCCGGTGCGGCCCATGCCGCACTGGACCTCGTCGGCGATCCACAGAACCTCGTGCCTGTCGCAGAGCGCGCGCAGCTCGCGCCAGAAGCCCTGCGGGGCCTGGATGATGCCGGCTCCGCCCTGCACGGTCTCCAGTACGACGGCGCCGATTGCCGGATCGCTTTCCAGCGCCCGGCGGATGGCCTCGATGTCGCCGAAGGGGACCCGGACGGTGTTCTCGACCAGGCGGAAATTGCCTCGATAAAGCTCTGAATCCGTTACGGAAAGAACGCCCTTCGTTTTGCCGTGAAAGGCCTTCTCGGCATAGAGGATCTTCGAGCGCCCGGGCCCTTGGGCGCGCTCGGCCACCTTCAAGGCAGCTTCCATCGCTTCGGAGCCGGAGGAGCCGAGGAAGACCATGTCGAGGTCGCCGGGAGCGATGGCCGCGAGGTTCTTCGCCAGGGCCGCCGCGTATTGCGACAGGAAGGCCATGGCGATCTCGTGGCGCTTCTCGTCCTGGAAGGCCTTGCGGGCCGCGAGGATGCGCGGGTGGTTGTGGCCGAAGGCCAGCGAGCCGAAGCCGCCGAAGAAGTCGAGGATGCGGCGGCCGTCGCGGGTGATGTAGTGCATGCCCTCGGCGCGGTCGATCATGACCTTGTGGAAGCCGAGCAGCTTCATGAAATGGAGCTGGCCAGGATTCAGATGCTTCGAGAACAGGTCGGCGACCGTGGCCGCGTCGAGACGCTTGGCGTCCTCCACGGTCAGCAGGTCGGGCCTCGTGCCCGCGGCTCCGCTCCGGGTCGCGGTGGCGACCTTCTCCATGACACCCATATCGGCCTCCATGTGTTCCTCTACTCCGCCGGCTGCATCAGGCCCGGCGTTGCATGTCCGCTGCGAGCGGCGCGGTATTCGCGGTAGGCGGCAAGCAGCATGTCGTCGTCGCGGTAACGCGGCACCCAGCCGATCTCCCTGCGCGCCTTCGAGCAGTCGAGCACGCAATACTCGTCGGCGATCAGGTACTGCTCGGGATCCATCAGCGGCAGGTTGAGGTGGTCGAGCCCGGTCAGCGCGGCCTTTACCGCCCAGGCGGGCGTGGGCAGGGGGAATGACCAGCTATCGGCCTCGCGGATCAGCCGCCACAGCAGGTCGCGCACGGAGGGCGGACTGTCGGAGCCGATGTTGTATTCCGAGTTCGGCAGCTTCGCGAGCCAGGCGCAGATGGCGGCGCCGGCGCAGTCGTAGACCGAGACGAACTGGTAGGGGTTGGCGCCGGAGCCGATCATGGGCACGGGCAGGTTGGCGTCCACCAGCCTGAACAGCTTGCTCAGGATGCCGAGGCGGCCGGGACCGATGATCAGGCGCGGGCGGAAGATGGAGATATTGAAGCCCTTCTCGCGATAGCGGCGGCACAGGTGCTCGGTCTGGAGCTTGCTGTCGCCGTAGTGGCCGAGCGGCTCGGTGATGTGATCCTCGGTCTGCGGGATGGTCATGGAATGGCCGTAGACCATGTCGGTGGTGAAGTGGACAAGCTGGCCGCAGCCCTTCCTCTCCATGATCGCCAGAAGATTCTCCACCCCCTCGTAATTCACCGGCCAGAAGAAGGCGCGGCGCTTCGCGCGCGGCAGGATCGGGCTGAGCATGCGGGCGGAGAGGTTGTGGACGATGTCGTCCTTGCCGATGGGCAGGGACGCGAGGGACTCCGCGTCGGTGACGTCGGCATGGCGGAACTCGACATATTCGTAATGGGGCAGGGGGCTCTTGTGGATGTCGGCGACGATGACCTGTTCGCCCATGCCGTGCAGGTCGGCGGCCAGATGCCGCCCGACGAAGCCGTCGCCGCCGATGAGAATGTGCTTCATGTGCGGCTCCTAGCTCTGGGCGATGAAAAACGTGCCGGCGCAGATGAGGGCGATGCCCGCCATGCGCATGACGCTGACGTCTTCCTGGAAGACGAAGAAGGCGTAGGCCGTCGCCACCACATAGGCGAGGCTCAGGAAGGGATAGGCGAAGCTCAGGTCCACGCGGGAGAGCACGATGAGGTGCGACGCCATGGACACCACGAAAGTGCACATGCCGAGCATCACCAGCGGATTGAA
>JBFWSL010000118.1:0-10834 GCA_050248375.1 Hyphomicrobiales bacterium | reverse complement strand
CCGATCTTCACGCCTCCGCGCTCAAACATGGCCGTAGCCTTGAAGACCGGCTCTTCCCATTCGGTGTCGACCACGTTACCGGCAAGGAAGGGGAACGATAACCCGTCCACGATTTCCTTCACCCGGTCGGCCCCGAGGGTGAATTCCCAGTGGCCAGTCATTGCGTCCGGCTTGAGGAGGTTCATGACATCGATCATGTCCTGGCCCCTGGTCTTGAGGGCCGTGTAGCTCCCCTGCCAGGTATCGCCGCAATCGAGGAACAGGGTCTTGTCGCCCCTCTCCGCACGAATGGCCTTGAGGATATGCGCGATGCGATCCAGTCCCCCCATCTTGCCGTAGGTCCTGGAAAGCGCCTCGAAATCCACCGACGTCAGCGCATAGGCTTCCGGCGTGCCGGGCTTGATCCTGTAGTGTTCCAGGAAGTCCCTGCCCGTCAGGTGCGGCGGCTTTCCCGCAACCTCGCCAACACCCAGATTCACCGAGGGTTCGCGGAAATAGACCGGCATGAGCTGGGCATGCAGATCGGCGACGTGAACGAGGGTGACATTGCCTTTGGGCTGGAAAGCCAGAAGGTCGGCTTCTGTAAGCGCCTGCTGTGCCGCGGCCCGGTTCCATCCACCCCCGGCAAGCGCCGGCATAACTGCCCCTGCGGCCACCGCCGCCTGCAGGAACTCACGTCTCGTGATCATTTCCAGTCACTCCCAGACGCGCCCCGGCAAACGGGTGCGCAAGCCTCCCAAGAAAAAGGGCCGAAGCGGTTGCAGACGCCCCGGCCCTCATTCATGCGGCAAAAGCCCGTCAAGGCCCGCGCTAGTTGCGCACCGAGGGGGCTTCCACGGTCAGTCCATTGCCGCGCCAGGCGAGGTAAAGCTCCAGGGCGAGATACTCCTCACCACCCACCTTGTACGCGGCGGCGCGAACCTGGTCGTTGCATCCCTTGAAACGGCGATGCAGCGAGCCCGGTTTCTGCCAGACCAGTCGATAAGTCGGGAAACCGTTCGACTGGCCCTGGGTCAGGATGTTCATGCGGATCTGCTGGCCGTAGTACTTCTCATGGCAATGGGCGCAGGACAGGTCCATCTGGCCGCGGCGGGCGTAGTAGAATTCCTTGCCCTTGTCGAACCATTCCTTGGCGGGCCCGTCGATCTTGACATGGATCGGCTGTCCCTCGGCCTGCCGCTTGATGTATATGGTCATGCCGAGAAGCTCGTCGGAGTCATACTTCCACGCGGCCGCCTTCATGTTCTGCTCGCGGCAGTTGTTGATGCGGTTCTCGATGTTGACGAGCGTCTTCAGCTTCTCGTCATACACGGGATAAGTGGTGGCTGCGGTCTTCATGGAAGCGGCCGCGTCCTGATGGCAGCTCGCACAGGACTTGCCCGCCCCGCCGTCCACCTTCTTCCAGAGGCTGGCGCCCGTCTCGTACCAGGGCATGGCCGGGTTCTGGAAATCGTCGTCCTGCATGGCCTGAGTGTCCTTGGTCGCGAAGTGGTATCCGGACCACAACTCGGGCAGCGGATTGTCCTTCTCGGGCTTCACCGCCTCCTTCATGCCATCGGCCCCCAGGGCGAGCCCGGTGCTCACTACCGCGGCGAATGCGCCAATAGCGGCGACAAGGATCCAGCTTTTCATTTTCGTTCCTCCCGTCTGCATGGCGCACCTATTCCTTCAGGGTCGAAAGGAACGCGACCACGTCCTCGACCTGCTGGGGCGTCAGCATGGCGATGCCAGAGCAGTCCTTGTTGACCTTGTGCAACCCATCGACCCGCTGGAACGAAGGCATGATGGTGTCGGCATCCGGGAACGACTTCTTCGGATCGACGACGATCATGCGGATCTCGGCGGTGGAATAACGCGACGCGACGCCGTCGAGAGAGGGCCCGATCTTGCCGTGGAAGGCGTATTTGATCATGCTCTCGATGTTGTCGGGGCTGGACTTCTTGAGGATCGCGCTGATCTCGTGGCAGGCAATGCAATTGCCAAGCCGACGATGAACCATCCAGTTGACACCCGCCTCCGGATCACCCGGCTTGCCGGTAAGAGACGCCTCGATGGCGGCCGGCAGATGCTCGCCCTTGGTCACCTTGTAGGCAGCGACTTGTTCGGACTGGCCGTCCCGGCAGGACTTCTTCTTGGGCTTGGCCGGAGCCGCGGCGGCCTGCTTGGGCGCGTCGGCCTTGGGGGCTTCCTGGGCGGTGGCCACCTGCATGCCGGCCAGAAACGCCACCGACACGCAAATCGCCACGCCCGCCACAAGTGTCGAACGTATCATTTATGTTTCCCTCCCAACGGCAATGTCTGCCTGGTTTTTGTTAGGGCTGTTGCTTTACAGCCCGGCATTTTCCTCCATGACGCGTATCCGGCGGCGGTCAGTTCACCGCAAGCTTGCTCTTGGACGAGTAGGTCGAACCGTCGTCGTCGCTCCAGATGAACTCGAACTCGCCCGGTTCAGCCACCTTCATCCGGAACTGTATGTAAGGGTTGGCGGATACCGCCGGCTCCAGGTCCACGGCGAACACTTCCTTGCCGTTGAACTTGGCGACGAACTTGTTGATGATCTGCCGCGGAATGACCTTGCCTTCACTGTCCTTGCGCTGGCCAGTTTCCATCTTGTGCGAGATAAGGGTCTTCACCTCAATTATCTCGCCCTTCTTCGCGGTCTCGGGGACCTTCACGCGTGGTGTTGCCTTAGCCATTGTGTCGTCTCCTCGAATTCACATCAGCCGCCGCAGCCGCCGATCGTCACCTTCACTTGCCGTATGGCCTTGTAGTAAGAGCCATCCGACATCTCCGCGAGGACAACGAGGTTCTGCGTACCGGCGAGACGTATCCGCGTCGATGCCTCGGCGACACCGGAGTCCGGCGTGTAGTTGAACGTCGCGACGCCCGGGCGCGGGTTACCGTCGGCAAGGATCATGACGCGTTTCACGTAATCGTCCTTGCTCATCGGGCTCTCCACGCTCACCGACAGAGGCACCGTGTTGCCATTCTCGGCGATCTCGGGAACGTCGATCTTGATCCTGCCTTCCTTGGCGTCCTTGCCGCCAGTGAACTTGGCGACCGCTTCCTCATAGCCGTTGCTCTTGGACAGCGCCGGCAGCACTCCAAGATACGAAACAGCCAGTACGCTCATGCCTCCGATCAGCGTCTGGCGCCTTGTGACCTCAATCATCTGCAGCTCCTGGTCCTTCTGTTGTTAGACAGCCCGGGCGGCGACAGGCGCGGATGCCTTCGCCGTGGACAGGGAAACATCCCGGTCCGGATTAGCATATGCGGTCTTGATCCGGGGAATGCGAACGGGGCGTGAAGCGCGAAACGACCTCGCGTAACCACACAAATCACCTGCGGGCAGTCCCGCATATGGTGCTGCAGCGAAGCTGCTGCCCATTCTGGTTTCCTCCCCCGAGGATGCAATGACCCGTTTTCAATTATCTTATTCACGAGCCTGTTACAGGACCATAATCGGCACCAATGTCTGAATCAATGGATATATATGGATTATTGAATTTATCGGCGATCAGGACCTGTTCCGCGGAGAACTGCCGGATTGGGAATGCCTTCTCCGGCAGTCAGCTCCGACGCAATTCCATGCTCAAAAGCGCGGAAATGCAGGTAAGACTTCCCACCTGCAAATCCTGAATTTCATTAATGAAATCAAATACAGTTCGCGGGTGCACCATTGTGCATATATTCAAATTCTTTTATATATGCATTCCATGAGGTCATTCCTTCCCGCGGTCGCAGCGATCCTGCTCACGGCAGCTACCCTGCCCGCCAAGGCGCATGAACTGATCATGTTCCGCCAGCACGCGTGCGAATGGTGCTCAAACTGGGATCACGACGTAGGATCGAAATATCATCTGACCGATGCCGGCAAAATGGCTCCCGTTCGCATGGTGGACATCCACGAATCGCGCCCGGCCGATCTCACTGCCCTGAAGCCCGTGGTCTTCACGCCAACCTTCGTCGTCCTCAAGGACGGCCGCGAGGTCGGCCGTATCCTCGGCTATCCCGGAGAAGACTTCTTCTGGGGCCTTTTGGAAAAAATCCTGCAGGACACTTCATCCATCTCCGGCGGTCATGTTCATGCGCAGCCGGCTTCCTCAACCAGGTAACAGCCATGGCAACCGCTCGAAAGAAATTCCCGGAAGATTCGCCCAAGGAAGAGATGGGCGATCACGCCCGTGCGGCGGCGGACTTGCTCAAGGCGCTGGCGCACGAGACGCGGCTGATGATCCTCTGCCTGCTGGTCGATGGCGAGAAGTCTGTCGGGGAACTGGAGCAGCTCACACAGTTACGCCAGCCCAGCGTCTCACAGCAGCTCGCGCGGCTGCGCTTCGATGGGCTGGTGACGGCCAAGCGCGACGGCCGGACCATCTACTACTCTCTCGGCAGCGAGGAGGCGCGGCGCGTGGTGACGCTGCTGTATGAACTCTATTGCAAGGAAGACGCGTAAGTCCGTGGCTCAATTCGCGGGTTTGACGAATTTCAGCGTCATGCGGTCGCTCTCGCCGATCGCAAGATATTTCTCCCTGTCCTTGTCCTTCAGACGCAGTGACGGCGGCAACGTCCACACGCCTTCCGGATAGTCCTTGGTGTCCTTTGGGTTCGCGTTGATTTCCGATCTCGCGGAGAGCTTGAACCCGGCCGCCTCGGCGAGCTGGATAACGTGGTCTTCGTTGACATAGCCTGACAGCGCCTGGGGATCCTGCCAGACTTGCGGATTGCCGCGATGCTCGACGACGCCGAGGATGCCGCCAGGCTTGAGGGCATCATACATGGCGCGGAAAACCGCCCCGTCGAAGCCGGCTTTCATCCAGTTGTGGACGTTGCGGAAGGTCAGCACCATGTCGGCGCTTCCCTTGGGCGCAACCTCGGTCTTGTTGCGAGAGAGCGCAGTCACGATGACTTCGGAGTATATGTCCGGGTTGTCCTCGAGCTTCTTGAGGTACCGGTCAAGGTGTTGCCGGATGCGCTCGGGCTCGATGTCCCTGTCCCAGCTTGCTGCATAGAGCTTGCCGGAGCCCTTCACGAAGGGCGCCAGGATTTCCGTGTACCAGCCGCCTCCCGGGTAGATTTCGACTACCGTCATGTCGGGCCTGATGCCGAAGAAGGTTAGCGTCTCCAATGGGTGGCGATAGGTGTCCCTCTCCTTGTAGGCGGGCGTACGGTGGCTCCCCTCGATAACGGACTTGAGGCGGGCTTCGGCGTCATCGACGGCCCGGGCCCCGCCTGCCGGCAGGCAAAGGACGCCCGCGAATGCTGCTGCCATCAGAAAGCCCGCCAAGCGCAGGCGACAGGATAACCGGCCGGCGGCAAGAGATTTCACCGCGCTCCTCCCTTCGAGATCGTTTCCTCACGAATATATTAACTGGCCATCCCGTGGTGGGAAACATTCAAAAAGTGTTATGTTTGTGAACCGGATCCGGCGTGTACCTACTTAGGTGCGGCCAAAAAGCGGACCCGCAAGAAAACTACGGCGCGCAACCAATAGCCGCGCAATGGGAGGAGAACCGATGGCCAACATGAATCGTCGTGAATTCACGCGCCTTGCCGGCATGTCAGTGCTGGCCGCATCGTCTTTCAGCACATTCGCGATCGCCCAGGCATCGGGCAAGGTCGTCATTATCGGAGGCGGGGCCGGTGGAGCGACCGTTGCCCATCATTTGAAGAAGGGCTCGCCGAGCCTCGACGTCACTCTCGTCGAAGTGCAGCCGCAATACACGACCTGCTTCTTTTCCAATCTCTATCTCGGCGGGTTCCGGACCCTCGAGTCCATTACCCACGGCTATGACGGTTTGACGAAGCTCGGCGTGAAGGTCGTCCACGATCTGGCCACCGCGGTGGACACCGCCAAAAAGACCGTGACGCTGAGGGGCGGCAACACTCTTGCCTACGACAAGTTGGTTCTCTCTCCGGGCATCGACTTCAAATACGATGCCATTGAGGGTTATTCCGAGGAGGTTGCGGAGAAGCTGCCTCACGCCTACAAGGCCGGCGCCCAGACCAAGCTGCTCAAGACCCAGCTCGAAGCCATGCCGGATGGCGGGACCGTGGTGATGATCGCTCCGCCCGATCCGTTCCGCTGCCCGCCGGGACCATATGAGCGCGCCTCCATGATCGGCTATTTCCTCAAGACGCAAAAGCCCAAGTCGAAGCTGATCATCCTCGATCCCAAGGAGAAATTCTCCAAGATGGGCCTGTTCCAGGAAGGCTGGGCGCAACACTACCAGAACCAGGTCGAGTGGCTGCCTCCCACAATGACGGGTGGCGGCGCGAAGAAGGTCGATGCCTCGGCCATGACCGTCACGTCGGTCGACGGCGAAGTGATCAAGGCCGCCGTGATCAATGTCATACCGCCGCAAAAGGCGGGCAAGATCGCGGAACTCGCCGGCTGCACCAAGGGCGACTGGTGCCCGGTCAAGCCGGATTCCTTCGCCTCGGCGCAGGTGGCCGACGTCTATGTGCTTGGCGACTCTTCGGTTGCCGCGGCAATGCCCAAGTCCGGGTTCTCGGCCAACAGCCAGGCCAAGGTCGTGGTCAATGCGATCCAGGCCGAACTGGACGGAAAGACCAGGTTCCCCGCTCGCTACCGCAACACCTGCTGGTCGATGATCGCACCGGACAACAGTGTGAAGGTGGGCGCGAACTACACCCCAGGCGAAGGCAAGCTGGATGCCAAGGACAGCTTCGTCTCCAAGACCGGAGAAGACGCCAAGCTGCGGGCGGAGACCTTCAAGGAGTCCATTGGCTGGTACGAAGGCATTACGGCCGACATGTTCGCCAAGGCCTGACGATCCGCGGCTTGAACATCCAGGGGCGCCGGTGTTCCGCCGGCGCCCTTTTCATTGCGGCGGCTACTGTATCCTGAGCGACCCAAAATAGGCGGCCAACGCTTTCATCTGTTCGTCGTCCAGAGAACGCGCCACGGTCACCATCGCCTGGTTGTCGCGCTCTCCGGCTTTGTAGGACTGCAGCACTGCGATGAAGGAATCCTCATGCCATCCGACGATGGAAGGAATGCCCTTGTCCTTGCCATCCATGCGATGGCAACTGGTGCACTCTCCTGCCAGATGCTCCCCGTAAGCCTTCAGGTCGCTCGCCCGGGCAGAAGTCATATCGGCTACTGCGCCGGCGAGGACGGCAAGCAGCACGAGCATGACGCGCCTTGGTCCATCGATACACACGGACACCTCCCTGTGCCTGCCGTTCCTATACGCCTTCCTTGAGATATTTGCGGAAGGTCGTCCGCGTGTAAGCCTCGCCCTTCACGAATTCGAACATCTTGAGGAAATGGTCCGGCGCGAGATAGCCCGCGGCGCGCGCCACCTCCCGGCTCTTGGGGTCCTTCTCGCCAAGCCCCTCCACGGAGCCGGGGAAAAACTGGATGCTGGGCGTGAAACGCACACCATACTTCTGCGCAAGTTCCTTTTCGGGAAGCTCACTGCCGTCGAAGTCCTTCACGATGCGCGAACCGATGATGTTGAGCTGCAGGATCGCGAAGTTTGACTTCACAAAGTCCCGGATATCGGGACGGGCGAAATTCACAAAGTGGGTTTCCTTGCAATAAGGGCACCCCTTCAGTTCCCAGAAAATGGCGAAACGCTTGCCGGCCTCTCTTGCAGCGGTCAGGTCATCGGCGAGCTCGAGGAACGTCTCGAGGAACCATGGCTGACGATACAACCCGTCTTCGGTCAATTCGGGGATGTCGGAGGCGGCGAAGACGCGCGCAGGCGTCAGCCCCCCCATCAACAGTGCCGTTCCCCCCAGTTGAAGCGCCTTGCGTCGCGTTATCACGATTATGCTCCTTGTCTGGCGGCTTCAATATATCTACGAATATGAATATGTGCATAGTGTCCATCCGGCATCTTCTCATCACAATCGTTTTGCTCGCTGCGGCGCTTCCCGCCCGGGCGAACGAGACCTATCTGTCCGGCTTCGAGGCAGCCAACCCGCACCTGCGCATGGCCATCAGCTACCTGCGGACGGGCAATTCAGACCTGGCAGCCATCGAGATCGAGACGTTTCAGGCCAAGTGGACGCCGCTCGATGACCGGCTTCCCGCGGGCCGCCTCAAATCGACCGTCAAGACCGTGGCCGCCGCGGCAAAATCCGCGCTCGACAGCGTGGATTCGGGCAAACTGGATGAAGCGCGCAAGACACTCCTCGATGCCCGGCAGAAGCTTTACGAGGCGAACAAGACGGAGAATCTCTCCCCCTTCGCAGACTGCATCTGGGGAGCAATCAAGACCGGCTATCCGCTTTGGAGCTATCGCGATCCGGCTCCAGACCTGAAGGACCCGGCAATCGCGAAAAAGATCATATCGATCAACAATGCCTATCTCGATGCGCTGAGGGGCTGCCGGAAGATCGCTCCGAAGGATGTGGCGGAGGATTCGGAATACACCCGGCTGATGGATAATGCCGACAACAGCCTCTCCGCGATCCCCGGGAGCATCAACGCAGGCGACGGGGGTCAGCTCTATCGCTATCTCATCGAGCTGCGCTCCATCGACAGGCTGCTCTATTTCCGCTTCGGCTAGCCGCGCCTATCCCACCCGCCCCAGCGCGGGCACGTATTCCAATATCCAGAAGGCGATCGTCGCCATGCCTCCGGTCATGAACAGGATGCCGGTGATCACGAGCATCACGCCCATGACCTTCTCCACCGTTCCCAGATGCTTGCGGAACCGGGTCATGAAGCTCATGAACGGCCGCGCGAAGGCGGCAGCGGCAAGGAATGGCAGTCCGATACCAAGCGAATAGGCGGTGAGCAGCTTGACACCCTCTCCCACGCTCTCCTGAGCGCCGGCGGAAAACAGGATCGCGGCGAGCACCGGACCGGCGCAAGGCGTCCAACCGAAGGCGAAAGCCAGACCCATGACGAAGGCTCCGGCCAGCCCAGGCGGCTTGCGGTCGACCTGCACGCGCGCTTCGCGATAGAGCAGTCCGATACGGAATACTCCGAGGAAATGCAGGCCCATGATCATGATGGCGGCGCCGGCGGCGATGGCCAGCCAGTCCATGTACTCCTGGACGAACTGACCGATGGCACTGGCGCTGGCGCCAAGCGCCACGAAGACTGTCGTGAATCCGAGCACGAAGACGAAGGCGGTAAGAAAAATGCGCTTCGTTCCGGTCGTCTCGCCGGTGCCGGTGAAATGGTCGATGCTGACACCCGCCAGATAGCACAGATAAGGCGGGACGATCGGCAGAACGCAGGGTGAGATAAAAGAGATCAATCCGCCGAGAAACGCACCGCCAAGGCCGATGTCCAACACGAAATGCCCCTTCCCGTCACATTTATATATTCAAATTTTCTAATATGAATACGCGGACCGGCGCGCCCTTGTCATCCCAATTCGTGGCCAGCCATCTGCGGAATGATGTAAACTCGCACCTGTCCCGCGAAGCGGGGCATCATCCGCGGCCCGAGCCTCAATCAAGAAGGCAAGCGGACGAATTCCCCGGGCAAGGAGGAAAAACACCATGCGCTATCTGAGCCTGATTACAGCGGCATTCATTGCCACCGCCCTGTTCAGCGGCACTGCATTGGCAGCGGATGCCCGCTACGGCAAGCAAAAGGTCGTCTATCACATCAACTATAGCGGCGGCGATGCGGACAAGGCCTACCGCGCAGCCCTGCGCAACGTGCAGAACCACATCAACGCCGTGGGCCAGGACAACATCGAAGTGAAAATCGTGCTTCACGGCGACGGCGTCGGCCTGCTCAAGGACGCGGTCAGCAACGAGAAGCTCGCCTCCGACGTCACCAGCCTGAAGACGATGAATGTGTCGTTTGCCGTCTGCAACAACACGCTGGTCGGCCGCAAGATCGATTACAAGAAGGACCTCTTCGAGGTCTTCGATGACAACATAGTGCCGAGCGGCGTCGCCGAACTGTCCTATCTGCAGCAGAAGGGCTACACCTACATCAAGCCCTGAAAATCATTTGCACTGCGGATATATGAGGAGCGTCCCCACCGGGCGCTCCTTTTTTGTGTCCGCTCTCCAACCTTCCAGGCAATCTGCCTCCCGCGGGCACCTCATCCCCCAGATCCAACCGGGTGGCTGACAGGCGTCTTCACGCTCCAGGATATATCAATTCTCATTTCGCCCGATTGTCTCCCTGCCCGCTTCCCGTCAACAATGCCGACGCATGGGCCCCGGAGGTTCTGGCGAGTCGCAAACCGAGGATCAGGTGACATATGGATTATATCGTTTCCCTTCTGCTTGATCCGAATGCCTGGATCGCACTGACGGCGCTGATCGCAATGGAGGTCGTGCTCGGGATCGACAACCTGATCTTTATCTCGATCCTTTCGAACAAACTGCCGGAGCATCAGCGCGACAAGGTCCGGCGGCTTGGCATCCTCGCGGCACTGCTTCTGCGCCTCGTCCTGCTGGGCACGGTCGCCTTCATTATCCAGCTTACCGAACCGGTGTTCGAAGTCCTCGGGCACGGCTTCTCCTGGCGCGACCTGATCCTGATCGCGGGAGGACTCTTCCTGGTCTGGAAGGCCACGAAGGAAATTCATCACAACGTCGATCCGGATCCGGGTCCCGATCTGTTCGACCGGCGCACCACGGCGCCGAGCATGGTCGCCGCTATCGGGCAGATTCTCGTGCTCGATCTGGTGTTCTCGATCGACAGCATCATTACCGCTGTCGGCATGACCAACCACGTGCCGATCATGATACTGGCGGTTCTCGTCACCGTCGGCGTAATGCTTCTGGCGGCGACACCGCTGGCCAACTTCATCCACCGGAACCCGACCGTGGTAATGCTGGCGCTGGGCTTCCTGCTCCTCATCGGCACGATGCTCGTGGCGGA
>JBFWSL010000117.1:0-10840 GCA_050248375.1 Hyphomicrobiales bacterium | reverse complement strand
ATGGGCGCGCATGCGCTCTATGGCCGTTACTGGGGCTGCGTCGAAGATCACCCCTTCCTGCACTTCGAGCTTTGCTACTACCAGGCCATCGACCATGCCATCGCGCATGGCATTCCCCGTGTGGAGGCGGGCGCCCAGGGTCCCCACAAGATCGCGCGGGGGTACATGCCGGAGACCACCTACAGCGCCCATCTCATCGCCGACGAAGGCCTGCGGCGTGCGGTTGCCCATTACCTGCGGCAGGAACAAGGACATGTGCGGCAGGAAGCCGATGAACTCACGAAGCTGTCACCATTCCGGCGCGGCGGCGGTGCTTGACCGGCGCAGCGAGACTTGGGAAACAGGCGCTCGCCAGTGAGCAACGGGACGGGAACCCGCCATGACCTATGACGATCAGAATGTGTTCGCCAAGATCCTGCGCGGGGAATTGCCCTGCCACAAGATTTACGAAGATGACGACACCCTGTCCTTCCTCGACATCATGCCGCGGGCCGACGGGCATACGCTGGTGATCCCCAAGAAGCCGGCGGTGAACATATTCGACATCACTCAGGATTCGCTGAACACCCTGATGAAGACCGTGCACATGCTTGCTCCGGTGGTGCGCGACGCCATGGGCGCCGGCGGCATACTGCTGCAGCAATTCAACAACGCCGCCGCCGGGCAGATGGTGTTTCACATCCATTTCCACATCGTCCCGCGCTGGGAAGGCGAGACGCTCAAGCCCCATTCGGGCGAGATGGAGGATCCCGACGTGCTGGTGGCAAACGCGGAAAAGATACGCCAGGCACTCGGCGCCGCCTGAGCGCGCGCCCTATATGCCGATCAGCACTATCCCCGCGACCAGGATGCCGATGCCACCGAGGACTCCGGCGGCCATGGACTGGCGCAAGACCATGAACAGGCCCATGCCGCCGAGGAACGCCAGCATCCGCAGGGCGAGCGGCACTTCCGCCACCGCGCCGGCGGGAAACAGCAACAGCCTCGCCACGAGGCCGGCGACCAGCGCCGTGGAGACAAGGTTCACCCAGACCAGCACCTCGCTGTCGATGCTGACGTCCTTCGACAGCACCACGCCCATGTAGCGCCAGGGCTGGGTGACGCAGAATCCGGCTATGAACAGCAGGATGTAGGACCACTCCCCCTGCCAGACCGAGAAATTCACCGTCCTTCCCTCCAGCGCTTGAGGCCATAGGCGACGGTGCCGCCGACGAGGCCGGACAGCGCCAGGTCGAAGCCGGGCGCGTAGACGAAAGCCACCGGCCCGACTATCGCCCCCACAGCAATGGCGACCGCAAACGGCCATTGCACGGCGGTCAGGATCAGCGACATGCCGAAGTAGAGCGGAGTGAGGAACACGAGCCCCGCAGCCAGCGGTGTCGGCACGTTGGCGGCGACCACATAGCCGATAACGGCGGCAGACGTGTTGCCGACATAGATCATAAGCGCGAAGCCCGCGAAGAAGGGCATGCGCAGATTCGGCGGCAGCACCGGCAGCCAGCGGCGGCTCTCCAGCCAGACCGTAATCGCCATGAAGTGCGACAGCAGATACTCCTTGGTCCGCTGCCGCGACCCATCGCGCAGCCAGGGCAGCAGCGCAACTGTCATGGGCAGGAAGCGCACCGACGTCAGCATCACCGCGAGCGCGGCGGCAAGCAGGGTTGCCCCGGCGGCCGCCTGCTGTACAAGCACCACCTGCCCCGGCAGGGCGAAGATCGTGGCGGCGATGAAGAGAGTCTGCCAGAGGTCGAATCCGGCGTCGCGGGCGAGCGCGCCGAATCCAATGGCGGTGGCGAAGACGACGAAGGCGGGCAGCGAGCCGAAGGCTCTCCTGGCACCACGCAACAGTGCCTGGCGCTGGGTCGCTCCCTTTGTCCAGGCTGGCGCCTGCAAACCTGGATCGGAGCCGTCGGCGGTCACGGGCGTCTATTTCGCGGGCAATGGCACCTTCGGCACCGGGCTGGAGCCACGCCCGGCGGCGCCGGGCCGGGAGGCCTTGCGAGGCTTTGCCTTGCCGGCCGTTCCGGCCCTGGCGGGCTTTTTCGGCCTGGAGCCGCCGGAACCGGATGGAGGAGACTTGGGCGGCGTGGCGACAGGTCTGTCGATAAACTCGAAACCGAGGCCCCTGGCGCCGTTCTTCTCCTCGAGGAACACGCGCACGGTGCCGCCGTTCATCAGCCGGCCGAACAGCACCTCGTCCGCAAGGGGCTTCTTGATGTGCTCCTGAATGACGCGCGCGAGCGGCCGGGCGCCGAACTTCTCGTCGTAGCCCTGCTGGGCGATCCAGTCGTTCGCCTCCGGCGTGAGCTCGATGGTGATGTTGCGGTCCTGAAGCTGCGCCTCGAGCTCGAAGACGAACTTCTCCACCACCTTGGCGATGACCTCGGTCGGCAGGCCCTGGAACGGAATGATGGCGTCCAGACGGTTGCGGAACTCGGGCGAGAACAGGCGGTTGATGGCTTCCTGGTCGTCCCCTTCCCGCTTGGTGCGGTTGAATCCCATGGCCGGCTTGGCCAAGTCGGCCGCGCCCGCGTTGGTCGTCATGATGAGGATGACGTTGCGGAAGTCGACTTTCTTGCCGTTGTGGTCGGTCAGCTTGCCGTGGTCCATTACCTGCAGAAGGATGTTGAACAGGTCCGGATGCGCCTTCTCGATCTCGTCGAGGAGCAGCACGCAATAGGGATGCTGGTCGATGCCGTCGGTCAGCAGGCCGCCCTGATCGAAGCCGACATAGCCCGGAGGCGCGCCGATCAGCCGCGAAACCGTGTGACGCTCCATGTACTCCGACATGTCGAAGCGCAACAGTTCCACGCCCAGCAGCTTGGCGAGCTGGCGGGCAACCTCGGTCTTGCCGACGCCCGTGGGGCCCGAGAACAGGTAGCACCCGATGGGCTTCTCCGGCTCGCGCAGGCCGGCGCGGGACAGCTTGATGGCGGAACCGAGCGCGGTGATAGCCTGGTCCTGTCCAAACACCACGCGTTTCAGGTCGCGGTCGATGTGCTGCAACACTTCCGCGTCCGAGCGGGAGATGGTCTTGGGCGGGATGCGCGCCATGGTGGCGATGGTGGCCTCGACATCCTTCACGCCGATGGTCTTCCTGCGCCGGCTCTCGGGCAGCAGCATCTGCGACGCGCCGGTCTCGTCGATGACGTCGATGGCCTTGTCCGGGAGCTTGCGGTCATGGATGTACTTCGCCGACAGCTCCACCGCCGACTTGATGGCCTGGTTGGTGTAGCGGATCTTGTGGAAGTTCTCGAAATAGGGCTTCAGCCCTTTGAGAATCTCGATGGAGTCGGGCACGCTCGGCTCGTTGACGTCGATCTTCTGGAACCGGCGCACCAGCGCGCGATCCTTCTCGAAGTGCTGGCGGTATTCCTTGTAGGTGGTCGAGCCGATGCAGCGCAGCGTGCCGCTTTGCAGCGCCGGCTTGAGCAGGTTCGAGGCGTCCATGGCCCCGCCTGACGTGGCGCCCGCACCGATCACCGTGTGGATTTCGTCGATGAACATGATGGCGCCGGGATAGTTCTCGATCTCGCGCATCACCGACTTCAGGCGTTCCTCGAAATCGCCCCGGTAGCGGGTGCCGGCGAGCAGAGCGCCCATGTCGAGCTGGAAGATGGTGGAATCGAGCAGCACCTCGGGCACGTCGCCGCGCACGATCTTGCGGGCCAGGCCTTCCGCGATGGCCGTCTTGCCGACGCCGGGATCGCCCACGAAGAGCGGGTTGTTCTTCTGCCGGCGGCACAGCACCTGGACGGTGCGGCGAATCTCCGCCTCGCGGCCGATCAGCGGATCGATGCGGCCCTTGCGCGCCTTCTCGTTGAGATTGATGCAGTACACCTCGAGCGCGTCGGCGCCACGGCGCTTCTCCTCGGCTCCGCCCTCCACGGTCGCCGCATCCTCGTCCACCCCGCGCACGGTGCGCGGCTCGGACATGCCCTGACGCTTGGCGATGCCGTGCGAGATGTAATTGACCGCATCGAAGCGGGTCATGTCCTGTTCCTGCAGGAAATAGGCGGCGTGGCTCTCGCGCTCGGCGAAGATCGCCACGAGCACGTTGGCGCCGGTCACCTCCTCGCGGCCGGACGACTGCACATGCACCACGGCACGGTGGATCACCCGCTGAAAGCCGGCGGTCGGCTGCGCCTCGCCCTGCGCGCTTATGACCAGTCCGCCCAGCTCGTCGTCCAGATAGTCGGTCACCTTCTGCCGCAGCGCATCCAGGTCGACGTCGCAGGCGCGCATCACGGCGGAGGCGTCGCGGTCGTCGATGAGGGCAAGCAGGAGGTGTTCGAGCGTGGCGTATTCGTGGCTGCGCTCGTTGGCGTATTCGAGAGCCCTGTGCAGGGCCTGCTCAAGACTGGACGAGAAAGTGGTCACTTGCGGGTATCCCTAATCCTTCTCCAGAGTGCATTGTAGCGGATGTTGATGTTGTCGCGCGAAATTCATCACCTGCGCAACCTTCGTCTCCGCCACCTCATACGTATAGACGCCGCAGATTCCGACGCCCTTCTGGTGCACGTGCAACATGATGCGCGTGGCTTCATCCCGGCCCTTGGCGAAGAAGCGCTCGAGAATGTAGATAACGAAGTCCATCGGCGTGTAGTCGTCGTTCAGCAACAGCACCTTGTACAGGCTCGGCTTCTGCGTCTTCGGCCGGGTCTTCGTGACAATCCCTGTGCCGGGATCGTCGCCCTTGTTATCGCGGTTCTGGCGCGACATGGTCAGATCAGGCTCTTCAGGCTTCCTGTGGTCCCTGGGGCACATGCGACGCCACTCTGGCGACTCTGCCACATAGTCTAGCGGCATCGTAGGGCTGTCAGCAAATGTGTCGATAAACGATACTTGACCTGATACCGGACCTTCGCCTCCCTCAAAAGCGAAAAGCCCGGCTGCAAAGCCGGGCTTTCCTGAGGGGAAAACTTGCGGTGGACGCATCAGGCCTTCTTGGCCATCGCGGTCTCGACCGGCTTGTAGGCTTCCTTGGCGAGGTCGGCATACATCTCACCGATCTTGGAAGCCTGGGCCATGTAGTCCTCATAGGCCTTCTTGGCATAGGAAGTCTGAATCTCGATGGCCTGCTCGAGGGTCTTGGCGCCAACAAGCTTCTCGAAGGTGGCGGTACCGTCCTCGAAAGCCTTCTTCGAGAAATCGGTAAATTCGGTGGCGATGGCCTGGAAGCCCTTGTTGACCTCGCCAAACGTCTTCACGGCAGACTCGAAGTTGTCCTTGCCCAGTTTCTGGAAATCCTCAAAACCTTTCATCTTCATCTCTCCAATATTTCACATCCCGCCCTCACGGCGCTCGCCGTGTCCCGCGGTGTATTGCGTTGCACAATTCATATATGCATTGCACAAAAATCTGTCAATAAATTTTTTGCGGCGCACAATAAACCGCCTCTCGATGACTTAACGCCTTGGTAACGGAACCCGCCTAGCCTTGAGAACAGCCGCGTCCGCAGCAGGCGGAAGTGGCGGCGGGAAGGGACGGAAACGCCCCTGGGGAGCCCCGCCAGGCAGGTTGTATCGGGATGGAGCCTTCAGGCTCCGTGGGGAAGACGTGTTTGCACGAAAGGCTACAGGCCGCGAGCAAGGCGGCCGTGTGAGATTTTTGCTGGTGCTCGCCATGGCTGCCTCGATCCTGGGCAGTCAATCCGGCGCCGCGGATGCGGCTGCGCGCTATGCGGCCATCGTCGTGGACCAGAACACGGGCAAGGTCCTGTTCTCCCGCAACGCGGACGCAGAGCGCTATCCGGCTTCGCTCACGAAGGTGATGACCCTCTACCTGCTGTTCGACCTGCTGAGCAAGGACAAGGTGAAGCTCGACAGCCGCTTCTCCGTGTCCGCCCACGCCGCCGGACAGGCTCCGACCAAGCTCAACCTCAAGCCCGGCAGCAGCATCCGCGTCGTGGACGCCATCCGTGCGCTGGTCACCAAGTCAGCCAACGACGCCGCTGTGGTGGTGGCGGAAAACATCGGCGGCTCGGAAGAGAATTTCGCCAGGATGATGACCGCCAAGGCCCAGGACCTCGGCATGACGCGCACTACCTTCAAGAACGCATCCGGCCTGCCCAACAAGGACCAGGTGACGACAGCACGGGACATGGCCATTCTGGCCCGCGCCATCATGCAGGACTTCCCGGAGTATTACGGCTACTTCGATACCAAGTACTTCAGCTACGCGGGCAACAAATACCGCAATCACAACAGCCTGTTGTTCAACTACGAAGGCACCGACGGGATCAAGACCGGCTATACCCGAGCCTCCGGCTTCAACCTGATGTCCTCGGTCCGCCGCAAGAACAAGCATCTGGTCGGCGTCGTCCTCGGCGGGACGTCCTCGAAGTGGCGGGACGCGCATATGCGCACGCTGCTCACGCAGGCCTTTCCCAAGGCCAGCGACCGGGCGCCGGCGCCCTCCACGCGGCCGCCGCTTCCAAACCGCAAGCCGGATGAGTTGCTTCCACCTCCGGCGGCTCCCTCGGTGCCGGCGTATACCGCCTCGATGGCGCCTTCCTCCGGGGCCATCCGCACGCGGACGGCAGCGACCATGCTTGCCTCCGCCCCGGCGGCGGACGCAGCGCCGGCCGCCGCGCCCGTCGCTGCCCGATCTCGGGCCACGAACAGCGCCGCAGATGGCGGATACCATATCCAGATCGGGGCATTCTCGCGCCACAGCGACGCCGAGCAGGTGCTTTCCGAAGTCACCGCGCGCGCCAGCGAGGTGGTCGACGGACACAGCCCGATCATGGTCAAGTTCGAAGATACCAAGCGCGAGCTCTACCGGGCCCGCTTTGCCGGGTTTTCGGAAAATTCCGCCCGCACGGCCTGTTCGCAGTTGAAGGCCCGGTCGATCGCCTGCGTGGTGATGCGGGCCGAATAGCCCGCAGTCAGCCGAGCGACTTGAGCAACAGGTCCTTGGCCTGGTTGATCTGGGCCGCCAGGTAGGTCGAGCCGCCATGGTCGGGATGCAGACGCTTCATCAGGTCACGGTGGGCCTTGCGCACCTCGCCCTTGTCAGCGCCGGGCCGTAGCCCGAGAATCTCGTAAGCCTCGTCAACGGTCATCGGCCCGGACGTCTGCCGCGCGCCCTTGCCCGTCCCGCCGCCGCTGGTGTCGGCATGTTCGCGCCAGCCCTCGTGCACACGATCAAGATAGGCCTGAAGAAGCTGGGCGCCGTTGGCATCGGCGGCCCTGACTTCCTTCCACAGTTGCAGATGCTCCTCGAAGGAAAGCGACGACAGCGCCCGGCCCTCGAACCGGCCGCCCAGTACCGTGCCGTCCATATCGCCGCTGTCGTGATCGAGCTCCATCTCGATCATGCTGGTGCGCACGCGCGACGCCTGGCCGGCGCTCCTGCGACCGCCGCCGC
Organism: Hyphomicrobiales bacterium; assembly: GCA_050248375.1. GTDB lineage: Bacteria > Pseudomonadota > Alphaproteobacteria > Rhizobiales > Methyloligellaceae > JAYZVT01. The sequence continues at coordinate 3,469 of JBFWSL010000117.1, read as the reverse complement.
CGGGGAACGGGAAGCCGGGGAAGCCGCCACGCCCGAGCAGCATCGAGCCGACGACGAAGAGCGGCAGAGCCAGCGCGCCACGGCCGAGAACAGCCATCAGCACGCCCAGCGCGATGGCGCCGACACCGCCATAGCGTTTCACGCCGCGAGCGAGCTTCTTCGGATCCGCGCCGACGAATTTTCGCGTACCGTAAAGCAGCAGTACGAGCAGGGCGAGGCCAACCAGGAAATAGGGCATCCGGTTATTCCGCGCCGCCGAGTTGCTCGAGCAGCAGTCGCGTGCCCCGGGTCCTGTCCATGTCGGCAAGGGCCTTGCGCCCCCCGGCGGCGTAGACTGCGACGGCGCTCAGAAGCTCCCGCAACTGCGCCGCGGAACCCTCGTCGAAGCGGCACCAGGCGCCGCCCGACAGGCGCGCGATTTCCCTGAACGCGCGTTCGGCGCGCGCGTCGTGCCCTTCCTGAAACATGAATACAGGACTGCCCAGCAGCCCGAGTTCGCCCGCTAGGGCACAGAGGTGGTCCACGTCCTCTTCCATGCAGTCCCCCACATAGACGACCGCATTGACCTTTGTCTTTTCCGATTCCGCCCGGGCATGGGTCAGCACACGCGCGATCTGCGTATAGCCGCCCTGGCAGGAGACCCTGGTCATCAGCCGGGCGAGAGCATCCGGATCGTCCACCCATTTGCTGGCCCGGCATTCGCCAAGGCCACGGAAGTAGACGAGCTGGACATTGAGGCCGCCGATTTCCTTGACGGCCCGGAACATGTCGGCCTGGAGGCCGAGCGCCATGTCCCAGGTGGGCTGGCGGCTCATGGTGGCGTCCATGGCAAAGATCAACCGGCCGCGGCCCGTGGTCACCGCCGGAGCCAGCCGGTTCACCTTGTCCAGAAACGCCGAGACCTCGGCTTCACCGGAAATCCTTTCCGGAGCCTTCGCCGAGCCGGTCCTGGCAGGCGCTTTGTCCTTCGTAGCCATCGCAACCCTGGTTCACAGGCGGGTCCGGCGCCGGTCGCCGGGTTCCGCGGTCACCATTCACATATGACGTCCGGTCCGGGGCGGCAATATGCCGGTGCCCGGCTAGTCGCGATCCTCGGGCCGCAACGAAAGCAGGGCAGCGTTGCCGCCGGAGGCGGTGATATCCGTGCTCCGCGTCCGCTCGACAGCGAAGCGCGCCAGGGTGTGCGGACCTCCGGCTTTCGGGCCGGTGCCGGACAGGCCCTCGCCGCCGAAGGGCTGCACGCCAACCACGGCCCCGATCTGGTTGCGGTTGATATAGAGATTGCCGACCCTGAGGCGCGAGGAGATGAACGCGGCGGTGCTCTCGATACGGGTATGGATTCCGGCGGTGAGCCCGTAGCCGGTGGCATTGATGGCGTCGCAGAGCTGCCCGAGCCGGTCCGCGCGATAGCGCACCAGATGCAGGACCGGTCCGAAGACCTCGCGCTGTAGCGCTCCCACCGAACCGACCTGGTAGACGGCCGGGCTCACATAGGAACCCCTGTCGCAGCCATGCAGCGGCAGATCGATCAACTCCTTCGCTTCTCCACGCATACGCTGCTTGTGGGCATCGAGGGCGCGCTTGGCCTCCTGGTCGATAACCGGCCCCACATCAGTGGCGAAGTCCAGGGGGTCGCCGATGGCGAGTTCCTCGATCGCGCCCAGGAGCATCGCGACGATCCGGTCGGCTGAATCCTCCTGCAGACACAGGAGGCGCAAGGCCGAGCATCGCTGCCCGGCGCTGTCGAAGGCCGACGTCACCGCGTCCCGCACCACCTGTTCCGGAAGCGCGGAGGAATCCACGATCATGGCATTGATGCCGCCGGTTTCGGCGATCAGCGGCACGATTGGGCCCTTACGCTCGGCAAGCGTGCGATTGATGGACGCGGCGGTCTCGTTGGAGCCGGTGAAGGCCACACCACTCACACGCGGGTCGGCTACCAGCGCCGCGCCCACCGTCGGGCCGTCTCCGGGAAGCAGGTGCAGCACGTCCCCCGGCACGCCGGCCCGATGCAGCAGCCGCACGGCGAGCGCGGCGATGAGAGGCGTCTGCTCGGCGGGCTTGGCAACCACGGCGTTGCCCGCGGCGAGCGCCGCGGCGACCTGACCGGTGAAGATCGCCAGCGGGAAGTTCCACGGCGAGATGCAGGCGAAAACACCACGGCCATGCAGGCTCAGTTCGTTGCGCTCGCCGGTGGGCCCGGGAAGCGTCATCGGACCGGCGAATTGCCGTCGCGCCTCGGACGCGTAATAGCGGAGGAAATCGACCGCTTCGCGCAGGTCTCCTTGCGCGTTCTTCAGTGTCTTGCCCGCCTCGCGCACCATGATCGCCAGGAACTCGGCGCGGTGCTGTTCGAAGATATCCGAGGCGGCAGCAAGAATGTCCGCGCGGGCCTGACCGCCGAGACGGTCCCAGCTTTCCGCAGCCCCAGACGCCGATTTCAGAGCGGCCTCGATGTCATCCCCGCCGGCGCTGGACACGGCGCCGACCTGCACACCGCGGTCATGCGGCGAGGCGACCGGCCTGGCGCCCTTGCCCGGCCGCTCCACGCCGCCAACAATGGGCGCGGCCGTCAGGTCTCCACGGCGCAGCACCTCTTCCATACGTGCCTGCAGGTCCTGGCGCTCTCCATCCAGCCACAGTGGCAGTCCGTGACTGTTGTGGCGGCTGGCGCCGAAGATACCGGCGGGCAGCGGAATGCCGGGATGGCGGCGCGTCTTCAACGCCGAGACGCGCGCGACGGGATCGGCGATCAGCTCACCGATGGGCGCCGCATCGTCGGCGAGGCGGTGCACGAACGATGTATTGGAGCCATTCTCAAGCAGCCGGCGGACGAGATAGGCAAGCAGGTCCTCGTGGCTGCCCACGGGCGCGTAGATTCTCGTCTGCCGGTCCAGCCGCGCCGGATCGATGACCGCCTCATAGAGCCCCTCGCCCATGCCGTGCAGCCGCTGGAACTCGTAGTCGGCCTTGGGTGCGGCGAGCGCATGCACCGCGGCGATGGTATGGGCGTTGTGGCTGGCGAACTGCGGATAGAAGCAGTCCGGGCGGGACAGCAGCAGCTTCGCGCAGGCCAGATAGGAGACATCCGTGTTCGACTTGCGGGTGAATACCGGGTAATCCGACAACCCCTGTTCCTGCGCCGCCTTGATCTCGGCGTCCCAATAGGCGCCCTTGACGAGCCGGACAGGAATCCGCCGCCCGCAGAACCGCGCCATCTCGGCCAGCCACTCGAGCACCGGCACCGCCCGCTTGGAGTACGCCTGCACGGCGAGGCCGACACCGTTCCATCCGCGCAGGCTGTCGTCCAGGGCAGCTTCCGCGAACATCTCCAGGGTCAGGTCGAGACGTTCCGCCTCCTCGGCGTCGATGGTTACCGAGACGCCATGCCGCCTCGCCTCGCGCAGCAGCTCGAGCAGGCGCTGCAGCAATTCGACACGGCAGCGTCCGGCCTTGGCGGGCTCGAAGC